>NZ_JBDGIV010000003.1:0-524559 GCF_057657255.1 Variovorax sp. Soil_C_19 | reverse complement strand
TACAACCTCAAGCGGGTGTTCAACATGAAGGGAGCGCCCTGGATGCTCCGGGCGCTGGGGGGCTGAGGCCCTTGGGGGAATCGCTCGCCTAACGAAAAATGCCCCGCTCTCGCGGGGCATCTCGATCTAAGCGGGCGGCAGCCTATTTACACAGACTGACAGGGGCCGGCTTTTTCTTGTGCGCTCCTCGCGGAGCGTCGGAGGTCAGCGCATCAGGCCACCGCCAGGGCGGCCGGGCGCGCGAGGCGCAGCGCATGCATCCAGGCACGGCGCAGCACTGCCGGCGAACGCGATTCCTCGGGAATCAGCAGAAAGCCGCGGTCGCGCAGCGACGTGCCCAGCGCGATCTGGCTCGTCAGCACGGTGAGCGGGATCGCCAGCAGCAGCGGCAGGCCGACCGGCATGAGCCACAGCAGCGCGCTCGCATCGATCATCGCGACACCGAGGGCCAGCGCGCCGACCACCAGGCTCATCGGGGCGAGCTGCGACGCGGCGATCTTCCACGGCACGGCAGCGGCTTCGCGCGGGGGCGACTTCCAGTCGAGCTTGATGCCGGTGAGGGCGACCACCACGAACAGCGAGTGGGCCAGCATGCGCACCGGCGCCTGCACGATCGCCAGCGCGCTCTCGAGCACCGAGCTCTTCACCAGGCCCCAGACGCCGCCGTACTGGCGCTGCTCCTTGCGCATCAGCACCGCAATGATGCCCAGCAGGCGCGGCAGGAACAGCAGGCACAGGGTCCAGACCCAGAGGCCGGCCAGTTCCGCCGGCAGCACGCTCCAGCTCGAGATCAGGCTCGAGCCGTTGAGCCACAGTGCGGTGCCGAGCGTCAGGAATGCGAGCCACAGCGGTGCCGAGGCGTAGGCCATGGTGCCGGTCACGAACATGGCGCGGTGCACCGGGTGAATGCCGGGTTCAGCCATCAGGCGGGCGTTCTGCAGGTTGCCCTGGCACCAGCGGCGGTCGCGCTGCAGTTCGGCCAGCAGGTCCGGCGGTTGCTGCTCGTAGCTGCCGACGAGGTCGGCGCAGAGCCACACGTTGTAGCCGGCTCGGCGCATCAGCGCGGCCTCGACGAAGTCGTGCGACATGATGCCGCCCGACATGCCACCGGTGCCCTTGATCGGCGCGAGCGCGCAGTGCTTCATGAAGGGCTCGACGCGGATGATCGCGTTGTGGCCCCAGTAATGCGATTCGCCCAGTTGCCAGAACTGCATGCCCAGCGTGAACAGGCGGCCCGTCACGCGGGAAGCGAATTGCTGTGCGCGGGCATGCAGCGTCACGTGGCCGATGGCCTGCGTGGCGGTCTGGATGATGCCGGCGTTCGGGTTGGCTTCCATCAGCTTGACCATCGAGGTCAGGCAGTCGCCGCTCATCACGGAGTCGGCGTCGAGCACGACCATGTAGCGGTAGTCCTTGCCCCAGCGGCGGCAGAAGTCGGCGACGTTGCCGGCCTTGCGGTGCGTGCGGCGGGTGCGCAGGCGGTAGTAGACCTCGACCTGGGGCTGGTTGGGGCTTTCGGCGAGCGCGGCGCGCAGGTCTTCCCAGGCGGCGCGCTCGGCGGCGGCCGTCTCGGGGTTGTAGCTGTCGGACAGCACGAACACGTCGAACTGCTGCGCGTGGCTGGTGGCCGCGACCGATTCGCAGGTGGCGCGCAGGCCGGCAAACACCGTGGCCACGTCCTCGTTGCAGATCGGCATGATGATCGCGGTGCGCGCCTCGGGATTCATCGGGTGGTCCGCCACCTGCTTGGCCGAGAGCGAATGCTTGTCACCGCGCAGCGAGACGTAGAAGCCCATGAGCGCGGTCACGAAGCCGGTGACGACCCAGCCCGAGAGCAGGCCGTAGAGGCCGATCTGGCCGTATTCGAGCCAGACGTTGTCGTAATCGGGCTGCACGCCGGCGAACAGCGCCGACGCTACCAGGGTGCTTAGCACCGTGAGCAGCATGAAGGCGTTGCGGCGGCGGGCTGCGGCGCGCTGCCAGGGCAGCGTGGCTTCGGCCGGCGCGGCCTTGGCGCGCGCGCCGCCGGCGCCGAGCTTGACCAGCAGGGCGGTGCCCATGCTGTTCCAGAAGCCGCGCCAGGGGCGCGGGGCCATGGAACCGCGGTTCATTGGCGGTGCGGTCACCGAATTGGGATGGCGTTCTTCGCGCACCGGGCTGCGGTGCGAGAAATCGATGTCGGCCAGCACATTCAGTTGGGAGAAGTCGTTCGGCTTCATGTGATTTACCAACGTTGCTTGTCGAGGGAGGAAGAAGAGGTGTCGCCAATGGCAGGAAAGCGCTTGATCACGCAATCCGGTTCAGCGCCCGCCGAGCCCGGGAACGCGGCCGGCGAATGCCCGCCGGCACGGGGCCGGACGGGGGGAAACTGCTTTTGACGCAGGCCGTCGCGCTGCGGACGCAGTGCGAAAGATGGGCTGTGGAGTGCTGTCATGCCAGTACAGGGGCAAACCCTGTGCCAGCTTCGAAAAGCGCTTATGGATCAACGGCTTGGCGCGATCCGGAGGCTTTTCGGGGCGCCGCAGGCGCCGCGCGGGGCCGGAAACCCCTCTTTTTGTCGCCGAACCCCGACAAGTGCCGGAGGCGTCTGCACAATATCTTTAAAAATCAACGACTTAGGGTTGTCGCTCGTCGGCGACGGACTCCCCGGGGCCAGCGACAACGTCGGCTTTGAAGTGGCCAGGCGTGAGCTCGTGCTTCTGCAGCAGGCGGTAGAACTCGGTGCGGTTGCGATCGGCCAGGCGGGCGGCATCGGCCACGTTGCCATCGGTCAGCTTGAGCAGCCCGACGAGATAGTCGCGCTCGAAACGCTGCTTGGCCTCGGCATAGGTCTGGACCTCGACCGTGGGCACGCGCAGCGCCCGCTGCACCAGGGCCAGCGAGATCAGCGGCGAACTCGACAGCGCGCAGACCTGCTCGACCACGTTGTAGAGCTGCCGCACGTTGCCGGGCCAGGCCGCAGTGGCGAGCGCCTTGAGCGCCTCGGGCGCGAAGCCCGACAGCCGCTTGCCGTATTTGGTGGAGAGCTTCTGCAGGAAATGGTTGGCCAGGAGCGGAATGTCCTCGCGCCGGGCCGACAGCGGCGGCAGCGTGAGCGTGACCACGTTGAGCCGGTAATACAGGTCTTCGCGGAACTGGCCGGCAAGCATGGCCGCGTCGAGGTCGCGGTGGGTCGCCGAGATGATGCGCACGTCGACCTCGATCGACTGGCTCGCGCCGAGCGGGCGTACGGCGCGCTCCTGCAGCACGCGCAGCAGCTTGACCTGCAGCGCGGGCGGCATGTCCCCGATTTCGTCGAGCAGCAGCGTGCCGCCGTCGGCCTGCTGGAACAGGCCCTTGTGGTTGGCGTGGGCGTCGGTGAAGGCGCCCTTCATGTGGCCGAACAGCTCGGATTCGAGCAGCGCCTCGGGAATGGCGCCGCAGTTGACCGCCACGAAGGGCTTGTCGGCGCGTGCGCTGGCGCGGTGGATGGCGCGTGCCAGCAGCTCCTTGCCGGCGCCGCTGTCGCCGCGCAGCAGCACCGAGGCATCCGACTTGGCGACCATGCGCGCCTCGGCCAGCAGTTCGGACATGCGGTTGCTGCGGCTCACGATCTCGGCGCGCCAGCTCTCGTCGCCCGACCGGGCGGGCGTGCTCGCGGGCGCCCCGAGCGCGAGCGCCTGCGCGATCTTCTCGAGCAGTTCGCGGCCGTCGTAGGGCTTGGTGAGGTAGGTGAAGACGCCGCGCGCGGTGGCCTCGACCGCGTCGGGAATGGTGCCGTGTGCCGTCAGCAGGATCACCGGCAGCGAGGGATGGCGCTTGCGGATCTCGTCGAACAGCTGGAGCCCGTCGCGCCCGGGCAGCCGCACGTCGCTGAGCACCAGCTGCGGATGCTCGATCTCGAGCTGTGTGAGCGCGGTTTCGGCCGAGGTCACGGCCGTGACCTGGTAGCCGGCCGAACTCAGCCGCATCGACAGCAGCCGCAGCATGTCGGGGTCGTCGTCGACCACGAGCAGGCGTGCGCCGGTCGTGCTCATCGCGGGTTGGCCGGCGGCGACAGGGCCGGCGCCGGCGCTGTGTTGGGCCGCGCGAAGCTGCGCTCGATGGCGCGCAGCGCTTCGATGCGGTCGTTGAGCTGGTCGATGCGGCGCTGGCTTTCGCGCACCTGCTGCACCTGCTTCTCGCGGTCGTCTTCGACGCGGCGCTGCTCGATGTAGCGGGCGGCGAGCACGCGCGCGAGCGGGTGTAGCGGCTGCGCTTCGGGCGAGGGGTTGGCGATCACGCGCTGCAGCAGGCCCAGCGCGCGCGCCAGGTCGGCCGGCACGCGCGTCTGCGCGAGCAGCAGCGCGAGCTGCATCTGCGCGGTGGGCGAATCGCCCGGGTCGCCAGCGCGGGCGATCTCGGCATTGAGTTCGTTGCCGCCGAGTGGCCGGACCTTGTCGGCGTAGGCCAGCATGGCCGCGACCGGGCCCTGGGTCATGAGCGTGAAGAGCGATGCCGGCTGCGTGGCGGGCGCCTTGGGCTCGGCTTCGACCGGCATCACGCGCGGCGCCGCGGGCGGCGGCGGCAGGGCCTCGGCCTCGGCGGGCGGCGGAGGCTGCGTCGCGCAGGCGGCCAGCAGCAGGGCGAAAGGCAGCACCACCGCTGCGCGAAGGGGCGAGCTGCGGACGAACGGAAAGGGCATGGATCGGCGAAGAAAGATCAAGACGCGGTGTTTTTCTGAGGAGTGGACGCCAAAAAGGCTCGAGGGGGAAGGCTCAGGCCGTGCGCGGCAGTTCGATGCGAAACCGTGCGCCGGGCCCGCCTGCCTGCAGGGCGATGCGGCCCCCATGGGCAGCAATGTACTCCTGCACGATGGAAAGACCGATGCCCGTGCCCTTGACGGCGTGCTGGGGCTGGCGTTCACCCCTGAAGAACGGCTCGAAAATGCGGTCCCGGTCGCCTTCGGCAATACCCGGGCCAGCGTCGTTGACATCGATGTAGGCTGCGTCGGGCGTGCCCGAGACGGCGATCGTGATGACCCCGCCGCGCGCCGAATACCGGATCGCGTTCGACAGCAGGTTGGCAATCGCCGTGCCCAGCTTGGTGCGGTCCACCGCGAGCGCGATCGGCTCGCCCTCGGCCCGCACGCGCAGGCCGTGGGCCTGCCACTGCAGGCGCTGCGCCTCGATCTGCTCTTCGATCAGCGGCAGCAGTTCGGTGCGCTCGCGGCGCAGCTCCCGGGCCTCGAAGGCGGCCGCATTGAAGCGCAGCAGGGCCTCGATCTGGCCCTGCAGCGCGACGGTGTTCTGGTTCAGGATCTGCGCCACTTCGAGCTGCGCCGGGTTCAAGGGCCCGGTGACACCGTCCTCGAGCAGCGAGACCCCCTCGCGCAGCGCCGCCAGCGGCGTCTTGAGCTCGTGCGACACATGGCGCAGGAAGCGCGCCTTGTCGGCATCGAGCTCGGTCAGCCGCAGCCGCAGCCACTCGAGCTGCTGCGAAAGGCGCCGCACGTCGGCCGGTCCGCGGATGTCGATCGGCTCGTCGAGCCGGTTCTGGCCCAGGCCGACGATCGCGTGCTCGAGCCGCTTGAACGGCCGCGCGAGCCAGATGCCGAAGGCCAGCGCCAGCGATACGGCGAGTACGCTCGCCGCGACCACTTCGCGCATCAGCCGGCGGCGCGCGTTCTCGATGCGCTTGGCCAGCGCGTCGTTCTGCAGCTCGATGAGGAACTGGGCCTGCTGCGCCAGGTTGGTGTTGAGCGAATCGAGTTCGCGAAACTGCATCGCCATGCTGCTCTCGCGCGACAGGGCGCTTTCGGGGTTGCCGCTCATCAGGCTCTGGATTACGCCGAGCTGGGCGCGCCACATCTCGATGCCGGCCGGCGCCAAGCCGTTGCCCGCCATGCGCTCGAGCACCTGGTTGGCCTCGCGCGCGGCGTCGTCGAAGCGGCGGCGCAGCACCGCGTCGTTGAGCACCAGCGATTGGCGCCCGGCGCGCTCCATGGCGGCGCTGCGCTCGGCCAGCGACTGGGCCGCGCCCGACAGCCGCAGTGCGCGCGCCGCGGCGTCGCGGCTCTGGGTCATGAGCGCGTCGTACTGGAACACCGAGCGCAGCGCCACGCCCACGAGCAGCGCGGTGATCAGCAGGAAGGCGAAAAGCAGGAGCTGCTGGAACGAGCCCCGTCTCGATGACTGCTTCGCCATCAGACGGGGAGCGCAGCGCCTGCGCTCGAACTCGGCACTGTGGACGATTCGCGCAGGACCACTTCGCCGCGCAGCGTGTAGGCCAGCGAGCGCGCGATGCGCAGATCGACCATCTGGCCGACGAGCCGGCCCGCCAACTGGGGCGGGCCTTCGAAGTTGACCACGCGGTTGCACGCGGTGCGGCCCATCAGTTCGTTCGCGTCCTTGCGCGAGGCGCCCTCGACCAGCACCCGCTGCGTGCTGCCGACCAGCGCATCGCCGAAGCGGCGCACGTTGCCGTCGATCACCTTCTGCAGGGTCTGCAGCCGCGCGAGCTTCACCTCGTGCGGCGTGTCGTCGTGCAGCGCAGCGGCCGGCGTGCCGGGGCGCGGGCTGAAGATGAAGCTGAAGCTGTTGTCGAACTGGCAGTCGTCGATGAGCTTCATCATCTTGTCGAAATCTTCGGCGGTCTCGCCCGGGAAGCCGACGATGAAATCGCTCGACAGCGCGAGCTCGGGGCGGATGGCGCGCAGCTTGCGCACCGTGCTCTTGTATTCCATCGCCGTGTAGCCGCGCTTCATCGCCATCAGGATGCGGTCGCTGCCGTGCTGCACCGGCAGGTGCAGGTGGCTCACGAGCTGCGGCACCTTGGCATACGCCTCGATGAGCCGCGGCGTGAACTCGTTCGGGTGGCTCGTGGTGTAGCGGATGCGCTCGATGCCGGGGATCTCGGCCACGTACTCGAGCAGCAGCGCGAAGTCGGCGATCTCGGCCGTGTCCCCCATGCGGCCGCGGTAGGCATTGACGTTCTGGCCCAGCAGCGTGACCTCGCGCACGCCCTGGTCGGCCAGGCCCGCGATTTCCACCAGTACGTCGTCGAGCGGCCGGTTCACCTCTTCGCCGCGCGTGTAGGGCACCACGCAGTAGCTGCAGTACTTGGAGCAGCCTTCCATGATCGAGACGAAGGCGGTCACGCCCTCCACGCGAGCGGGCGGCAGGTGGTCGAATTTCTCGATCTCGGGAAAGCGGATGTCCACCTGCGGGCGGTCCAGGCGCTCGCGCTCGGCGAGCATCTCGGGCAGGCGGTGCAGCGTCTGCGGCCCGAACACCACGTCGACGTAGGGCGCGCGCGCGATGATGGCCGCGCCCTCCTGGCTCGCGACGCAGCCGCCGACACCGATCTTCACGCCGCGGGCCTTCAGGTGCTTGACGCGGCCGAGGTCGGAGAACACCTTTTCCTGGGCCTTTTCGCGCACCGAACAGGTGTTGAAAAGAATCAGGTCGGCTTCCTCGACGTTCTGCGTCGGCTCGTAGCCTTCGGCGGCATTCAGGACGTCGGCCATCTTGTCCGAGTCGTACTCGTTCATCTGGCAGCCGAAGGTTTTGATAAAGACTTTCTTGCTCATGGGACTTTCCTGGCCCTCCCTGGCGGGAAGGCGGGTGCGGCCCTGCGGTGCGGGCTGCGGCGCACAGCGGGCAGGGCGCCCGCTGGCATTCTTATTGCGTGTTGAGGGTGTCGTTCCTGGCGAACGGCCAGATGTTGAGCAGCGGCTTGTCGAGCGACTCGCGCCGGGCGACGGCTTCGTCGGGCGTCAGGATCCAGACCTCGCGCAGCAGGCCGGCGGCGTCGCGCGTGTAGTTGACGAGGTATTTCTGCCCCGTGATCGCACCCGACATGACGAGCATGTTCTGCGGGCTGCGGATGCGCGCGCCGGGTGCCATGCGGTCGGGCTTGCCATCGAGTTCGACATCGACGCCGTCGACGACCATGAACTTGCCGCGCAGGGTGCCGACCGGGAAGGTCCGCCCGCCGACGAGCGACTCGTTTTGCGTCTGGGGCCGGGGCAGTTCGGACTGGGCTGCCGCGCCGACCGAAAAAAGGCAGGCAACCCCTGTGCAAACTGCTATGAAAGTGAGAGCATTCGTGGGTTTCTTGCAGCGGTTCATGGGGTATATCCAGAGGCTGTGGAGTGGCAATTCTAGCCAGGGGGCCGGGTGCGTCTTTGTTATCGGCAAAGGGGCATTTAGGAGTCTCTTTACTTATCTTTACGGCACTCGTGGACACTTCGGTTCGGCCGCTGCTCCAATAACCGGCTGTCAGCCCAAAGTGCTCAAGAACCCATGAAGAAAAAAATCGTCCTCGCCCTCGCGGGGGTGCTGATCGTCGCTGTCGCGGGATGGTGGTGGGGCGCGTCCGGCGACCGTGCGGCAGCGCAGACTGCCGCGACCTCGGCGCCCGGCCAGGGCGCGCCGGCTGCGCTCGTGACGCTGGCCACCGCCGAGCGGCAGGATGTGCCGGTCACGGTGCAGGTGAATGGCAGCGTGGTCTCGCTCAACAGCGTCGACCTGCGCCCGCAGGTGACCAACACGGTGCGCGCGGTGCACGTGAAGGAAGGCCAGTTCGTCAAGGCAGGGCAACTGCTCTTCACGCTCGACGACCGCGCCGACCAGGCCAATATTGCGCGCGCCCGCGCCCAGCAGAAGCGCGACGAAGCCACGCTGGCCGACCTCGAACGCCAGTACCGCCGCAGCCAGGAGCTGCTGGCGCAGAACTTCATCTCCAAAAGCGCGGTGGACGCCACGCTCTCGCAGCTCGAGGCGCAACGCGCCGCGGTCGCGGCCGACCGCGCGGCCGTGCAGTCGGCGCAGGTGGCGCTCGACTACGCCACGCTGCGCGCGCCGATCGCCGGGCGCATCGGCGCCATCAACATCTACCCGGGCACGCTGGTGCAGCCCACGCTGTCGCTTGTCACGATCACGCAGCTCGACCCGATCGCGGTGAGCTTCCCGGTGCCCGAGGCCAACCTGCAGGACCTGCTCGCGGCGGCGCGCAGTGGTGCCCGCATCGAGGCGCTGGTGCCCGGCCGCAAGGAGCCGCTGAACGGTGTGCTGAACTTCGTCGACAACGCGGTCGATCCGCAGATCGGCACCGTGCGTGCCAAGGCCGAGTTCGCCAATGCCGACCAGGCGCTCTGGCCCGGCCAGTTCGTCGCCACCCGCGTCACGGTGCGCACGCTCGCCGGCGTGACGGTGGTGCCGGCGGCGGCGCTCGTGATGCTGCCCGAGGGCGCCACGCTCTACGTGGTCGACCAGGCGGCCGGCACCGCCACGCGCCGCAAGGTGCAGGTGCTGCACACCTTCGGCACCAAGGCCGCGGTCAGCGGCCTCGAGCCGGGTGAGCGCGTGGTCATCGAGGGCAGCCAGAACGTGCGCCCCGGCGGCAAGGTGCGCATCGACGCCAAGCCCGTGCCGCCCGGCACCACCGGCGTCACGCCCGGCAGCGCGGCCTCGTCGGACACCGCCGTCCCGCGGGAACGCGCATGAACATCTCGGAGCTCTGCATCCGTCGTCCCGCGATGACGGTGCTCCTGTCGGCGGCGGTGGTGGTGGCGGGCATCTTTGCCTACCTCAGCATTCCCGTTGCCGCGCTGCCGAGCTACAACACGCCGGTCATCAACGTCAACGCGCAGCTGCCGGGCGCGAGCCCCGACACCATGGCGTCGTCGGTGGCGCTGCCGCTCGAAAAGCAGTTCTCGACCATTCCGGGCCTGCAGACCATCAGCTCGGTCAACACGCAGGGCGTGAGTTCGATCACGCTGGAGTTCGTGAGCAGCCGCAACATCGACGATGCCGCGGTCGACGTGCAGGCCGCGCTGCTGCGCGCGCAGCGCCAGCTGCCGCAAGAGCTCACGCAGTTGCCGTCGTACCGCAAGGTGAACCCGGCCGATGCACCGGTGCTCTTCATCGCGCTGATCTCGCCGTCGATGAACCCGGCGGAGCTCAACGACTATGCCGAGAACCTGATCGCGCCCACGCTGTCGACCATCGAGGGCGTGGCGCAGGTGGCGGTGTACGGGCGCAAGGCGTTCGCGGTGCGCATCAAGGCCAACGCCGACCTGCTCAACGCGCGCAACATCACGCTCGACGAGCTGGCCCGCGCCGTGAATTCGGCCAACGCCAACACGCCGGTCGGCGTGCTCGACGGGCCGCGCCAGACGCTCACCATCCAGGCCAACCGCCAGCTCACCAAGGCCGAAGACTTCGCCAAGCTCATCATCGGCCAGCGCAACGGCGCGCCGGTGCGGCTCGACGAGGTGGCCACCATCGAGAACAGCTTCGAGTCGGTCAAGACCGCGAGCAGCTTCAATGGCCAGAGCTCCATCACGCTCGCGGTGCAGCGTCAACCCGATGCCAACACCGTACAGGTGGTCGATTCGGTGCGCGCGCTGATCCCGCGCTTCAAGTCGGAGTTGCCACAGTCGGTCGAACTCAACGTGGTGAACGACCGCTCGCTGTCCATCCGCGAGGCGGTGCATGACGTGCAGCTCACGCTGCTGGGCACCGTCGCGCTGGTGGTGCTGGTGATCTTCCTGTTCCTGCACCGGCTGGTGGCCACGCTGATTCCGGCCGCGACCATCCCGATCTCGCTGATCGGCGCGGTGGCGCTGCTCTACGCCTTCGGCTACAGCCTGGACAACGTGTCGCTTTTGGGCATCACGCTGGCCGTGGGCCTGGTGGTGGACGATGCCATCGTGGTGCTCGAGAACATCATGCGCTACGTCGAGAAAGGCATGGAACCCATGGCCGCCGCGCTGCGCGGTGCGCGCGAGGTGGGCTTCACGATCGTCTCGATCTCGATCTCGCTGGTGGCGGTGTTCATCCCGATCTTCTTCATGCCGGGCGTGATCGGCCTGCTGTTCCACGAGTTCGCGGTGGTGGTGGGGCTGGCGGTGCTGGTGTCGGCGGTGGTGTCGCTCACGCTGGTGCCGATGCTCGCGAGCCGGCTGCTCAAGCAGGTGCCGCGCAAGGAGGGGTCGGGCGTCGACCACGAGGAAGAGCATCCGGAGCCGGGCACCGCCATTGGCCGCGGCTTCGAGCGCGGCTACCGCTGGGTGCACGGCACCTACATGCGCACGCTCGACTGGACGCTGGACCACCGCGGCCTGATGCTCGTGGTGGCCGGCGCCACCTTCGTGCTCACCGCCTGGCTGTTCATCTCCATTCCGAAGGGCTTCTTCCCCGAGGAGGACATCGGGCAGATCCAGATCACCACCGAGGCCGCCGAAGACATTTCGTTCACGGCCATGAAGGCGCTGCAGGACCGCGTGGGCGAGGCGCTCCGGGCCGACCCGAGCGTGGACTACGTGAGCTCGTTCGTCGGCGTCGGTGGCCCGACCGCCACCCAGAACGCCGGGCGCATGTTCGCGGTGCTCAAGCCGCGCGGCGAACGCCCCGCGATGCCGGTCGTGCTCGAGTCGCTGCGCCAGCGCTTTCGCGAGATCACGGGCGTGGCGGTCTACATGCAGCCGGTGCAGAACCTGCGCCTGGGCGGCCGCGCGAGCAAGGCGCGCTTCCAGTACACGCTGCAGAGCGTCAATGCCGGCCAGATGCTGCCGTGGGCCACGCGGCTCATGGAGCGCATGCGCGCCGACCCGATGTTCCGCGACGTCACCAGCGATTCGCAGAGCCGCGGCCTGCAGGCCACGCTGGACATCGACCGCGACAAGGCGGGCGTGCTCGGCGTGGCCGTGGGCGACCTGCGCACCGCGCTCTACAACGCCTACGGCGACCGGCAGATCGGCAGCATCTATGCCGCAAGCAACACCTACCAGGTGATCCTTTCGGCCGCCGACAGCGACCGCCAGTTCGAGGACGACGTCGCGCGCCTGTCGGTGCGCAGCACCAGCGGGCAGCTGGTGCCGCTGTCGGCGTTCTCGACCGTGCGGCGCACCGTCGGCCCGACCTCGGTCAACCACCAGGGCCAATTGCAGGCGGTGACGGTGTCGTTCAACCTCGCGCCCGACGTGCCGCTCGGCAACGCGACCGCCCGGATCGCCCAGTTCAAGGACGAGCTGGACATGCCGCCCTCGATCATCACCACCTACGGTGGCGACGCGGCGGTGTTCCAGAGCTCGCAGTCGAGCCAGGCCGTGCTGCTGGTGCTGGCCGTGCTGGTGATCTACGTGTTGCTGGGCGTGCTGTACGAGAGCTACATCCACCCGCTCACCATCCTCGCGGGGCTGCCCTCGGCGGCGATCGGTGCGCTGATCTCGCTGAAGATCTTCGGCTTCGACCTCACGCTGATCGCGACCATCGGCATCCTGCTGTTGATCGGCATCGTGAAGAAGAACGCGATCATGATGATCGACTTCGCGCTCGATGCGCAGCGCACCGAGGGCATGAAGCCGGTCGATGCGATCCGCGAGGCCTGCCGGCTGCGCTTCCGCCCGATCCTCATGACCACGCTGGCCGCGCTGATGGGCGCGCTGCCGCTCGCCCTGGGCCTGGGTGCCGGCGCCGAACTGCGCCAGCCGCTCGGCGTGGCGGTGGTCGGCGGGCTGATTTTCTCGCAGGTGATCACGCTCTACATCACGCCCGCGATCTACCTCGCGCTCGACCGCTACAGCGGCACGGGGCCGATGATCGACCTGCCGAAGGAAGCGCAGGCCGAGGTGTCGCAGCACTCGCACGCCTGAGCCGGCAGGGCGCACTCAGGTCGTCGTCTCGTCCAGTGCGTCGCCCACGAGGTGCGCCGTGTCGCTCCAGCCGACGAGGCTGAAACCCTCGGGCGTCCACAGCATGCGGTTGATGGCCGCATTGCCAAGCTGCCAGGTGCGCGGCGCCTGCAGTTCCTGGCGCGTGGCGGCGCGGTAGAGCACGTCCATCACGCCGCCGTGCGCCACCAGCGCCACGAGCTGGCCCGGATGGCGCGCCGCCAACTGCGCGGCGATGCGCGTGATCCGCTCCCGGAACACCAGCAGGCTTTCGCCGCCCTCTGGCTCGAATTCGGGGTCGCGTTGGCGCCAGCGCCGGGCCTGCTCGGGCAGCGTGGCCTCGATCTCGGCGAAGCTCATGCCTTCGAAGCGGCCGAACGCGCGTTCGCGCAGGCCCGGCTCGGACTGCACGGTCAGCCCGTGCGGCTTGGCGATCTCTTCGGCGGTCTGCCAGGCGCGCGACAGGTCGCTCGCATAGATCGCGCCGATCTCCTCGTGGGCCAGCGCCTGGCCGACACGGCGCGCCTGCCACAGGCCCGTGGCATTGAGCCCGATGTCGAGCTGGCCCTGGATGCGCGTGTCGACGTTCCAGGCGGTTTCGCCATGGCGAACGGCAATCAGTCGGGTGGTGTCTTCCATCGGGCCGGATTCTAGAAGCCGCTCAAGGCTTCTTCGCCGGAGCGAGCTCAATGTTCACGCGGCGCTCGCCGGGCGGCGGGTTCGGAAAGCCCTGCAGCGCCGCATCGAACATCACCGGAAGGATCGTGGCGCTGCGGTTGTAGGGGCCGTCGTTGCGTGCACGGGTCTCGTAGACGACGCGGTTGGTGCCGGCCTCGCGCAGCACGATGCTCACCTCGCGCTCGTACCAGGGATTGGCGGGCGGCGTGAAGGCTGGGCCGCCATACCAGCCACCGCCGTACCAGCCGCGTGCATGGCCCGGGTAGCCGTAGCCATAGCCCCAGGGCCCGTCGAAGAACCACGGGTCGGCCCAGGGCGAGAGCCCCGCCGTGACGCGCGCCGAGATCTGCGCGCTGTAGCTCGGGCGCTCGTCGTCGCGGCGCAGCCCGACC
The DNA here is from genome assembly GCF_057657255.1 of Variovorax sp. Soil_C_19. Taxonomy (NCBI): domain Bacteria; kingdom Pseudomonadati; phylum Pseudomonadota; class Betaproteobacteria; order Burkholderiales; family Comamonadaceae; genus Variovorax; species Variovorax sp. Soil_C_19. Next base: position 510,852 of record NZ_JBDGIV010000003.1, on the reverse strand, counting down.
TTGGCGAGCGCCGCGGCCGCCATGGCTTCGAGCGATGCCTGCCGTTCGGAATCGGCCTGCTGCGATGGCAGGCGCTCGAAACGGTAGCCGGCGCCGGGCGGCACCGTGCCGCCGAGGGACGAAAAACTCTTCACGTCGCTGTCGACCACCCAGCGGGTGGCGCAGCCGCTCAGCACTGCAATCAGAAAAAGAGCGAGGAACGCACGTTTCATGGAGGGTCTCCGGGCCCGCTGGCCCCAAATTCCCCTGGGTTGCCGCCTCAGCCCTGCGCGATGCGCAAGGCCGCCGGTGCCTGGGAGAGCAAGTCGAAAGAGGGCGGATCGAAGGCCTTGTCGCCGTCATCGTCCGCCACGCCGGTCGCCTTCAGACCCTTGAAGTCGTGCAGCGTTCCGTCGAGCAGGTGCGAAGGCACCACGTGCTGCATCGCGTTGAACATGTTCTCGACGCGGCCGGGGAACTTGCGGTCCCATTCGCGCAGCATCTCGCCGACCTGCTTGCGCTGCAGGTTCTCCTGGCTGCCGCAGAGCGTGCACGGAATGATCGGGAACGCGCGGTGCTGGGCCCAGCGCACCAGGTCCTTCTCGGCCACGTAGGCGAGCGGCCGGATCACGATGTGCCGGCCGTCGTCGCTCACGAGCTTGGGCGGCATGCTCTTGAGCTTGCCGGCGAAGAACATGTTGAGGAAGAAGGTCTGGAGCATGTCGTCGCGGTGGTGACCCAGCGCGACCTTGGTGGCGCCCAGCTCGTCGGCCACGCGATACAGGATGCCGCGGCGCAGCCGGCTGCAGAGGCCGCAGGTGGTCTTGCCCTCGGGGATCACGCGCTTGACGATGCTGTAGGTGTCCTGGTTCTCGATGTGGAAGTCGACACCGAGCTCGCTAAGGTAGCGCGGCAGCACTTCCTCGGGAAACCCGGGCTGCTTCTGGTCGAGGTTGACGGCGACGATGTCGAAGTGGATCGGCGCGCGCGCCTTGAGCTTCAGCAGGATGTCGAGCAGGGCGTAGCTGTCCTTGCCGCCCGAGACGCACACCATCACCTTGTCGCCTTCCTCGATCATGTTGTAGTCGACGATGGCGCGGCCCACCTCGCGGCACAGGCGCTTCTCGAGCTTGTGCGTCTCGCGCTCGATCTTCAGGGAGTTGGCAGGGGCGGCACCGGCGTCGGCGGGCGCTTCGTCGATCCAGACGGCGTTCATGGCTGGCTACTTCGGGGGTCGGGGAAGGGCCCCGATTGTCCCCGATCCCCATCTCGCATGCCGCGCGGCGCGGCAATCCCGGCTCAGTCGGGCGGGAACGCGCTGCGCATCGCCTCCACGAAGAGGCGCAGCCGCGCGGGATAGAAGCGCGCATACGGATAGGCCAGGTAGACCGGCGCCGACATGGCGCGCCACTCAGGCACCAGGTGCACGAGCCGCCCCGCGGCGATGTCGTCGGTCAGCATCCAGGCCGAGGCCACGCCCGCACCCAGGCCGAGCACCGCCGCGCTGCGCAGGGCGTAGAGGCTGTCGGTCAGCAGGCGCGGGCGGATCGGCACCCGCGCCGTCTCGCCCGTGCGCTCGTGCGTCAGCACGACCTCGGTGCGGTAGAAGTTGCGCGCGGCCAGCCACGGCAGCGCCGCGAGTTCGCGCGGGTGGGCCGGCACCGGCGCTGCCGCCGCGCCTTCAACGCCTTCGAAGAGCGCCGGCGCGGCCACAGCGATGCGCGGCACCTGCGACAGCCGGATAGCCACCAGCGCCGGGTCCGTCACCTCGCCGACGCGGATCGCGCAGTCCACGCCCTCGGCGATGAAATCGGGCGTGCTGTCCTGCGGGCTGTCGTGCAGCAGCCACTCGACGGTCACTTTCGGATGCCGGTGCAGGTAGGCCGCGAGCGGCCCGACCAGCAACTGCTGGCCGAACGCATGCGGCGCCACCACGCGCAACCGGCCTTCGGGCTGGTCGCCGGCACCGCGCAGATCGGCCTCGAAGGCGCTCCAACCGAGGATCAGGTCCTTGGCGCGGTCGAAGCAGCGCTCGCCGTCTTCGGTGAGCTTCATCGCATGGGTCGAGCGTTGCAGCAGCCGCACCCCCAGCGAGCGCTCGAGCGCCTGCAGGCGGCGGCTCACGGTCGGTTGGGTGGTTCCCATCTGCAGGGCCGCGGCCGAGAGGCTGCCAGCCTCGACGATGCGAACGAAGGTCTGCATCAACTCGATCCGGTCGACAGGGCCGGGCACCGCATGCGCCGGCGTACCACTCAGAAGACGTTTGCTCATACGCACAGCGTATATCAGTTCTGCGGCGCGGGCGGCTACCCGCAGCGGGCATTGGGCTTCACACTCCGTCCATGCTTCGAAAACCAAGGGTAAATACCATGTCTCCTATTCAACCTTCGCATGATCAGCTCCCGAGGTCGCTGATCCTGCTGCTGGCGGCCAGCGCTGGCCTCGGGGTGGCGGCGCTCTACTACAGCCAGCCCATGCTTGGCGTGCTCGGGGCCGACATCGGCGCGCCGGCGCGCACGGTCGGCTTCGTGCCGACGCTCACGCAACTCGGCTATGCGCTCGGCATCCTGCTGCTGGCGCCGCTCGGCGACCGCTTCGACCGCCGCCGCCTTATCCTGGCCAAGGCCGCGGTGCTGGTGCTCGCGCTGCTCGGCGCGGCGTTCTCGCCGTCGATCGTGCCACTCCTGGCCGCCAGCCTCGTGATCGGCCTCACCGCCACGCTGGCGCAGGACGTGGTGCCGGCCGCCGCCACGCTGGCGCCCGAGGCGCACCGCGGCCGCATCGTGGGCACGGTGATGACGGGGTTGCTGCTGGGCATCCTGCTGTCGCGCGTGCTCAGCGGTTTCGTGGCCGAGCACTTCGGCTGGCGCGCGATGTTCGTGGCGGCGGCCGCCAGCATCGCGCTGGTCGGCATCGCCGTGGCCCGCGGCCTGCCGCACTTGCGCCCGACCACGCAGCTGGGCTACGGCGCGTTGCTGGGTTCGCTCGCCAGGCTGTGGCAGCGCCATGGCGCGCTGCGCCGCGCCACCTTCGCGCAGGCGCTGCTCTCGGTGGGCTTCAGCGCCTTCTGGTCGACGCTGGCCGTGATGCTGCACGGCGCGCCGTTCCACCTCGGCAGCGCGGCGGCCGGCGCCTTCGGGCTGGCCGGTGCCGCGGGCGCGCTGGCGGCACCGCTGGCCGGGCGCCTGGCAGATCGCCGCGGTCCCGAGCTGGTGATCCGCATCGGCGCCGCGCTCGTGGCCGTGTCCTTCGCGGCCATGCTGTTCGCGCCGCTGATGGCGCCCGCGGCGCGGCTCGGCTTGATCGTGGCCAGCGCCATCGGCTTCGACTTCGGGCTGCAGGCCGCGCTGATTGCGCACCAGACCGTGGTCTACGGCATCGATCCCGCGGCGCGCGGCCGGCTCAATGCGGTGTTCTTCACGGGCGTGTTCATCGGCATGGCGGCGGGCTCCGCACTCGGCGCGCTGGTGCTCGCGCAGTGGGGCTGGCCGGCGGTGGCGCTGCTCGGCGTGCTGTCGGGGCTCGGTGCGCTCGCGGTGCGGTTGTGGCCCGCGGGTGGCAGGGGTGCAGCGGCCTGCGGCTCGGCCGCCTGAAAAAGGAAGACGCCGCTCAGCGCGTTTGGCCGTTCACCACTCGCCGGATTCCATGCGGATCGCGACTTCGCAGTCGTCGAAGATCTCGAGCTTGGCGATCTTCACGCGCACACCCTGCACCCCGGGCAGCTGCAGCAGGCGCTGCACCAGCTTGCCGATCAGGCTCTCGAGCAGGTTGACGTGCTCGGCGGTGCACTCGTCGATGATGATGCGGCGCACCTTGCGGTAGTCGAGCACGTGAAAGATGTCGTCGTCCTGCGGCAGCAGCGGCTGGGCACCGAGGTTGAGCTCGGCATCGACCTGGATCGGCTGCGGCGCCGCCTTCTCCTGGTCGAGGATGCCGAGGTTGGCGTCGAAGCGCAGGCCCTGCAGCGTGAGGGTCTGGCGGCCCAGCGGGGGCGGTGGCGTGGGGTTGGACATGGTGGGTGCCTCGTGCCTTCTTCTTGTCTTCTCACATGAGCGAGAAATCGCGCTCGAATTTCATCAGGTGTTGGCCGCCGTCGACCAGCAGAGTGGTGCCGGTGATCGAGCGATTCTCGAGCGCGAACTTCACGGCCGCGACCACGTCTTCGGGCGTCGAGGAGCGCCCGAGCGGCGACAGCTTGTGCAACTGCGCGAACTTCGCGTCGTCGAGCATGTGGCTCGGCAGCGTGAGCCCCGGCGCGACGCCCACCACGCGCACATGCGGCGCGAGCGCCTGGGCCAGCATCGGCGTCGCGGCCTCGAGGGCCGCCTTCGAGAGCGTGTAGCTCAGGAAATCGGGGTTCGGGTTCCAGAGCTTCTGGTCGAGCATGTGCACCACCGCGCCCTGGGTGCCACGCGCCGCGACATGCTCGTGCAGCGCCTGCGCCAGCAGGATCGCCGCGCCCGTGTTGCTGCGGGCATGGCGCTCCATGAGCGCGTAGCCGAAGGTGGCGGCCGCGTCGTGCTCGAACAGGGCGGCGCTGTGCACCACGGCGTCGACACCGCGGAAGCGCGCGACCACGCGGGGCAGGAGCGCGCGCGTGGCCTGCTCGTCCTCGAGCTCGGCCGCGAACAGGGCCGAGTCGCCCGAAAGCGCGGCGCAGTCGGCCACCGTGCGCTCGGCCTCGGCGCGCGAGTGGCGATAGTGCACCGCGACCTGCCAGCCGCCGGCGGCGAGCGCCAGCGCGATCTCACGACCCAGCCTGCGGCCTGCGCCCGTGACGAGAACGGTGCGGCGGTCGGCGGAGGGCGTTGCGGGGCTCATGCGGGGAAGCGACGAAGGAAGAGGGCGAGTGAGAGGGTGGAGAATGGCGCCGTGACGACGACGACATCCCCCGGCAGTTTACCCATCGCCCTCGACCATCTCATCGCGCGTTCGGTCGAACGCGCGGGCGGCTGGATCGGGTTCGACCGCTTCATGGCGCTGGCGCTCTACGCGCCCGGCCTCGGCTATTACGCCAACACGCTCGCCAAGTTCGGCCACATGCCGGCCTCGGGCAGCGACTTCGTGACGGCCCCCGAACTGACGCCGATGTTCGGCGCGACGCTCGCGGTGCAGGTGGCCGAGGCGCTCGAGAGCACGGGCACCGACACCGTCTGGGAATTCGGAGCCGGCTCGGGCGCGCTCGCGGTGCAGCTGCTGCATGCGCTCGATGGCTTGGGCCGCGGCGACGTGCGCTATCGCATCGTCGACCTGTCGGGCACGCTGCGCGAGCGGCAGCAGCAGGCGCTCGCGGGCCATGCGGGGCAGGTCGAGTGGCTCGACGCGCTGCCCGACTCCATGCAAGGTGTGGTGGTCGGCAACGAGGTGCTCGATGCGATGCCGGTGCAACTGCTCGCGCGCGTGGGAGGCCAGTGGTTCGAGCGTGGCGTGGTGCGCCAGGCCGGCAACGAGGGCTGGGCCTGGGCCGATCGCGAGACGCCGCTGCGTCCGCCCGTCGAGGTCGAGGGCGCGCACGACTATCTGACCGAGGTCCATCCGCAGGCGCGGGCCTTCATCGCCACGCTCGCCGACCGGCTCGAAAAAGGCGCGGCATTCTTCATCGACTACGGCTTTCCCGAGCACGAGTACTACCACCCGCAGCGCCACATGGGCACCGTGATGTGCCACCGCGCGCACCAGGTCGACGGCGATCCGTTGTCCGACGTGGGCCAGAAGGACATCACGGCCCACGTCGACTTCACCGGCATCGCGCTGGCGGGGCAGGACGCGGGGCTCGAGGTGCTGGGCTACACGAGCCAGGCACGCTTTCTGCTGAACTGCGGCCTGCTTGCGCGCATGGAGGCCGGCTCGGTGGCCGAGCGCGCAATGGCGGCGCGGCTCGTGCATGAGCATGAGATGGGCGAGCTGTTCAAGGTGATCGGGTTTGCTGCGGGCGGGGCCTGGGATGCGGTTGGGTTCGCGGAAGGCGACCGCAGCCACACGCTCTGAGCGCTGGGCCCCGCCTCGAACGGCCCCGGCTCGGGTCTAATCGCATTTTTGGCCCGCGCAAAGTTCCTGCCCCATGAGCCCTTCCACGCCCGATCTCCTGTCGATCGCCCATGCCCTGGCCGATGCCGCCGCGGCACAGTCGATGCCGTATTTCCGCACGCCGCTCGACATCATCACCAAGGCCGACGAGAGCCCCGTGACGCTCGCCGACCGCGCGGCCGAGACGGCGATGCGCGAGATCCTGCTGGCGCGGGCTGCGGCCGACGGCATCTTCGGCGAGGAACACGGCCAGGAGCGGCTCGACGCGGAGCGCATCTGGGTGCTCGACCCCATCGACGGTACGCGCAGCTTCATCACCGGATCGCCGCTCTGGGGCACGCTGATCGGCGTGCTGCAAGGCGGCCGCGTGGTGCTCGGCATGGTCGACATGCCGGTGCTCGCGGAGCGCTGGATCGGCCAGGCCGGCCAGGGTGCCACGCGCAATGGGGAGCCGGTGCGCGCAAGCGGCTGCACCGAGCTGGCCCGGGCGCGCATCGTGACCACATCGCCCGACATCTTTGCGCCGGCCGACTGGCAGGCTTTCGACCGGCTGAGCCGCCAGTGCGCGATGCGCCGTTTCGGCGGTGACTGCTACGGCTATGCCCAGCTCGCGGGCGGCACCATCGACCTCGTGGTCGAGACCGGCCTGCAGCCCTACGACTACCTCGGCCCCGCAGGCCTGATCGAGGCCGCAGGCGGGATCGTCACCGACTGGGAAGGCCGTCCGCTGGGGCTTACGCCCGACTGCCGCGTGATCGCCGCGGCCACGCCCGAACTCCACCGGCAAGCCCTGGCCGTTCTGGCGGGCCTGGCGGCCTAGACTGTCACCATGATCCGCTGGCTGCTCGTCGTCGTCCTCGCCTTGGTGCTCATGAGCGGGCTCACCGCCTGGCTGCGCCGGTTCGGCTTCGGACGGCTGCCCGGCGATTTCGAGTTCCGCGCGTTCGGCCGCGACTGGCAGTTGCCGATCGCCAGCACGCTGGTGCTCAGCATGATCGCGGCGCTGGTTTCGCGCCTGATATAGACAACCGAGAGACAAAGGGAAGAACGACGCATGAGAGCCTGTGTTGACATCGGCGGCACCAAGATTGCCGTGAGCCTTTCCGCTTCGAGCGATGCGCCGCTCGTCGGCCGGCGCAGCGAGCCGACCGCCAAGACCGGCGACAACGATGCCGTGGCGGTGCAGATCATTCGCATGATCGACGAGGTCTGCGCCGAGCAGGGCATCTCCGCCGCCGACATCGACCGTGTGGGCGTGTCGTCCACCGGACCCTTCGAGCTGCGCGACGGCATGGTCGAACTGGCCACGCCGAACATCTGCGGCGGCATCGCAGGCCCGGCGCGCGGCCTGCCGAATGACTGGATGACGGCCATCGTCGAGGCGCCGCTTGCACAGCGCTTTCGCAGCGTGCGGGTCGAGAACGACGCGGTGGCCGCGCTCGAGGCCGAGCGCCACTGGGGCGCGCTGAAGGGACTGGACCACTGCGCCTACGTCACCTGGAGCACCGGCGTGGGCGTGGGCCTGTGCGTGGACGGACGCGCGCTGCGCGGCAAGAACGGCAATGCGGGCCATGCGGGCCACAGCTTCGTGGTGGACGATGCGAGTGGCGCCCTCTGCGGCTGCGGCAACCTCGGCGACGTCGAGGCGCTGGTGGCCGGCAACTCGATGGCGCGACGCTTCGGGCAGTCCGCGCCCGACCTGTTCACGGCCGCGTCGGCCGGCGAGCCGCATGCCACCGAAGTGGTCGATGCGCTGTGCCGCGTGCTGGGCCGCATGCTCTACAACCTCGTGGTCACGCTCGACCTGCAGCGCATCAGTCTCGGCGGCAGCGTGTTCTGGCATCACCGCGATTTCCTGCTGCCGCGGCTCCAGGCGCAGGTCGACGGCAGGCTCGCACCGCTCACGCGCGGCGTGCTGCTGGTGCCCGCAGGGCTCGGCGACACGATCGGCGACTACGCGGCGCTTGCGTTGCTGGACTGAAGCCGGTGCGCCGCGGGCTGCGGCACCGCGGCGCTGTGGCCGCGCAGCAGCGCCTCGGTGATCTGGCCCAGCCGGCGGAGGCCCGTGGCGACTGCCTCGCCGTACGGCCAGCCGCAATTGATCCGCAGGTAGTGGTCGAAGCGCGAGGAGTTGGAGAACAGCGTGCCGGGCGCCACCACAATGCGCTCTGCAAGCGCAGCATCGAACACGCGCGACGACGAAAGCCGCTCGGGCAGCTCGATCCAGAGCTGCAGCCCGCCGGGCGGCAGATTGATCCTCGTGCCCGAGGGGAAGTGGCTGGCGATCGCATCGGCGGTCTGCTCGCGCTGCGTCTTCAGGCAGGCGCGCAGGTGCCGCAGGTGGCGGTCATAGGCGCCAGTGGCCATGAAGAGCCCGGCCGCGCTTTGCGACAGGCCCTCGTTGTTGCGCGTCTGCGCATACTTGAGCATCTCCACGCGCGCCTGCCAGCGGCCCGCGGTGATCCAGCCCAGGCGCAGGCCGGGCGCGAGAATCTTGTGCAGCGACGCGCAGTGGATCACGTTGCCGACGGTGTCCCACGACTTCAAAGCGCGCGGCGGGCCCTGCGCATCGACGAGTTCGCTGTAGGTGTCGTCCTCGATCAATGGGATCGCATGCCGCTCGCACAGCAGCGCGAGCCGCGCCTTGTGGGAATCGGGCATCACACTGCCGAGCGGGTTCTGCAGGTGCGGCACCACCACCACGGCCTTGATGTTGTCGTAGGTGCGGATCGCGAGCTCCAGCGCTTCGATCGAGAGGCCGGTCTGCGGACTTGTCGGGATCTCGAGCGCACGCATGCCCAGGCTTTCGAGCACCTGCAACAGGCCATAGAAGGTGGGCGATTCCACGGCGACGGTGTCGCCGGGCTGCGCGACGGCGCGCAGCGCGAGGTTGAGCGCCTCGATGCAGCCGTTGGTGACCAGCACGTCGTCGGGCGAGATCGTCATGCCCACGCGCAGGCTGCGCTGGGCGACCACCTCGCGGAACTGGCGATGACCCTTGAGCTGCGCCGCGACCGTGAGCATTTCGGGGTGCCGGCGCAGCATGCGGGTCATCGCGTTGCGGAGCGCCTCTGCAGGATACAGCTCGGGCGCGCCGCGCGCGATCGAAAGGTTGAGCTTTTCGGGCAATTGCCGGCGGCGCGCCACGAAGTCCGACACCTTGGCGTGGATGCCCACGTACTGCGCCGGGTCCGGCGGTACGCCGGCCGCAGGCTCCTCCAGCGGCGCGATCGCGAGCCGCTTCGGACGGCGCACGAAGTAGCCGGAGCGGTCGCGCGCCTCGACCCAGCCGTCGCTCTCCATCGTGCGGCACAGCTGCAGCGCGGTCGAGAGGCTGATGTCGTGCAGCTGCATCAGGCGGCGCAGCGAGGGCAGCTTGTCGCCCTGCCGGAGCGAGCCGGTGTGAATCGCATCCACGTAGTGCGCTGCAAGCTGGCGGTAGAGCGGTAGCGAGTCCATGGCGTCGATGGTCCCTCGATCGTGCGTTCGGAAACAGATGCAGTTGTGGGGGGAAACGACCATAACAGATGGCCCGGAGGTAGCGCTGTTCCGGTGCGAATCGCCCTGGCGTGTGCCTGTTTCGGAAGGGCTCGGCTCCCTACGATGGACCATCCGAATCCACAAGGCGCAGCCCATGTCACCCCTCACGCTCGAACCTCCTCCCGCTACCATCGCCCTGCAGCCGGGCGAGGCGTTGCGCACCGCGCTCGACCGCGCGACCTGGCTCGAAGTCCGGCAGGGCTCGGTGCTGCTTGTCGCGCCGCCGTCGTGGCTCGGCGAGACGGTGTTCACCGCGCAGACGAGGCTGGGCGAGGGCGAGGTGCACCGCATGGCACGTGGCGGCTGGGTCGAGCTGGTGGCATTGACGGCGGTGCGCCTGCGCCTCCATGCGCCCGCACCGTCGGTGCAGGCATCACCAGCGGTCCGGTGGCTACGCCGGCTGGCCGGCGGCTGAAGCGGACGCTAGCGCTGGCTGGCTGCCTGGCGCAGCGCATCGAGAAAGCTGCGGCGCCACCAGTGGATGTCCTGCTCGCGAATGCGCGCGAGCAGTTTCGTGTGGCGCTCGCGGCGCTCCTCGAGCGGCATCTGCAGTGCCTGCTGCACCGTCTCGGCGGTGCGGTGCGTGTCGTAGGGGTTGACCAGCAGCGCCTCCTTGAGCTGCTCGGCCGCACCTGCGAAGCGTGAGAGCACCAGCACGCCCGGATCCTCCGGGTCCTGAGCCGCGATGTACTCCTTGGCGACGAGGTTCATGCCATCGCGCAGCGGCGTCACGAGTCCGACGGCGGCGGCACGGCACAGCCCCGGCACGCGCTTGCGCGCCACCATGCGGTGGATGTAGCGCACCGGCATCCAGTCGAGTTCGCCGTAATCGCCGTTGATCGCACCGCACAGCGACTCGAGTTCGCGCCGGATGTCGCCGTAGGCGTCGACCGTCTCGCGCGTGGGCGAGGCGATCTGGATCAGCGTGGCGCTGCGGCGGTTCTCGGGGTAGTTGGCGAGCAGTTCGCTGAAGGCGCGCACGCGCTGCGGAATGCCCTTGGAGTAGTCGAGCCGGTCGATGCCCAGCAGCAGTCGCCGCTGCGAGTATTCGCGCCGCATGGTGTCGAACATGTCGCGCGACTCCTTGGCATGCGTGAGCCGCGTGAACTCGTCCACGTCGATGCCGATCGGGAACGCGCTGCAGCGCACCGTCTGCCCGTAAGCGCGGTACATGTCGTCGCCGAGGTATTCGCCGTTGGCTTCGTTGCGCACGTAGTGTTCGAAGTGCTGCACGTCCTGCTGCGCCTGGAAGCCGATCAGGTCGTAGGAGAACAGCGAGCGCATGAGCCATTCATGCTGCGGGACTGCCGCGATGATGATCTGCGGCGGTAGCGGAATGTGCAGGAAGAAGCCGATGCGCTGCTTGCAGCCCATCGCGCGCAGTTCGGCCGCGAGCGGCATCAGGTGGTAGTCGTGGATCCAGATGATGTCGTCTTCCTTCAGCAGCGGCATGAGCTTGCGCGCGAACAGCTGGTTCACTCGCCGGTAGCCGCCGATGAAGCCGGCATCGAAATGGGCAAGGTCGAGCCGGTTGTGGAAGACCGGCCACAGCACGTCGTTGCTGTAGCCGAGGTAGTAGCTGTCGTGGTCGTCACGGCTCAGGTCGAGCGTGGCCAGCGTGACCTTGCCGGCCTGCTGCACATGCAGCTCGCCTTCGCCGGTGGGACCTTCCTCGACGATCTGGCCACTCCAGCCGAACCAGAGCCCCCCGCTTTGCTGCAGGCTTTCGCCGAGTGCCACGGCCAGGCCGCCGGCCGCGGGCTTGCGTGGGTCGGCCACGCGGTTGGATACGACGACAAGACGGTTCATATGGCGGAGTCCCAGGGCGCCGAGAGCCGCATCGCCGCGTTGATGATGCCGACCATGGAATAGGTCTGCGGAAAGTTGCCCCACATCTCGCCGGTGACGGGATGCGTGTCTTCGGAGAGCAGGCCGAGCGGATTGCGGGCCGCGAGCATGGTCTCGAAGATCTGGCGTGCTTCGGCCTTGCGGCCGATCTTGGCAAGCGCGTCGATGCGCCAGAAGGTACAGATGTTGAAGGCGGTCTCGGGCTTGCCGAAGTCGTCGGCCGCTTCGTAGCGGCGCATGTAGGGGCCGTCGCAGAGCGACTTCTCCATGGCGTCGACGGTGGAGACGAAGCGCGGATCGCGCGCGTCGATCAGGCCCACCTCGACCATCAGCAAAATGCTCGCATCGAGTTCGTGGCCGCCGAAGCTCTCGGCGAAGGCCTGTCGCTCCTCGCACCACGATTTGTCCAGGATCTCTTCCTTCATGCGCGCGGCATGGCCCTGCCAGTAGGCGGCGCGCTCGGGCAGCGCCAGCGCGTGGGCGATCTTGCCGAGCCGGTCGCAGGCGGCCCAGCTCATCAGGGCCGAGCTGGTGTGCACGCGGGCGCGGGTGCGCAGCTCCCACATGCCGGCATCGGGCGTGCCGTAGACGCGGATCGCCTGCTCGCCCACCGCTTCGAGGTGCGGGAATTCCGCCACACCCGCGGGGCTCAGCAGGCGCTGGTCGTGGAAAGCCTGCGCCGCGCCGAGCACGATGTTGCCGTACACGTCGTGCTGGAAGTGCTCTTGCGCCTGGTTGCCCACGCGCACCGGCCCCATGCCGCGGTAGCCCGGCAGGTGCTCGACCATGGATTCGGGCAGTTCGCGCTCGAGTCCGATGCCGTAGAGCGGCTGAATGTGCTCGCCGTGCGAGCCGATCACCACGTTGCCGAGCCAGCGCAGGTAGTCCTCCATGGTGCCCACTTCGCTCAGCGAGTTGAGCGCGCGCACCACGAAGAAGGCGTCACGCAGCCAGCAGTAGCGGTAGTCCCAGTTGCGCTGGCTGCCCGGCGCCTCCGGGATGCTCGTGGTCATGGCGGCGACGATGGCGCCGGTGTCCTCGTAGAGCGAGAGCTTGAGCGTGATCGCGGCGCGGATCACCGCGTCCTGGTATTCGAACGGAATCGCAAGCCGCTTGCTCCAGGTGCGCCAGTAAGCGATGGTTTCCTGCTCGAAGGCCCGCGCGGTATCGGCAATGCCGTCGAGCAGCGTCTCGTCGACGCCGAACATGAAGTTGTACTCGCGCGAGAGTACGAACGGCTGGCGCGCGAGGATGTGCGAGATCGAGGCGTCGGTGTTGAGCCGCAGCGTCACGTCGGGCCCGACGTAGCGGATGTGGTTGCTGCCGCGCGTGACCTCCACCGGCGCCGAGGCGCCCCACTGGAAGCGCGGGTCGAGCGACACGCGGATGCGCGGCGAACCCGCGAGCGGCCGCACGCGGCGCACCAGCATGAGCGGACGGAAGTAGCGCGAGCGGCTGTAGAAGCGCGGCGCAAAGTCGGTGATCTCGATGCCCTGGCCGGCGCTGTCGAACAGCTGGGTGCGCAGCACGGCGGTATTGGGCTCGTACCACTGCTTGCTCGAGGCGAAGTCCTCGATCTCGATGGCCCAGGCGCCGGCCTCGTCGCCCGGGTGCAGCAGGGCATTGAAGACCGGGTCGCCGTCGAAGCGCGGCAGGCAGCACCAGACGATGCGCCCGCGGGCGTCGACCAGCGCGCTGTAGGCGCAATTGCCGATCACGCCGACGTCGAGCGAAGGCTCGGCCGGCGGGGCGAAGCCGCGCGGCACGGCCGAGGTGGCGGCGCGGGGATCGACCGGGGCCTTGTCGGCGGGCCCGGCCGCGCCCGCGAGCGAAGTGCCCGCGCGGTCCTCGGGCGCCTTCGGCAACTGCAGTTCACTCATCCGGTCGCTCCTCTGCTCAGGTATCTTCGTTCTTCTTGTGCGGGGCTGCAGCCAGTTGGTCGCGCATCTGCACCAGCCATTCGTAGACGGCGCGCGGCGACTCGAGGCGGTGCTGTGCAATGCTCGGCCCCGCGCCGACCTTGATGGCGATGCCGCCGCGCGGCTGCACCACCGCGAAGCCGGTTTCGTCCGTGGTGTCGTCGCCGGCAAAGAACGGCACGCGCCCCGCGAACGGGGCCTCGGTCATGAAGGCGTCGATCGCGGTGCCCTTGTTGACGCCCGTGGGCTTGATCTCGAACACGAACTTGCCATGCATGAGTTCGAGCAGCGGACGGTCGGTGATGGCGCGCGACATCGCGTCGCGGCACACGGCCTCGAGCTGCGGCGCCAGGCGGTAGTGCAGCGCGATGGCCGCGTGCTTGCGTTCGACCAGCAGCCCCTCGTGCACGCGCGCCAACTCGTTGGCGGCATCGAGGATGGGAATGAGATCGGGTGGGCGCTGCTCCTGCATGCGCCCCTTGGCGTCGCGGCGCTGCACGCCGTGCTCGCCCGCGACAGGCAGCCGCAGCGGTGCAAGGAAGCGGTCGATGGCGTCGATCTGGCGGCCCGAAACCACCGCCAGCGCACCGCCGAGCTGGTCACTCAGATCTTCGAGCAGTGGAACCAGCGCGGGAGGAATCTCGATCGATTCAGGGGTTGGCGCGAGGCCGACCAGGGTGCCATCGAAATCGAGAAAGAGGGCGCCGTCTTGGCCCAACGGAGGTGGCAACTTGGAAGACATTGGCATCTGGCAACGACCATAACACGGGCCTAGCAGGTTCCATGTCGGCCAAAGCCGGACGTGCCCGGAGGCGGGCGCGAGCGCTTACAAAGTTGTCAATCGAGCGCGGCCGCGACCGCTTCCACGCGCGCCCGGTGGATCGCTGCGCCGATCTGCGGTCCCGCGGCGCCGGCCTGCTGCGCGGCGCGTGCGACCGGTTCGGTCGCCACGCCGGTCGCCACTGCCAGCACGCGCAGCAGACGCTCGCGCTGCGGGTAGGCGCGGTCTTCGAACCCGAGCCGGCCGCGCGCATCGCATTCGCAGGCCAACAGCGCATCGGCGAAGCGCGCCGGCTTGCGCAAGGCGTCGCAGCGCTCCAGCAGCCGCACCAGCGCCGCAGCGCCCAGTTCGCCGCTGCGATGGATGTTGCCGTGTTCGCGCGCCACCACATCGGCCAGCTCGCGGATCTCCACGGGCACGCGCCAGCGGTCGCACACCGCGCGCAGCAACTCGGCGCTGCGCTTCTCGTGGCCGATGTGGCGCGGCAGCATGTCGGCGGCGGTCGTGCCCTTGCCGAGGTCGTGCATGAGGCAGGCGAAGCGCACCGCGAGCGGCGCCCCGAGCCGCGCGCTCGTGTCGATGACCATCATCAGGTGCACGCCGGTATCGATCTCCGGATGGTGCGCCGCGGGCTGCGGCACGCCCCAGAGCCGGTCGACCTCGGGCAGCAGCACCGCCAGCGCGCCCGACGCCCGCAGCACCTCGAACATGCGCGAGGGGCGCGCTTCCATGAGCCCGCGCGACAGTTCCTGCCAGACGCGCTCGGGCACCAGTGCGTCGGCCTCGCCGGCCTCGACCATCTCGCGCATCAGGGCCATGGTCTCGGGCGCCACCGCGAAGTCATCGAAGCGCGCCGCGAAGCGCGCCACGCGCAGGATGCGCACCGGATCCTCGCGGAAGGCGTCGGTCACGTGGCGCAGCTGCTTCTGCGCGAGGTCGCGCCGGCCGTGGAAGGGATCGGCCAGCTTGTCGGGGGTGGGTTCGAAGCTGCCGTCGGCCTCGACGAACTCGGCCGGCATGGCGATCGCGTTGACCGTGAGGTCGCGCCGCGCGAGGTCCTGCTCGAGCGTGACGTCGGGCGCGGCGTGGATGGTGAAGCCGCGGTAGCCCGGCGCGCTCTTGCGCTCGGTGCGCGCGAGCGCGTATTCCTCGCGCGTTTCGGGGTGCAGGAACACCGGGAAGTCGCGGCCCACGGGCAGGAAGCCGCGCGCGTTCATCTCCTCGGGCGTGGCGCCGACCACCAGCCAGTCGTGGTCGGTCACGGGGCGCCCGAGCAGCCGGTCGCGCAGCGCGCCGCCGACGAGGTAGGTTTTCATGGCGCCAAGTTTAGGGATATCCCATATGTAAAAATAGAACGACCGTTCGATAATTTGTTGATGCCTCGGACGATCCTTCGCCGTTTCTCGCGGAACGCAGTCGCCGTCTCTGGCAAGGCTGCTTACTACAAAGTTCTTAACCAAAAGGAGCGAACAGATGATGAAGAAAAACATGTGGGCCCTGGCGGCATGCGGTGCGCTGGCGTCGGGCGGCGCATGGGCGCAGAACGCGGGCGACTGGGTCGTCGGTGCGGGCTGGCTCCACCTGGCACCGCAGGATTCGAGCAAGCCGCTCACGCTGACCGCGCCGGTGCGCAGCGTGGTCGCCGGCTCGGGCGCATCGGTCAGCGACTCGGACACGCTGGGCCTGAGCGCGGTGTATTTCATCGACAGCCACTGGGCGGTCGAAGGCGTGCTGGGTGTGCCGCCGAAATTCAAGCTCGACGGCAAGGGCACGCTCGGCCGCGTGGGTGAACTCGGCGAGGCGCGCCAGTGGAGCCCCACGATCCTCGGGAAGTACTACTTCAACCAGGCCAACGATGCCTTCCGCCCGTTCGTGGGCCTGGGCGCCACCTATGTCTGGTACAGCGACGTCAAGCTCACGCAGGGGCTGCAGGGCGCGCTCGGCAGCCAGCTGCGCCGGCCACCGATGTCGACCTCGACCACGGCCGAACTCGACAGCTCGTTCGCGCCGGTGTTCAACGTGGGCGCGTCCTACCAGTTCGACAAGCACTGGGGCGTCTCGTTCTCGGTCTCGTACATCCCGCTGAAGACCAAGGCTACGCTCACCACCACGTCGCTCGGCGGGCTGCCGATCGCCACCAGCGAGGCGCGGCTGAAGCTCAATCCAATCGTGACCTACCTGTCGGCGACCTACAGGTTCTGAGCGTCAGCGCTGCTGCCGGTAGGGCTCCTCGAAGTCGAGGAAGTCCTTCTCGGCCAGCGCGTCGTCGATCCAGGCCTTGACGCCGGGCAGCGCCTGCACGCGCGCGATGTAGGCGGTGATGGCGGCCGGCACCGGCAGGCCGTAGGTCTTGATGCGTACGCCGACCGGCGCGTAGTAGGCGTCGGCGATGCCGAATTCGCCGAACAGCATCGGCCCGCCGTGCGCATCGAGCAGGCCGCTCCACATCTGCACGATGCGCTCGACCTCGGCGCCGAGCGCGGGATGGTCCTTGAGCAGTTGCGCGCCCACGTGCGGAAGCGAGGCCTCGATGTTCATGCCGCACAGCGTGCGCAGGTTGCCGAAGCCCGCATGCATTTCGGCGCAGATGCTGCGCGCACGGGCGCGATCGGCCGCGGCGCTCGGCCAGAGCTGCTTCTCGGGAAAAGTCTCGGCCAGGTATTCGGCGATGGCCAGGCTGTCCCACACCACGAGTTCGCCGTCGACCAGCACCGGCACCTTGGCGACCGGATTGAGCCTGGCGATGATCTGCTTGAACTGCGAATCGGCCTCGAAGGAATCGAAGCGCACCTTGACCTCTTCAAACGGAATGCCGGCCTGCTTCATCAGCACCCAGGGCCGCATCGACCAGGACGAGTAGTTCTTGTTGCCGACGTAGAGCTTGCGCATGGTGTGGTCCTGCGGATCAGAGGAAAAGGAAGGCCCTCGATGCTAACGAGCCTGCGCGTCCGCATTGATGCCGAAGCCGCGGCAGATTGATGCGCGGTGCGCGCCCGGCGCATGCGCGCTTCAGCGCGGCGGCTCGTCCTCGGGCGCAGCGATCACGCGCCGCTTGCCCGGGTCGCGCGGCGGGCCGACCAGGCGCTCGACCAGGTTGACCAGGCGCGGCACCACGGAAAGCACCGCCAGCGCCAGCAGCGCGCTCGTCACCGCCGTGACCTCGCGCCCGAGCCCGCAGGCCATGCCGATGGCCGCCGTCATCCAGAGCCCGGCCGCGGTGGTCAGGCCCTGCACCTGGTGTTCGCCTCGGCCCTGCTTGAGGATGGTGCCGGCGCAGAGAAAGCCCACGCCCGCCACCAGTCCCTGGATGACGCGGCTCATGTCGGCCGGCTCGATGCCCGACTGCTGCGGGATCAGCACGAACATCGCTGATCCGATCGCCACCAGCATGTGGGTGCGCACGCCGGCCGCCTTGCCGTGCTGTTCGCGCTCGAACCCGAGCATGAAGCCGAGCACCGCCGCGAGCATCAGCCGCACGACGATGCGCGTGAGCTGGGCGACATCGGCCGCGTCCGAGAACTCGGCCGCAACCGTGTCGAGCACCTCGGTGGTCCAACTCATCTAGGGCAGGTCCTTGTTAGGTTCGGGTTCGGCCACATTGCGCGGGCCGACCTGGCCGAGGCGCTCCTTGAGCGACTGCGGACGGCCGCTGATCAGCGCCGCGTAGTTGGTGGTGTTGGCGAGCACCTTCTTCACGTAGTCGCGCGTCTCGTTGAAGGGCACGTTCTCGGCCCAGATCGCGGCGTCGAGAACCGGGCCGTTGCGCCAGTTGCGCGGCCGGCCGGGGCCGGCGTTGTAGGCGGCAGCGGCCAGCGCCATGGAGCCGTCGAAGTCGTCGAGCGCGAGCTTGAGGTAGGCGGTGCCGATGGTGATGTTGGTCTCGCGCTCGTTGATGCGGCCCGGCGTGAAATCGGTCATGCCGATCTTGCGCGCCGTCCAGCGCGCGGTGGCGGGCATGACCTGCATCAGGCCCGAGGCGCCGACGCCCGAGCGGGCGTCCATGATGAAGCGGCTTTCCTGACGGATCAGGCCGTAGACGTAGGCCGGGTCGAGACCGATCTCCTGGCTCTTGCGCAGCACGGTGTCGTGGAAGGGCATCGGAAAGCGCTGCTCGGCATCGATCGCGCCCTTGGTGCGCTCGCTGGTGTTGATGCAGCGGTCCCAGACTTCGCGCTGGCAGGCCAGGTCGGCCGCGGCCAGGAGCGAGCGGTCGTCCATGCCGCCCCGGTCGTGCAGGTTGGTGGCGTAGTTCCACTCGCGCACGCCTTCGGAGCGCAGCCCCATCGAGATCGCGTAGAGCCCACGCGCCAGCGACGGATTGGTGCGCGCGGCGTTCTTCTCCTCGGCCGTGAGCGGCGCCGGGCGCGTGGGCACCAAGATGCGCTGGCCCATCTCCTCGAGCGCGAGCATTTCGTAGAAGCCGCGCGTGCCGGCGATGCTCTGGTACAGCTCGCGCGCCTGGGCGCGGCGCTCGTCACCGCCCGCCGCGCTGAGCGCACGCGCCTTCCAGTAGATCCAGGTCGGCTCCAGCTGGGCGTTCTCGCTCATGGCGTTGATGGCGGGCGCCACCTCCTTCCACTGGCCGGCGCGCAGTGCGGCGCGCACGCGCCAGCCGAGCATGTCGTCGGAGAGATCGCTGTTCTTCGTGACGTTGGCGAAGTAGCTGCCGGCCAGCGGCGAGAGCTTGTTCGCGGCCTGGCGGCCGATGGTGCCCCAGACCCAGTTGCGTTCTTCGGCCGAGAGCATCGGCCCCCATTTGCCGTCGAGTTGCGAGGCCGCCTGCTCGGGGTCGGCCATGGCGATGCGGATCAGCGCCAGCACGACGATTTCCTTGCGCGACTTGGCGGCCACGAAGGCGCGGCCCGCGAGGAACTTCGCGGCGCTGGCATTGACCTCTTCGAACAGCGGCAGCGCGTCGGGTGCGGCGATGGCCACGGCGCCGCGCGCGGCCTGCGCGCGATTGGCTTCCATGGCCAGGCGCGCCTTCTTCCAGGCGTCGTTGGGCGACATCAGCCGGGCTGCGACCATGCGGTCGGCCGCGGTGAGGCAGCCGTCGTCCGCCTCTTTCTGCCCGTGCCAGTTGCGGCGCACCTCGTCGGCCTGGGCCTGGGTGGCGGTGCCGGTGCGCAGCGACTCGACGAGGATCGCGTAGCAGCGAACCTGCGGGTCGTCGTTCATGCGAAAGCCCGGCAGGGCGGCCGAGAAGCCGTCCCAGTCGCGGCGCTCGCCCAGCAGCAGCAGCCAGTCGTTGCGCAGCCGGTCTTCCTGGTAGGAGCCGGGATAGCGCGCGAAGAAGTCCTGCACTTCGTTCGGCAGGGCCTCTTTCAGCCGCGCCTTGAGCTCCCAGTAGGCGGCCCAGGGTTCGAGCGCATGGCCGCGGGCTTGCGGCAGCAGCGCGGCCAGCCGCGCCTTGTCGCCGCGCTGGAACGCCTGCTTCATCTGGACCAACAGGTCGTCGTTGCTGTTGGCCTGTTGCGCTGCCGCGGGCGCCTGCGCGAGCAGGGCGGCGGTGGCCAGGACGGTGGAAAAGACCAGCGCGGAGGCCGCTCGGCGCGGGCCGCGGTGCTTGGGTGCCAAAATGCTCGGGAACTGCATCGGGGGATTATGGACAAGTCACAGGATGCCGGCACCTCGGCGACCGCAAGTTTTCTCAAGGCACAACTGCGCAAGGCGCTCATCGAGCAGCGCCTCGCGATGCCCGACCGGCTGGCCAGGGCCGACCTGCTGCAGCGCGTGATGCGCATCTGGCTCGTGGGGCGACCCGACACGGTGATCGGCGCCTACTGGCCGATCAAGGGCGAGTTCGATCCGCTGCCCGCGCTGCACCGCTGGAAGGAAGACGGCGAACTGATGGACGAGCCGCAGCGCCGCCGCATCGGCCTGCCGGTGATGAACAAGGTCCACAAGACGCTGACCTTCCACGCCTGGTACCCGGGCTGCCAGATGGAAGAGGACGCCTACGGCATTCCCAAGCCCAAGGACACCGAACTCATCGTGCCCACGCTGCTGTTCGTCCCCTGCGTGGGCTACAGCGCCGGCGGCTACCGCCTGGGCTACGGCGGCGGCTTTTACGACCGCACGCTGGACGCGCTCGAGCCGCGGCCCTTCACGGTCGGCCTCGGCTTCACGAATGCGTTTCTCGAGGACTACCAGCCCGAGCCGCACGACCTGCCGCTGGATGCCATCCTGAACGACAACGGCGTCGTCTGGCCGGTGGGCTGACCCGGCCCTCGTCAGTCCCATGGCGCTTGAAGTGTCAGGGCCCAAAGCGTGAACGCCGCGGAACCGGCTTTGCCGGGCCGCTGGTGTTGCCCCCCAGTGGGGGGAGGCGCCGCAGGCGCTTCGGGGGGCGTCAATCAATATTGTCGACCGTGTCGGGGTCGGGCACCTCGCCGATCGTCTCGCGCGTGGTCACCGCCTGCGCCTGCAGCCAGTCCGAGAATGCCTTGATCTCGGGCCGCAGTGCCTGGCGCGGGCCGGCGATGAGCCAGTAGGCCATCGGTGAATCCATGCGGTGCTGCGGCAGCACCTCGACGAGGTCGCCATTGGCCAGGCTTTCGGCGATCAGCGAGCTGCGCGCCAGCACCACGCCCTGGCCGGTGAGCGCCGCCTGCACCATCTGGTAGGCGTAGTTGAAATAGAGCCAGCGCCGGGGCTGCGCCCGTTCGAGGCCGTTGACTTCGAACCAGCGCCGCCAGGTCAGCCATTCGAGGTGCGAGCGGTGCGCGTCGCCCGCTTCGATCAGCGTGAAGCGCGCGATGTCGGCCGGCGTCTTGACCGGCGGGCTGCTCTTCAGCAGCCACGGGCTCGCCACCGGGGTGAGCGTTTCGCCGAAAAGGCGCAGCGCCGAGGCCGGCATGCTCTCGCGCGGACCGTAGCGCAGCGCGATGTCCACGTCGGCCACTTCGAGGTCGACCGCGACGTCGCTGGCGTCGATGCGGATGTCGATTTCGGGGTTGTCGCGCTGGAAAGCCTCGAGCCGCGGGATCAGCCACATCGATGCGAACGATGCGAAGGTCGTGAGCGAGACGTTCTTGCGCCCGGCGCTCTGGCGGATCTGCCGCACCGCCATGTCGATGCGCGGCAGCGATTGCTGCACCGCGAGCAGCAGCTGCGCACCGGCGCTCGTGAGCTCCACCGCGCGCGTGTGGCGCAGGAACAGCGCCACGCCCACCTCTTCCTCGAGCGACTGGATCTGGCGGCTGACCGCCGACTGGGTGAGCGCCATTTCCTCGGCGGCGGCGCGAAAGTTCAGGTGGCGCGCCACCGCCTCGAAGGCGCGCAGGTGGCCGGCCGAGACCGGGCGGGAGCGCAGGTGGGTTTGCGAGTGCTGCATGGATCGGGAAGGGTGGATGCCGGGCATTGATGCGGATTCGGAATCAGTAGGCTACTTCGTTTTCATTGGACTGCCAACGGCCCGGAAACGATCATTCATTCCCGAACTGCGCCAATTCCTGTTTCTTCCCGTCCTGTCATCGCGCATCGGCCCAGCCAAGGAGTCTCTTATGTCCACCGCCGTCTGCACCAATGAATCGCTCGCTTCCCTGCCAGGTGCTGCCCGCACCAACGCTGCCGTGCCGCCGGCCGTGCGCCGTGGCGCCTGGCAGATCGCACCCGGCGAGGCCATGAGCCTGCGTGCCCGCACCGCCAGTGTGCTGCGCATCAAGCAGGGCCGCGTCTGGGTCACGGCCGACGCCAACGCGGCCAGCGCAAGCGAAGACCTCGTGCTCGCACCGGGCGAGTCGCTCACGGTGGCTGGGGGCCGGCGCATCGTGATGGAAGCCTGGGACGGCTACGGCGCCACCTATTCGTGGGACCCGGCCTGAGCCGCCCGTCGGGCAGCGCGTGTTTCCCACGGACGGAAGGCGGCCTCGGCCGCCTTTTTCTTTGGCTGCCCGGAATTCAGATGCTGATGTCGAAGCTGGGCCGCAGCGCCAGGAAGTGCTTCAGCGCCGCCTCACCGTCGAGCGCATGGACGCCGGCCATCAGATCGGGGCCTTCGCTCTCGGCCAGGCCCATGCCGAAGCCGCTGTAGCGGCGGCTGTCCAATGCGCCGCGGTAGAGCACCCGCACCTCCGTATGCCGCGGGTCATGGGCGATGCGGTGCATCAGCGTCTCCACGGCTTCCACGGGTCCTTCGAGGTGTTGGCAGAACCGCATGCCGTCGAACACCAGCAGGCCGGTGATCCGGTGTTCTGCGTTGCGAGCGCGGGCCTGGGTCACGATGGTGCCGACGGCCGTCGGCGGCAGGTCTTGCGTCAGAAGGCTGCAGTAGAAGATTTCGTGAAGTGCGTGGTGATCTGTCATGCGTTCGGAGGCAAGGGACGTATGAAGTCTAGGCACCTCCGAAGTGTCGCGAAATGTGAAAAGACATAGGCAAAAGACCTATAGTGCGGCGTGAAATTCGAGGACTACGCCATCCCTGCACCGCCGCCCGCGGGCCCGAACCCGTGCGACGACTGCGCGTTGCGCCGGCTCGACGCCTTCCTGCCGGCATCGCAGGACGAGCTTGCAACCATCCAGTCCTTCAGGATCGGCTCGCGCCAGGTCGCGGCCGGGCGCGCGATCATCGAGGAGCACCGGCCCAGCCCCGAGCTGTTCACGCTCTACGCCGGCTGGGCCTTCCGCTACAAGACGCTCAGCGACGGCCGGCGCCAGATCCTGAGCTTCCTGTTGCCTGGCGACTTCATCGGGCTGCAGGACGAATTCGCCGATGGGCAGACGCACGGCGTGGAGGCCGTGACCGACACCACGCTGTGCGCCTTTTCGCGCGCCCGGCTGTGGGAACTCTTCCATGGCCAGCCGAAGCTCGGCTACAGCATCACCTGGCTCGCCGCGCGCGAGGAAAAGCTCGTTGACGACAACCTCGTGACCGCGGGCCGCCGCAACGCGGTCGAGCGCGTGGCCATGCTGCTGATGCACCTGTACCGGCGCGCGCAACGTGTGGGCATGGTGCGCGACGATTGGGTCGAGTTTCCGTTCAACCAGCAGCACATCGCCGATGCGCTCGGACTGTCGCTGGTGCACACCAACAAGACCTTGCGCAAGCTGCAGGCGCTCGGGCTCTACAAGCTCGATGCCGGCTGGCTGCGCATCCTGGAGCCGCATGCGCTCGAAAGGCTGGGCGACTATTTCGAACGGCCGATGCGGCCGACGCCGCTGATCTAGGGGCCCGAGGCCGCGGTCAGGCGCGCGCGCTGCTGCCCAGCACCTTGTAGAGGTACGAGCGCGAGATGCCGAGCTCCTGCGCCGCCAGCTTCTTGTTGCCGCCGCAGCGCGCGATCGCATCGAGGATGGCCTGGCATTCGACCTGCCGCAGCGGTGCCACTGCCCCGCCGGCCGGCGACCCGGCCCGCGTCACAGACACGGACGAAAGATCTTGCGCCGGTATCCGCTGCGCATCGGCGAGCGGATCCTGATGGCGGGCGAAGTCCGCCACGCCGAGCAGCTTGCCGTCGCAGAACACCAGCGCCTCTTCCACGCGCTGGCGCAACTGGCGCACGTTGCCGGGCCAGCGCTGCTGCGCCAGGTAGCCGATCACGCCGGGCGCGATGCCTGGCTGGGCGATGCCGTTGCGCTCGCAGAACGCCTGCATGAAGCGCTGCACCAGTGCGGGAATGTCCTCGAGGCGCTGGCGCAGCGCCGGCACGTTCAGCACCACGCCGCTGAGGCGGTAGAACAGGTCGAGCCTGAAGCGGCCGCTGTCGATCAGCGCCCGCAGGTCGCGGTGCGTGGCCGCCACGATCCTGAAGTTCATGCGCCGGCTCAACTGGCTTCCGAGTCGCTGCACCTGGCGGTCTTCGAGCACGCGCAGCAGCTTGACCTGGATCTCCATCGGGATGTCGGCCACCTCGTCGAGAAAGAGCGTGCCGCCTTCGGCCTGCTCGAGCTTGCCGGGCTGTCCCTGCTTCTTGCCGCCCGTGAAAGCGCCGGCCTCGTAGCCGAACAGCTCGGATTCGATGAGGGTGGCGGGCAGGGCGGCCAGGTTCAGGCTGACCAATGGCGCATCGGCGCTGCGCCCACGTGCATGCAGGGCCTGCGCGACCAGTTCCTTGCCGCTGCCGCTCTCGCCGAGGATGAGCACGGGCACGTCGAGCCTCGCCACGGCGTCGATCTCGCGCGAGAGCCGTTGCATGGGCGCACTGCTGCCCACCATGATGGTTGCCGCGGCCGTTCCGCCCTGGAGTTCGCTGAGTTGCCGCTTGTAGTGCTGCACCTCGTCGCGCAGCTGGTTCAGGCGCTGCTGCATGCGGTTGACGGCCTCCACGCCGCTGAAGCTCACCTGCCCCACCGCACCGACCACGGCGCCGCCCTCGAAGATCGGCATGCGATTGACGATGCGGCTCACGCCGCGCCCCAGTTCCTGCAGCTCGCCGATCTCGGCCCTGCCGCTGCGTGCCACGTGGGGCAGTCGCGAGTTGGGGATCACGTCTTCCGCACGGCGCCCCACCGCCACGCCCGGCGCCAGGCCGAAGAACTTCTCGTGCACGGGGCTGATGTAGCGCATGTGCCCGTCGCGATCGGCCACGGTGATGGCCTGGTACGGATTGGTCAGGAACATGTTGAGGATGGCGTACGCGAAAGGCACGCTCGCCGCGAGGTCGAACAGCGCGGCCGATTCGTCGGCCGGCCGCACCAGCGCGACTTCCGTGTCCGCATCCGCCAGCCAGACGACGACATGGCGCGACATGCCGCGTGGCCCTGGCGTTTCCACATGCAGCAGGCGCCCCGCGCCGGACGGCTGGCCCTGGTCGGCCTGCGCCAGTCGCGCGCTCGCGACGGCCTTGGCCACGGCCGCGCGCAGCAGCGGTTCGCGCGCCGACCCCAGCTGCACGGCCGGCGCTTGCGCGCCGCTGTGCCAGGCGAGCAGGCCGAAACGGTGGTCCGTGGGATGAACGGGCATGTCTTTGCGGCGTGTGTTTACTGCGGACACCCACTCTAGCAGTGTCTTGGTTGTGTCCTTGTCGTGGACGTGTCTCGCGCGCCCGCCCAGCAGTCGCCTTTGAAATCAACGACTTACACGGTTGGCACGGTCCCTGCGCAGCAATGGCCAGGAGACATACACACATGACTTGGCAACCCGAAGTGGACGAGATCGCCTACCGCCGCGCGCTGGCGGCGAAGCTCGGTGGCGAGGACAAGGTGGCGCGGCACAAAGCTGCAGGCAAGCTGACGGTGCGCGAACGCATCGCCGGCTGCACCGACCCGGCGTCGTTCGTGGAAGTGGGCTCGTTGACGGGCTCGGGCCAGTACGACAGCCTGGGCCGCCTGGTGGATTTCACGCCGTCCAACCTCGTCATGGGCCGCGCGCGCATCGGCGGGCGAACCGTGGTCGTGGTGGGGGACGATTTCACGGTCCGCGGGGGTGCCAACGACGGCGCCGTGGGCGACAAGCTCATCTTCGCGGAGAAGATGGCGCACGACCTGCGACTGCCGATGGTCCGGCTGGTCGACGGCACGGGCGGCGGCGGTTCGGTGCGCAACATCGAGACCAAGGGCTACACCAGCGTGCCGACCATGAAGGTCTGGAGCCAGGTGGTGGAGAACCTCTCCACCGTGCCCGTCGTGTCGCTCGCGCTGGGCTCGGTGGCGGGCATGGGGGCGGCACGGGTCGCCTCGAGCCACTACTCGGTCATGGTCAAGGACACCGCTCAGGTGTTCAACGCGGGCCCGCCCGTGGTGGCGCGCATCGGTCAGACGGTGACCAAGAACGAACTCGGCGGCAGCCACATCCACACGCGCAACGGCGTGGTCGACGACGAGGTGGCGACCGAGGAAGAGGCCTTCGAACGCGTGCGCGGCTTTCTCTCGTACCTGCCGTCGTCCGTGCATGAACTGCCCGCGCGCGGCGAGGTGCGCGACGACCCCGCGCGCCGCGACGAATGGCTGCTGTCCGCCATTCCGCGCGACGGCCGCAAGGTCTACAAGGTCCGGCCGATCGTCGAATGCCTGGTGGACAGCGGTTCGTTCCTGGAAACCGGCCGCCAGTGGGGCCGCGCCATCGTCACCGGACTGGCGCGCATCGACGGCTGGCCCGTGGCCGTGGTCGCGAGCGACCCGTATTTCTATGGCGGCGGCTGGGATGGCCTCTCGGCCGAGAAGTTCACGCGCTTCGTCGACCTGGCGCAGACCTTCCATCTGCCGGTGGTGAACCTGGTGGACATCGCCGGCTTCCAGATCGGCGTGGAGGCCGAGAAGGCCGGGATCATGCGCTACGGCGTGCGCGCGCTGGCGGCGGTGTACCAGGCCACGGTGCCGTGGTGCAGCCTGATCGTCCGGCGGGCCTACGGCGTGGCCGCGGCGGGCCACCAGCACATGGGGCGCTTCAACTTCCGCTACGCCTGGCCGTCGGCCAACTGGGGTTCGTTGCCGATCGAGGGCGGGCTCGAGGTGGCCTACAAGGCCGAGATCGAAGGCGCGGACGACCCGGTGCAAAAGCGCGCCGAGATCGAGCAGCGCGTGCGCAGCCTCAGTTCGCCGTTCCGGACCGCCGAAGCCTTCGGCATCGACGAGGTGATCGACCCGCGCGACACGCGCCGGCTGCTGTGCGAATTCGTCCATCTGGCCGCGCCGCTGCGCGAGCCGGGAGCTCCCCGCTTCGGCCTGCGCCCCTGAATCAACAACCAAGAAGGAGACAAGAACATGACCGAAACGCATCGCCGTCCGTCCACGCGCCGCATCCTCGCCGCGCTGGGCCTGGCCGCCTCGTGCCTGGCCATTGCGCCGGCGCAGGCGCAGGCGGACAACTGGCCGAGCAAGCCGATCCGCATCCTGGTCGGCTTTCCGGCCGGTTCGTTCACCGACACCATCGCCCGCAGCGTGGCGGACCAGCTCGGCAGGCAACTGGGCCAGCCGGTGGTGGTGGAGAACAAGCCCGGCGCCAACGGCGCCATCGGCGTGGGCGAGGCCGCACGGGCTGCGCCCGACGGCTACACGCTGTTGGTCACCAACTCGAGCAGCATCACGATCAATCCGCAGATCTACAAGAAGATCACCTACCAGCCGAAGGACTTCGCGCCGGTCGCCATGCTGCTCGACGCGCCTTTCATCCTGGCGGCCAACCCCGCCTGGGCAAGCAAGAACCAGATCCGCGAACCCAAGGACGTGATCGCCTACGCCCGGCGCAATCCCGACAAGATCAGCTATGGCTCGGCGGGCCCGGGCAACATCGCGCATCTGGCCTTCGCGTCGTGGAGCAACCGAGCCGACGTCAAGACGACGCACGTGCCCTACAAGAGCGCCTCGCAGGCGCAGCTGGCGGTGCTCAGCGGCGAGCTGGCCCTTCAGTTCGACACCTGGAGCGCGCTGCCGCAGATCGCCGCGGGCAAGCTGGTGCCGCTGGCCGTCACCGCGCCCAAGCGCATGAAGCAGCTGCCCGACGTGCCCACGATGGCCGAAGCGGGCTATGCCGACTTCAACGTCACCTTCTGGGCCGGCCTGTTCGCGCCGGCCGGGACGCCGCCGGCCATCGTCGATCGCCTCTACGAGGCGACGCAGGGCATGCTCAAGGACGAGCGCGCACGCAACGTGCTCACCAGCCAGGGCGACATGGCGATGCTGCCGCCCGGGCCTTTCGGCGAACGGATCGCCAAGGAAGTGGCCGACTGGAAGCAGGTGATCCAGCGCGAAGCCATCTCGCTGGACTGAAACGAGGTTCGCGTGTCTTTGCTGCAAACCTTGAGCCCCGGCGCCGTGGCCATCCTCGGCGCCTCCGACAACCCCATCAAGCCGGGTGGCCGGCCGATCCACTACATGCGCCGCCACGGCTATGCGGGGCGCGTCTTCCCGATCAACCCGAACCGCAGCGAGGTGCAGGGCCTGCCCGCCTACGCGTCGTTGAAGGCGCTGCCGCAGGCACCGGACGTGGTGGTCATCAGCGTTGCCGGCGAGGACGTGGCGGCCGCCATCGACGACTGCTCCGCCGCGGGTGCCAGGGCGGCGGTCATCTACTCGTCGGGTTTTGCCGAGATGGGCGAAGCCGGGCGCGCTCAGCAGGCTGACCTGGTCGCCCGTGCGCGGCGCGGCGGCCTGCGCCTGTTCGGCCCCAATTGCCAGGGCGTGGCGAACTTCGCCACGGGGGCCATCCTCAATTTCTCGACCATGATCAACGAGAGCCCGCCGGCCGACGGTCCGGTGGCGATCGTGAGCCAGAGCGGCGCGGGGGCCGCGATCCTCTATGGCGGGCTGCGCCGCGCAGGCGTCGGCGTGCGCTACATGGTCTCCACCGGCAACGAAGCAGACGTCTGTGCCGCAGAAGCCGTGCTGGCGCTGATGGACGACCCGCAGATCCGACTCGTCGTGCTCTACGTCGAGACCCTGAGCCGCGCCGACCGCCTCGCTGAAGCGGCGCGAAGGGGGCGCGAGCGCGGTGTGACGATCCTCGTGGTGAAGGCGGGGCGCACCAGCGCCGGCCAGGCGACGGCCAGTTCGCACACCGGTGCCCTGGCCGGCGAGGATGCGCTGGCCGACGCTTTCCTGCGCCAGCACGGCATCCGGCGGCTCGCCGACTTCCGTGAAGCGATCGACTACGCACCGCTGTTCCTGTCGCAGCCTGCTGCACGCGGCAAGCGCGTGGTGAGCATCAGCAACTCGGGTGCGACCTGCGTGCTGTCGGCCGATGCGGCCGAGGAGTTCGGCCTGTGCATGGCGCCATTCGACGCTGCCACCCTCGCGAGATTGAAGCAGGCCTTGCCGCCGTACGTGAACGCGCGCAATCCCATCGACATGACCACGGCCCTGCTGGGCAAGCCCGAGACCTTCGGCAACACGCTGGCTGCGCTTGCCGGCAGCGGTGCCGTCGACCTGGTGCACGTCGGGTTCCCGATCGGCGGCGAGGGCTACGACTTCGCGGATTTCGCCGCGCAGGCCAGCCGCTTCGCGCAGGACAGCGGCGTGCCCGTGGCCGTCAGCGTGAACCAGGACTGGGTGGCGGCGGCTTTCCAGGCGCAAGGCGTGCCGACCTTCTGGAGCGAGCGTGCCGCCCTGCGCGGCCTCGCGCTGCTCGCCGCGCAGGCCGGGCCGCTATCTTCAACGGGCGTCGCGGCCCCGATCGCCGAACGGCCCGCGGTCATGCTCGACGAGCCGTCCACGCTGGCGCTGCTGCAAGCCGCAGGGCTGCCCGTGATGCGCCATGCGGTCGCCACGACCG
Source organism: Variovorax sp. Soil_C_19 (assembly GCF_057657255.1). Taxonomy (NCBI): domain Bacteria; kingdom Pseudomonadati; phylum Pseudomonadota; class Betaproteobacteria; order Burkholderiales; family Comamonadaceae; genus Variovorax; species Variovorax sp. Soil_C_19. The sequence continues at coordinate 481,610 of NZ_JBDGIV010000003.1, read as the reverse complement.
AAGAAGCGGTGCGTGCCGCCTTCGACACCCTGCCGGCACCGCTCGTCGCCAAGGGCATCTCGGCCGACGTGGCCCACAAGTCGGAGCACGGGCTGGTGCGGCTGAACATCCGCGAACCGGCCCAGGCCGTGCAGGCATGGCGCGACTTTGCCGCCACCTTGCGCGACCTCGGCGCGCAGGACGGCGGCCTGCTGCTGGGCGCCCAGCACCAAGCCGATTTCGAAATGGCGTTGGGTGCGCATGTCGATCCGTCGTTCGGCGTGGTCGTGATGATCGGCCACGGCGGTGTGCTGGTCGAGGTGCGCAAGGACGTGCAGTTCCTCGTCGCGCCGTTCAGCCGCGACCAGGCGCTCGCCGCCATCCAGCGGCTGAGGCTGGCGCCGGCCTTCGCCGCCGTTCGCGGCATGCAGGCCGTGGCGCTGGCGCCGTTGGCCGACATGATGGTGCGCCTGGGCGACTGGATGCTGGCCCAGGCCGGCCACGTGCAGTCGGTGGACGCCAATCCGGTGCTGGTGGCGCGAGGGGCGGCAACCCCGGTCATCGTCGATGCCGTGGCGGCCGTGGCGGCCGTGGCGGCGGGGGAGGCCGCATGAACGCACCACGCCTTCCCCGCCGTGTGCTGGTCGCCAACCGCGGCGCGGTGGCCGCACGCGTGATCCGCACGCTGCAGCGCATGAACATCGAGGCGGTGGCCGTCTACTCCGAGGTCGACGCCGAGCTGCCCTACGTGCGCCTTGCCGACGCGGCTTTCGCGATCGGCCCTGCGCCCGCCCGGGAGAGCTACCTGAACCCGGCGCGCCTGCTCGAAGTGGCGCACCGGAGCGGTGCCGACGCGGTGCATCCGGGCTACGGATTCCTGTCGGAGAACGCCGATTTCGCCGAGGCCGTGCAGGCGCAGGGCCTGTGCTTCGTCGGGCCGTCGCCGCACTGGCTGCGCGTGCTCGGGCACAAGACGCAGGCGCGCGATTTCATGGCCGCGCAGGGCATGCCCCAGGCCGCCAGCTCGCGTGTGCTCGCGAGCAGCGACGAGGCCCTGGCCGCGGCGGTGCGCCTCGGCTACCCGGTGCTGGTCAAGCCGGCCGGCGGTGGCGGCGGCATCGGCATGCTCCCCGCGCGTGATGCGCAGGAACTGGCGGCCGCCTGGGCCAAGGCCAGCGGCATCGCTGCCAAGTTCTTCGCATCGGCCGAGCTGTACCTCGAAAAACTGGTGGAGGCACCACGCCACATCGAATTCCAGGTGCTGGCCGACCGCCACGGCGAGGTGCGCATCCTGTTCGAGCGCGACTGCTCCGTGCAGCGCCGCCACCAGAAGGTGGTGGAAGAGGCGCGCCCCGCAGGCATTCCCGAGGCGCAGCTGGCCGACATGCGGCGACTGCTGTCGGCGCTGCTGTCGCGCATCGGCTACGACGTGATCGGCACGGTGGAAACGCTCTACACGCCGCGGGACGGGTTCATGTTTCTCGAGATGAACACCCGCCTGCAGGTCGAGCATGCGGTGACCGAGGAAATCACCGGCATCGACATCGTCGAGGCGCAGATCCGGCTCGCGGCCGGCGAGCCCATGCAGCGCGTGCTGCCTGCACCGCCGCAGGCCAGCGGCCATGCGATCGAAGCGCGCATCTATGCCGAGGACCCGGTGCGCTTTTTGCCCTCACCGGGGCGGCTGACGCGCTTCGCGCTGCCCTCGGGTGAGGGCGTGCGGGTGGAGACCGGCTATGCCGAGGGCAGCTGCGTCACGCCGTTCTACGACCCGATGGTGGCCAAGCTCGTCGCGCACGGCCACGACAGGACCGAGGCCATCTCGCGCCTGCAGGCGGCACTGGCACGGACCCGCATCGAAGGCGTGAAGACCAACATCCCGTTCATCCAGCGCGTGCTGGTCGACCCTGACTTTCGGGCCGGCCGCATCGACACCGGCATCGCCCAGCGCGTGGCCGCCATCCCAACTTCTCCCTCAGTGAACCTGCCATGACCACAGTCGAAAGCCCCATTGCCGGCCTTGTTGCCGCCATCGAAACCAGCGAAGGTGCCGCCGTCGAAGCCGGTGCGGTCCTCATCGTCGTCGAGTCGATGAAGATGGAGATCCCGGTGGAGGCCGAGGCAGCCGGCGTCGTGCGCCGGCTGCTCGTTGCCGTCGGCGACCGGATCGCGGAGGGCCAGGCCATCGCGGAGCTCGGATGAGCGTCGCCGAGACAGGCTATTTCGGCATCGACGTGCCGTTCATGCGGCACATCGGCCTGGAGGCCGTGGGGCTCGAGCCCGGCTGCGCACGCACGCGGCTGCCGATGCGTCCCGAGCTGGTCAACAGCCGGGGCCATGGGCATGGCGGCGCCATGATGAGCGCGCTCGACTTCACGCTGAGCGCGGCCGCCCGCTCGCACGATCCGCTTGGGCAGGGCGTGATCACTGTCGAGATGAGCACCCATTTTCTTGCTGCCGCCACGACCGACCTGCTGATCGAAGCGCGCGTGCTGCGCGGCGGCGCGCGCACCGTCTTCTGCGAAGGCGATGTGCGTGACAGTGCGGGCGAGGTGGTCTGTACGGCGCGCGCCGTGTTCAAGCTCGTCGCGCTCGGGCGCTAGGTGCTGTCGCAGAAGCTGCCCGGAGGAGCGAACGCCGCCGGCGCCTTCATTGCCCGAGCGCCGACCGCAAAAAGCGCAGGAAGCGCGCGTCGCTCGCATAGGCCACATTGATTCGCAATGCCGGCGGATGATTGTTTCGATCGGGAAAAAACACGGACCCCGGCGCGAGGAATATGCCCTTGGCAGCGGCTTCGCGCGTGAGCTTGAGTTCGTCGACGGACGCAGGCAATTCGCCCCAGAGGTAGTAGCCGTTCGAATCGGCCGCATGCACGCGAACGCCTGCGCGCGCCAGCGCTCCGATGGCGGGCCGGTGCACTTCGGCCAGGCGGGTCTTGAGTCGATTCAGGTGCCGCCGGTACTGCCCGGCCGAAATCAATTGGTGCACCACCCTTTCCACGAAGTCCGAAGTGGACACCACGGTGACCATCTTGAGGTCGCAGATCGCGGCGATGCGTTCGACGGCGCCTGCGATGTAGCCGACCCGAAGACCTGCCGACAAGGTCTTGGAGAAGCTGCTCACGTAGATCACGCGTTCGAGCTGATCCAGCGCGGCCAGGCGAGGGGCGGACGCGGGTAGCAGATCGGCAAACGGGTCGTCCTCCACGACGAGGCAGTCGAATTCCGCCGCAAGCTGCAGCAGCTTGTGGGCCTTCGGCAGACTGATCGAGCCGCCCGTGGGGTTGTGCGCGAGCGATTGGGTGAAGAAGACCTTGGGCCGGTGCAGATGCAGGTACTTCTGCAGGAGGTCGAGGTCCGGCCCGTCGGACATGCGAGGAATACCCAGCATCTCCACTTTGGCGAGTTTCAGTTTGCCGAAGAGCGGGTAGTAGCCGGGCGAGTCCACCAGCACCTTGTCGCCCGGTTCCAGCAGATGGCGCACGATCAGGTCGAGTGCATGGTTTGCGCCCTGCGTGAGCAGAACCTGTCGCGCATGCACCTGGATGCTGCGTTCGCCGAGCAGGCGGACCACCGTCTCGCGCAGGGGCAGGTAGCCCCACGGCGTGCCATAGCCGTGCTCGATGTCCGACAGGCCATGCGCACGCGCGCGACGCAGGTGGCTGCCGAGCTCGGAGCCCTCCATCCACGACGCGGGCGGGCGGCCATCGCCGACGCGCACCTCGTAGTGCTGTTCCAGCTGCTCCCGCAGCAGCGACACCACGTCCACGGCCGCCGCCACGTGCGGCGCCGGGGCCGAGGCGCGGGTGCGCGTGATCTTGCGGACGTAGTAGCCGGACCCGGGTCGCGACTCGGCATGGCCGCGGGCGACGAGCCGGTTGTAGGCCTCGACAACCGTGTTGATGCCGAGGCCTTCCACGCGGGCGGTGTCTCGCACCGAGCGCAGGCGGGCGCCGGCGGGCAGGTCGTCGTGTTCGATCGCGCGCAGCAGCTTCTGCGTGAGCGCCTCGACCTTCGTGCCGGATGGTGGGGTGACCATGGAGACTTCGTGAAGGGAGTGGACTGTTCCCATTGGTGGGTGGATACAGTTCATCGAACTGTGCCCAAACTGTATCCCTTCCGGGCTGCGTTGTCTCATAGACTGGCCGCGATCGCAGCGAGGACGGGGCTTGCCCCACCGTGGACGCTGCGACGCGAAGCCCCGGCATCCGATCGGGGATCCATCATCCTACGGAGACAGTGACATGACCCAACCGCCGATGGCTCGCCGCCAGATCATCAAATCCGCTCTCGCCGCGACCGTTGTGGCCACCCCTCTGTTGGCGCAGGCCCAAGGCGCCAGCGTGACGTGGCGCATGCAGGCGTTGTGGGACGGCGGAACGACACCGCAGAAATTCGAGGAGCGTTTCGTGGCCCGCGTTGCCGAGCTGACGGGTGGCCGCTTCAAGATCAACCTGTTCGCCGCGGGTCAGATCGTTCCGGCGGCGCAGGCCTTCGATGCCGTGCGCGGCGGGGCCTTCGAGCTTATGAAGACCTTCGATGGCTACGAAGCCGGCAAGATTCCGGCCTTCGCCTTCACCAGTACCATTCCGTTCGGCTTCGCGGAAAGCGACGAGTACGAGGCCTGGTTCTACGAGCGTGGCGGCCTGGCGATGGCGCGACAGGCGTACGCACCGGCCGGCCTGCATTACATCGCGCCCACCGTCTACGGGCAGGAGCCGTTGCACTCCAAGGTGCCGATCCGAAAGATCTCCGATCTGGCCGGCAAGAAAGGTCGTTTCGTCGGGCTGGCGTCGGCGGTGATGGGCGCCATGGGCGTGTCCGTCACGCCGCTGCCCACGGGCGAGGTGTATTCGGCGCTCGACAAGGGCGTCATCGACATGGCGGACCGGGGCGATCTGACGGCCAACTTCGAGGCCGGACTGGCCGAAGTGGCGAAGTACGTGGTGGTGCCCGGGTTTCATCAACCGACCACCGCGACCGCTTACGTCGCCAACCGGGCGGCCCACGAGAAACTTCCTGCCGAGTTCAAGGCGGCGCTGGCAGTTGCCGCGCGCGAGGTGTCCGCCGCGCTGCGTCAGCACATCCTGGTGAGCGATGCAACGGTGCTGAGCAAGTACGCAGCCAAGGGATGCGAGATCATCCGCTTCAGCGCGGCCGACATCGCCGCGGCCCGGCCCAAGGCGATGGAGGCCTGGCGCTCGGCTACCAAGGGCGATCCACTGGCGACGAAGATTCTGGACAGCCAGATCGCCTTCATGAAGGAACTGGGCCTGCTGGCCTGACCTGACGCCTCACCGATCGGCACACCCGGGTGCCGGTCTTCATTCCCTTTTCGAGGAGTTCGGCATGCCCGTCTGGCTGTCCGTTCCCGCCTCGGCCATCACCACCTTCAACCGCTGGCTGTTTCAGGCCACGGTGTGGCTGATGGCCGTGGTGGTTCCCGTCATGCTCTATGAAGTGGTGGCGCGCTATGTCTTCGACGCGCCTACCGTCTGGGGCATGGAATTGGCCGTGCTGCTGTTCGGCCCCTATTTCCTGTTCGGGGGGCCCTACCTGTTGCACCTCAAGGGCCATGTCGCTCTGGATCTCGTGCGCCAGCGGCTGAGCGCCGCCTGGGTGCGCCGCCTGGACCTGGTGAACTACCCCGTGATCGTGATTTTCTGCGCCATCCTGCTGTACTTCAGCGTGCCCTCTGCGTGGAGCGCCTGGACCTACCGGGAAACCAGTTTCTCGGCATGGAATCCGCCGATCTGGCCGGTCAAGGCGGCCGTGCCCCTGGCGTTGGCCTTCATGTTGTTGCAGGCGCTCGCGGAGTGGGTGTATGCCTGGTTCGGCCACCCGCTGGACGCGGCCGCAGCGCGTGAGGGGGTCGCGCTGTGAGTGCCAATCTCATTTTGCTGATGATGTTCGGCAGTCTCACGCTGTTCATGCTCAGCGGACTGCCCATCGCCTTCGTGCTTGGCGGCCTGTCGCTGCTTTTCACGGTCACGCTGTGGGAGCCGAATGCGGTGATCGTTCTGGTCCTGCAGATCTTCGACACCATGAAGTCGGAAGCGCTGTTGGCCATTCCGTTGTTCATCCTGATGGCCTGCATCCTGCAGCGCGCCGGCGTGATCGAAGACCTCTACAAGGCGATGGAACTCTGGTTCGGCCGCCTGCGCGGAGGGCTCGCCATCGGGACCGTGATCATCTGCGTAGTCATGGCCGCGATGACCGGCGTGGTCGGCGCGGCCGTCACGGCCATGGGCATCCTCGCGCTGCCCGAGATGCTGCGCCGGGGATACAAGCCCGAACTGGCACTGGGAACCATCTGCGCATCGGGAACGCTCGGGATCCTGATTCCGCCTTCGGTGCTGACCATCGTCTACGCCGTCACGGCGCAGATATCCATCGGCCAGATGCTGATTGCCGGACTTGTCCCCGGCCTGATCCTGGCCAGCCTGTACATCGCCTACATCCTGATCGTGAGCTGGCTCAAGCCGGAGTGGGTACCGCTCGACAAAGGCGCCCATGTCGCAACGTGGCCCGAGAAGCTGCTGGCCTTGAAGGCGCTGGTGTTCCCGACGATGCTGATCGTGATCATCCTCGGATCGATCTTCTTCGGTGTCGCCACGCCCACCGAATCGGCCGCGGTGGGCGTGGCCGGCGCGTTGATTCCAGCCGCTCTCAAGCGCCGCCTGGGCATGCTGCGCGAGGCAGGATTCGATGCGCTCAAGGCCACGTCGATGATCCTGTGGATCACGCTCGGTGCCAAGGCCTATGTGGCCATCTTCACAGGCCTGGGCGGGGCGGACACGCTGCTCGAAATCATCAAGGGGCTGGAGGTCAACCGCTGGCTGATCCTTGGCGCGATGATGCTGCTGCTGGTGTTTTTGGGGACCGTGCTCGACGAACTCGGGATCATCCTGCTCACGGTGCCGGTGTTCCTGCCGATCGTGCGCCTGCTCGGCTTCGACGAACTCTGGTTCGGCGTGCTCTACGCCATCACCATCCAAATGGGCTACATCAGCCCGCCATTCGGCTACACGCTCTTCTATATCAAGGGCACGCTGCCTCGAAACATCGGCATGGGTGCGGTCTACCGCGGCATCCTTCCCTTCTTCGCGCTGCAGTTCGTCGGCCTGCTGATCTGTGCCGCCTTCCCCGATCTCGTCACGTTCCTTCCCAAGCTCATGACAGCGCGCTGAGCGTTCACCACCCCCTGAAGACCATGAACACACAAGCTCCAAGCAGCCGCATCGGCGGTTTCCACAAGCTGCCGATGCCGCAACGTATCGAGGCCGTGGCAGCGTTCGCTGCGCTCGACGCCGCAGAACAGGCCCACCTGCTCGACACCGGCAACCTGTCGGCCGACCTGGCGGACCACCTGATCGAGAACGTGATCGGGACCATGAACATCCCGGTGGGCATCGCCACCAACATGAAGATCGACGGCGTCGATCGCCTCATTCCCATGGCGACCGAAGAGTCTTCGGTGGTGGCGGCGGTCTGCAATGCCGCGCGCCAGTCCTATGACAGTGGAGGGTTCGTCACGTCCATGTCCGGCACGCAGATGATTGCCCAGATCCAGCTGACCGGCGTCGGCGACCCCGAGCACGCGCGCATCAGGATCCTCGAGCAAAGGGACGAGATCCAGGCCCTTTGCGACAGTTGCGATCCGGTGCTGGTGGGGCTGGGCGGCGGCTTCCGTGATCTGGAGGTACGCGTGATCCAGACCCAGGGTGGACCCATGGTCATCACCCACCTGGTGGTCGATACGCGCGATGCCATGGGCGCGAATGCCGTGAACACCATGGCCGAGAAGCTGGCGCCACGCATCGCCGGCTGGACCGGCGGCAAGACCAACCTGCGCATCCTCTCCAACCTTGCCGATCGGCGCCTGGCGCGGGCGCGTTGTACCTGGCGACTGGCCGACATCGGCGGCGAAGCTGTGCGTGACGCCATGATCTCGGCCTACCACTTCGCCGACGCCGATCCTTACCGGGCGGCGACCCATAACAAGGGTGTCATGAACGGCATCAGCGCCGTCGTGCTGGCGACGGGGAACGACACCCGCGCGGTGGAGGCCGGTGCCCATGCCTATGCGGCTCGCCAGGGTCGCTATGGCAGCCTGACACGCTGGGAAGTCACGGCCGAGAGGGACCTGGCTGGCTCCATCGAGGTGCCGATGGCCGTGGGCCTGGTCGGCGGCGCCACCAAGCTGCATCCCACCGCCAGGCTGGGGCTGAAGATCCTGGGCGTCACTTCGGCGCAGGAGCTGGCGCGGATCATCGCGGCTGTCGGTCTGGCGCAGAACTTCTCGGCCTTGAAGGCGCTGGCGACGGCGGGGATCCAGAAGGGCCATATGGCCCTGCATTCACAGAACATCGCCATGATGGCGGGCGCTGTGGGCGACGAGATCGAACATGTGGCGCGTGCGCTGGTGAGTCAGGGTGCGGTGCGGCTGGATCTGGCCGAAGCCGAACTGCAGCGTCTGCGTGCCGGCGGCGCATGATGCCGACCAACTGCCGAAGATAGGAACGCCTGGCCGAGGCCCGCGCCGCCGCTGTGCCGCGCATCACCGCACGTCAACGCGCCATGAGCAGGCTGATGTCCTGCCGATAGCCTTGCAGCCGCTGCACCGCCTTGTCGCGCTGGCCCGCGCTGGCCGTGGCGTGCAGCGCCGCCAGATTGCGGCAGCCCTCCTCGAGCAGCGCCTGCTGGTGCTCGCGCCAGGGGCCGGGCGGCGGATCGGCGATGCGCATCACATGCGCATGAACCGCGGCACGTGCCTCGGCGGCAGGCGGCCGCTCGGCCTGGAAGCCGCGCAGCAGCGCCAGCATCTCCCGCTGGCGTACGCGGCGTTCCGCATCGGCGAGCCTCGGGTCGAACACCGACTGAGCGATCTGGCGCCGAAGCAGGTCGCGCTGCGCGGGTTCGAGCCGGCCATAGAAGTCTTCCAGGCGCTCGAGGAAGCGGTCGTAGCGCCGCTCGTGCACCTCGGCCTTGCTGCGGTCCAGCCATTCCTTGCGGTATTCGGCGTTGATCTTCGCGTACTTGCGTTCGAGCTGCTGCAGTTGCGCGTCACCCAGGCCCAGCGCGATGTCGGCGATCGCGGGTTCCGCCTGCACGGCCACCGCGAGCAGGCGCTCGCGGATCTGCTCTGCCATGCGGCAGGCCTGGTCGGCGCTCACCTCGCCCGGCGCCAGCGCCTGCGCATCCTGCAGCAGGGCGGCCACGCGCGGCAGCTCGTTGCGGCGGTGCCAATCGAGCAGGCGCGCGAGTTCGTCGCGCACCTTCGGTGTCTGCGCGCCGTCGAAATCGAGGTAGCCGTCGAGCCACCAGTAGCTCAGTTCGGGCAGGTTGTTGTAGGCCAGGCGTACCGTGCTGCAGGCTCCGAGCGCGGCGGCCACCAGCAGCACGCCGATAATTCGCGCCAGCTTGGGGCAACACGACATTCGAGTAGAAAGACGCATGAATCAGATTTCGCAAGAGAACCAGGGGCCGGTCGACGTGGTCGTCATGGCAGCCGGCAAGGGCACGCGCATGAAGAGCAGGCTGCCCAAAGTGTTGCATCGTTTGGCCGGGCGCGCACTGCTCGCCCACGTGACCGACACCGCGGCGCGCCTTGGCGCGCGCCATGTGGTGGTGATCACCGGCCATGGTGCGGCCGAGGTGGAGGCCGCCATGGCCGCCCCGGCCGCCGGCGGCACCCTCCAGTTCGCGCGCCAGGAACCGCAGCTCGGCACCGGCCATGCGGTGCAGCAGGCCATGCCGCTGCTGCCCGACGACGGCACCGTGCTGGTGCTCTCGGGCGACGTACCGCTGATCGCCGAAGACACGCTGCGCGCGCTGATCGCCGCCAGCGCGGGCGGGCGGCTCGCGCTGCTCACGATCGAATTCGCCGACCCCACGGGCTACGGCCGCATCGTGCGCGACGAGGGCGGGGGCGAGGTCCGCGCCATCGTCGAGCAGAAGGACGCCAGCGAGGCCGAGCGCGCGATCCGCGAGGTCTACAGCGGCATGATGGCCGTGCCTGCGGCGCTGCTCAAGGGCTGGCTCGCGCGGCTGGACAACCGCAATGCACAGGGCGAGTACTACCTCACCGACATCGTCAAGTTCGCCGCCGCCGATGGCGTGCCCGTGGTGGCGCACGTCACCACCGATGCGCTGCAGGTCGCCGGCATCAACAGCCCCGTGCAGCTCGCCGCGCTCGAGCGCGCCTGGCAGCTGCGCCAGGCCGATGCGCTGATGGCGCAGGGGGTGCGGCTCGCCGATCCGGCGCGTTTCGACCTGCGCGGCACGCTGGCCTGCGCCACCGACGTCGAGATCGACGTCAACTGCGTGTTCGAAGGCGCGGTGTTCCTCGGCGAGGGCGTGCGCATCGGTGCCAACTGCGTGATCGCCAATGCACGCATCGAGGCGGGTGCGGTGATCCATCCGTTCACCCACATCGACGGCGAGAAGGCGGGCGTGTCGGTCGGCGAGAACGCCCTCGTCGGCCCCTTCGCGCGGCTGCGGCCCGGTGCCCAGCTCGGCGCCGAGGTGCACATCGGCAACTTCGTGGAGGTCAAGAACTCGACCCTGGCCGAAGGCGCCAAGGCCAATCATCTGGCCTACCTGGGCGACGCCACCGTGGGTCGGCGCGTCAACTACGGCGCGGGCAGCATCACGGCCAACTACGACGGCGCAAACAAGCACCGCACCATCATCGAGGACGACGTGCACGTGGGCAGCAATTGCGTGCTGGTGGCGCCCGTCACCATCGGCGCGGGCGGCACCATCGGCGGCGGCTCGACGGTCAACAAGTCGACCGCGCCCGGCGCGCTCACGGTGGCGCGCAGCAAGCCCGTCAGCTTCCCGGACTGGCAGCGGCCGCAAAAGAAGAAATAGGCAGCCGGGGCTCGAACTTCGCGCGCTTCAGGCTGAAGAAGGCCTTGACGTTGCGCACGTTGGCATCGGCCGTGAAGAGCCGCTGCGCGAGGGCGCCGTAGCCGGGCATGTCGCGCGTGGCGACCACCAGCACGAAATCCGGCCCGGGCGAGACGCGCCAGCACTGCTGGACCGCGTCGTCTTCGATCACGCGGGCCTCGAAGGCGTCGAGCGCGGCGGCGTCCTGGCGGTCGAGCGAGATCTCGACCACCGCCTGCAGCCCGTGGCCCTGCGCGGCCGCAAGGCGGTCGGGCGAGAGTAAGGCCACCTGCCGCTCGATCAGACCTTCCTGTCGCAGTCGCTGCACGCGGCGCAGGCAGGTGGGCGGCGAGACGCCCACGTCGGCAGCCAGTTGTTGGTTGGTGCGCGAGGCGTCGCGCTGGAGGGCTTCGAGCAGGCGGAGGTCGATGGTGTCTAGTTCCATGAATCCATCGATTATGAAATAAAAGTTCAAACAAGAAGTTTGTCGGAATTTATGAACAAAAAGTTCTTCTTTTTGAATACATATTTCCTGCGGTGCTGCCTACCATCGACGGCTGTTTCGGTTCAGCTTTCATCTTGTCAAAGGCAACACCATGTGCGGCATCGTCGGCGCGGCATCCCATCGCAACATCGTTCCGGTCCTCGTCCAGGGCCTGCAGCGGCTCGAATACCGCGGCTATGACTCCTGCGGCGTCGCCGTGCACGCGGGCGGGCTGGCCCGGTCGCGCACCACGTCGCGCGTCGCCGAGCTCGAGACGCAGGTGCGCGAGGACCACGTTGAAGGTCTGACAGGCATCGCCCACACCCGCTGGGCCACGCACGGCGCGCCGGCCGTGCACAACGCCCATCCGCACTTCAGCCACGGCCCCGGGGTCGATGCGCAGGGCGCGCGGCCGGGCCGCATCGCGCTCGTGCACAACGGCATCATCGAGAACCACGAGCCGCTGCGCGCGGCGCTCGAAGCCAAGGGCTACGTGTTCGAGAGCCAGACCGACACCGAGGTCATCGCGCACCTCGTCGACAGCCTCTACGACGGCGATCTGTTCGACGCCGTGAAGGCCGCGGTGCTGCAATTGCACGGCGCCTACGCCATTGCCGTGATCAGCCGCGACGAGCCGCAGCGCGTGGTGGGCGCGCGCGCCGGCTCGCCGCTGATCCTGGGCGCGGGCAAGGACGGCAGCGAGAACTTTCTTGCCAGCGATGCCATGGCCCTGGCCGGCGTGACCGACCAGATCGTCTACCTCGAAGAGGGCGACGTGGTCGACCTGCAGCCCGGCAAGTACTGGATCGTCGACCGCCACCACAAGCCCGTGCAGCGCACCGTGCGCACGGTGCTGGCGCACAGCGGCGCGGCCGAGCTGGGCCCGTACCGCCACTACATGCAGAAAGAGATCTTCGAGCAGCCGCGCGCGATCGGCGACACCCTCGAAGGCGTGGCCGGCATCGTGCCCGAGCTGTTCGACGGCATCGGGCAGGACGGCGCCACGGGCGCGAGCGCGCATCGCGTCTTCAAGGACATCGACCGGATCCTCATCCTCGCCTGCGGCACCAGCTACTACAGCGGCTGCACCGCGAAGTACTGGCTCGAGGGCATCGCGAAGATCTCGACCCAGGTCGAGATCGCGAGCGAATACCGCTACCGCGATTCGGTGCCCGATCCGCGGACGCTGGTGGTCACCATCAGCCAGTCGGGCGAAACCGCCGACACGCTCGCCGCGCTCAAGCATGCGCGCTCGCTCGGCATGGAGCAGACGCTCACCATCTGCAACGTGGCCACCAGCGCCATGGTGCGCGAATGCAAGCTCGCCTACATCACGCGCGCCGGCGTCGAGATCGGCGTGGCATCGACCAAGGCCTTCACGACGCAGCTGGCCGGCCTGTTCCTGCTCACGCTGGCCATCGCGCAGAGCAAGGGCCGGCTCAGCGAGGCCGACGAGGCGCGCTACCTGAAGGAGATGCGCCACCTGCCCGTCGCGCTGCAGTCGGTGCTCGCGCTCGAGCCGCAGATCATCGGCTGGGCCGAGGATTTCGCGCGCAAGGACAACGCACTCTTCCTCGGCCGCGGCCTGCACTACCCGATCGCCCTCGAAGGCGCGCTCAAGCTCAAGGAAGTGACCTACATCCACGCCGAGGCCTATGCCGCCGGCGAGCTCAAGCATGGCCCGCTCGCGCTCGTCACGAGCGAGATGCCGGTCGTGGCGGTGGCCCCGAACGACACCCTGCTCGAGAAGCTCAAGAGCAACCTGCAGGAAGTGCGCGCGCGCGGCGGCGTGCTCTACGTGCTGGCCGACGGCGACACGAAGATCAAGGGCGCCGAGGGCCTCAATGTGATCCGCATGCCCGAGCACTACGGCGCCCTCTCGCCGCTGCTGCACGTGGTGCCGCTGCAATTGCTGGCGTACCACACGGCGTGCGCGCGCGGCACCGACGTGGACAAGCCGCGGAATTTGGCGAAGAGTGTGACGGTGGAGTAGGGATAGGTCAGTGCCGTGCAGCGGCGTCTTGTTCTACGAGCAGCCGTTCAGACCGGCCCCGCGGCATTCGCTTTTGTTGGCCAAGTGCCAAGAGAAACGTTGTGCTGCGAGGCACGGTCCGTGCCCGGATGTTCAGGTGCACAAGACGTTCATGCAGTTCGGGATGACCTGATAGATCATCTGGCCGTCAATTTTTCGGAAGAACGTCGCGCCCTTCGCTCCCTCGACGTTGGCTCTCTCGAGAGTGACCTCGGGGGCCTCGATCTGTCCTTCAGCCTGTAGGTTCGTCGGTTCCAAGACGTAGTAGTCAATGGACTGATTCCTGCTCAGGTTTCTGACATAGATCTGTTTGATTCCCTCTCCGTCCAGCGGCGTCTCCAGGAGCGGTCGATAGCCCTTGGCTCCTTGCGATTTGAGTTGTTCCAGGTATTTGTCAAGCCCGACTGCGATCGGCTGCACGTCGTAATCGCAAAGACCCGCGCTGGGGACTTCGCGTTGCAGCAGGAACTCTGTCACGCTATCTAAGCTGCTTCGAAAATCGCAGTAACCCTGAGCACCCAGTGAATTGAGCTGCGCGACGACTTCCGAACTCGAACTGTTTGCTGCCGGATTGAGCGCGAAACTCGTGTATTCGAAGGTCGGTGTGGACGGCCTCGCTTTGCCATAGATTGCGATGAGGCCAGGCTGACCAGCACGCAGGAAAAGGCCGAGCGCTTGATAGCCCTTCTTGCCTTGCGACTTCATCGTGTCGGCACTGGTCGCCGGTCCCGGAACATACACCAGGTCGTACGAAGGCACTGCGGAAACTGCCTCATACAAAGAGACGAAGGTCAGCCCGGAAGGCACTCCCTTATATGGTCGAAAGCCAGCGTAGTCGGGTGATTTCAGTTCTGCCAGGACGGCCTCGAGATTCGCCGGATCGGCCGATCCGAGCTTGTAGCGATACGTCACGGGCGTCTTATCGGCAGGTTGCGCAGGTGTCACCGGCCGTTCCGGGGCGCTTCCTTGGTCTCTGCCTTCCGGCACAGGGCCATCGGCCGGCATCGTTGGCGTGGGCATATTGGAGGAAGGTGGCGGCGCTATCGAGAGTGCTGCCAAACCGCCCCCTCCGCTGCCGCCGCCCCCGCCGCCACAAGCAACGAGTGCGCTGAGGACGAGCATGCCTGCTGCTCGCACGAAGATTTCCTTTTCCATAAAGGCCTCCCTTGGCCGACCGTTGTGAGAACTTTCGTCGATCGCAACGGAATGTCCTCCGAATTTCGGTCCCCGCTGCTCGCTTTGCCGGCACGACCATTTCAGAGGGAGGGACGCGCGCGGCAACGCATTGTTCACAGCTTTTTCACTGTCTTCTCTCAGGACGTCGCGCGATATGCGAAACCGGAGAAAAACTGCCGCTTTGGCCGACCTGTGGCGATGGGCTGACCGGCGCGCAGAAACGCCTGCGACCGCGCCGACTAGGGTGCACCCTAGTCGCCGTCTCTTCGAATACCAGTAATATGTCAGTTGACTACTAGATGTATTAAGGAGACACCATGAGCACCGTATCCGGCGAGATTCCCCTCGTGGACCTGCCCACGGCCGCGCCCGTCTCGGGACGGCGCGCCACCATCGGCCATCGCCTCGAACGCCTGCCCATGACGGGCTACCAGCGCCGCCTGTTCGCCATCATTGCCACCGCCTGGTTCTTCGACTCGATGGACCTGGGGATCATGACCTTCGTGCTCGGCTCGATCAAAGCAGAGTTCGGCCTCTCCGCGATGCAGACCGGCCTGCTGGCGAGCTCGAGCTTCCTGGGCATGTTCCTGGGCGCAGCCACTGCGGGCATGCTCGCCGACCGCTTCGGGCGCAAGCCGGTCTTCCAGCTCAGCATGATCTTCTGGGGGGTCGGCAGCCTCATGTGCGGCCTGTCGGACAGCGCCAATGAGCTGATGGCCTACCGCGTGCTGCTGGGGTTCGGCATGGGCATGGAGTTCCCGATCGGCCTCGCGATGGTGTCGGAGATCGTTCCCGCCAAGAGCCGGGGCCGGTACGTCGCCATCCTCGAGGGCTTCTGGCCATTGGGCTTCATTGCCGCGGGCATCACGGCCTACTTTCTGCTTCCCGTCATCGGATGGCGCGGCATCTTCATCGCGCTGGCGGTTCCGGCGGTGTTCGTGTTCGTCGTTCGGCGCAACATTCCGGAGTCGCCGCGCTGGCTCGAAGACGCCGGCCGGCTCGACGAGGCCGACAAGGTCATGACCGGCTTCGAAGGGCATGTGCTGCGGGCCTCGGGCATGAGCAAGCTGCCTGCCGTGGAAGTGAAGCCGGGCGAGACCGCCAGGCCGCCGATGGCTCGCAGTGCGGCCTTCAAGGAACTCTGGAAGGGCGTCTACGCGAAACGAACCCTGATGATCTGGGCGTTGTGGTTCTTCGCGCTCCTCGGCTACTACGGGCTGACGACGTGGCTCGGGGCGCTGCTCCAGCAGGCCGGCTACGCCGTCACGAAGTCGGTCCTCTACACGGTTTATATCTCGCTCGCGGGCATCCCGGGCTTCATCTTCGCCGCGTGGCTGCTCGAGAAATGGGGCCGCAAGCCGACCTGCATGCTGATGCTCGTCGGCAGTGCGGCCGCGGCCTTCATGTACGGGCAGGCCGCCGCGACCCAGGCGCCGGTGGCGCAGTTGATCACCGCCGGGCTGTTCATGCAGTTCTTCATGTTCGGCATGTGGTCGGTGCTCTATGCGTACACCCCCGAGCTGTACCCCACGCGTTCGCGTGCCACCGGTGCGGGCTTTGCGTCGTCGGTGGGGCGGATCGGCTCGCTCGTGGGCCCGTACGTCGTGGGCATCGTGCTGCCGTTCACCGGGCAAGCCGGCGTGTTCACGCTGGGCGCGGCCTGCTTCGTGGTGGCGGCCCTCATCGTGATGCTCTTCGGGATCGAGACCAAGGGCCAATCGCTCGAAGCGCTGTCGCATTGACCCAGGCCTTAGCGATCCGACATGACGGTCGCGCGCGTGTAGTTCTCGATGAAGTCGATGAGGCGGTCCAGCGCTTCTCCGGCGCCCTGCACGTCGGCCTTGGAGATGGCCACGGCCACGTCGCCATGCAGCTTGGCCATCTGGGGCATGTCGGGCGACTGCTTGTAGTGGAGATACCAGAACCTGCGCGAAAGGCCGTGAAGCATGCGCATCGCGCCTTCGGCGAACTCGTTGCGCGCCGCCGCAAGGCACAGCTCGTTGAAGTCGCGGTCGGCGCGAATGAACGCCACCGAATCGTTCTTCGTAGACGAACGCCTGAACTCTTCGGCCAACTGCTCGAAGCGCTGCCGTTCTTCCTTCGATGCCCGCTTCGCGGCACTGCGGCAAACCAGCCGCTCGATCTCGCGTCGCGTTTCAAGGAGCTTCAATTGCTTGCCCACATCGACTTCGGCCACCAACAGCCCGCGTTGCGGCAGCACGATCACCAGGTGCTCGCGGGCGAGCCGCTGGATGGCCTCCCGGATGGGCGTGCGTCCGATGCCGGTCATGTCTGCGAGGCCCTGCTCCGAAACGGCGGCGCCCGGGGGAATGACGAGCGTGACGATGGCCTCTTCGATGCGTTCGTAGGCGAGGTCGGTCAGGCGCGTCTTCGGCTCGGCGAAGTCCATCGGCTTGGGTGCCGCACGGGGAGGGGCCTTGCGCGTGCGGCTCGTCGTCTTGGTAACCATCTTCTTGACTTTCGAAACAGGCATCCATCGTACTGCCTCCGGTGGTGCATGGAATCCGTCTGACATATCAGGTGTTCACAATGGATGTTGTCTTCGTGGGCGACGGCCCGACCACTGTGCTCGCATTGCACGGCATACAGGGAACCCGCGACGCATGGCTTCCCGTCGCCGAGCGGCTCTCCGCCCGCTTCCGCTTCGTGCTGCCCAACCTGCGCGGGCGGGGTGTCGCGCGACGCTGCAGCGGTGCAGGGGCGCATGCCTTGCAGGCGTTCGCGTCCGACGTGCGGGAGGTGGCGCAAGCGCACCTGGCCGACGCGCCCTTCGCGTTGGCCGGCTGGAGCATGGGCGTTTCAGTCGCGCTCGAATATGTCGCGGAAGCGAAAGGGCCTCAGCCCGGGAAGCTGGCGCTTCTTTCAGGTACGCCCCAACTCTGCGCTGCCGATTGGTTCCGCGGCGAAGGAGAGGCGCTCCTGCGCGAGATCGCGGCGCGCGAGGCCCGGCTCGGGCTGCGGCATGCGGCGGACCATGACGCGGTCGCGTGGACCTGGCAAGCCATTCGCGCGTCGGACCAGCGCCCGTTGCTGCACCGGGTCAGGCAGCCGACGCTGCTGCTGCACGGCGTGCAGGACGAAGACTCTCCCTGGGAGCACGCCGTCGCGCTTTCGTCGGCATTGCCCGATGCAACGCTGGTGCCGATCGAAGGTGCCGGCCACAGCCTTCTGTCGACGCACACGGCGCGCGTCGCCAACGAACTGATCCGATTCCTCGACCCTTTGGACAACCCCGATGAGACCTGACGACCTGATCCACTTCTGCGCCCCGGCGCGCCTGATCCTCGGCTGCGGAGCGCGCGCGCAGTTGCCCCGCCTGGTGCAGAAGCTCGGCTGGAAGCATGGCGTGCTGGTCACCGACCGGTACTTTTCCGGATCGACGCCCTGGGTGCGCGAATACGTCGACGCGGCGCAGGCTCTGGGCGTCGAGACCGTGGTGTACGACGGCGGTGCACCCGACCCGACCACCGACCTGTGCGACACGGCCACCCGCGTGCTGCGGCAACAGTGCCCTGGCGGCACCTTCGACCACGTCATCGCGCTCGGAGGAGGGAGCAACATCGACCTGGCTAAAGCGCTGTGCCTCACGCTGCCGATGGGCCTTCCGGTCCGGGCGTTCGTGGGCGACATCGGAGCCTGCCGCCCATTGCCGATGATCGCGATGCCGACCACGGCCGGCACAGGTTCCGAGGCCACGCCGGGGGCGATTCTTCTCGACCCGGAGAACGCAACGAAGGTCGCGGTCATGGACAACGCGCTGCGTCCCCAGGTGGCCCTGATCGATCCGGAGTTCACCTACACCTGCCCGCCGCGTGTCACGGCCGATGCCGGCATCGACGCGTTCACGCACGCGATCGAATCGTTCCTCACCATGGACTCGAGCGCCTACGACCGCAGCGGCGATCCGGATCCGGGCTACAGCGGCCGGTCGGCGCTGACGATGATGTTCGCGCGGGAGTCGATGCGCCTTTGCATCGACTGCCTGGAGCGCGCGTTCAACGATGGTGCCGACCGGCAGGCGCGCATCGGCATGGCCCATGCCAGTGTCTATGCGGCGCTCTCCTATGGCAGCGCCGGCCTCAACGCCGTGCACGGCATCGCCTATGCCGTCGCGGGCAAGACGCACAGGAGCCATGGCACCACCAATGCCGTGATGCTGCCGTACGTGCTGGATGCGCTGGGCGACGTGCGAGGCGACGAGATGCTCGAGGTCGCCGGGCTCATGTCGCTGCAGGTGTCGACCGCGCGTGAAGCGAGCCTGGCCGTCCCGGTGGCAGTGCGCGATCTGATCGGTCGCCTCGGCATTCCTACCGATCTGGCCGCGATGGGCATCGGGGACGGCGATCTGAGCGGGCTGGTCGACGACGCGCTGGGCGTCGCGCGGCTTGCCAAGGCGTTTCCGGTGCCCGACGTCGCGGCGCGCTATCGCGCCATCGTGCGCAATGCCTTTGCCGGCTATCTCCGTGCCGAAGGTGCCGGCGGGCGCGACTTCTGACCCGGCGGCACGCAGCACCATTGACC
This sequence comes from Variovorax sp. Soil_C_19, assembly GCF_057657255.1. NCBI lineage: Bacteria > Pseudomonadati > Pseudomonadota > Betaproteobacteria > Burkholderiales > Comamonadaceae > Variovorax > Variovorax sp. Soil_C_19. Next base: position 462,505 of record NZ_JBDGIV010000003.1, on the reverse strand, counting down.
GTCTGTACTCAACTGATATACTAGTCATACATCAGATATAGACAGGAGACTTTGCCATGATGACCGAGCGCCAACGGAAATTTCGCGAGCAGTACAAGGCCGAGATCAGCCCGCTGTACAACGGCCTGCTCCACATTGGCGTGATGTACGCCGTCGGCATTGCCGCCATCTGGTACTGCCTGAGCAGGATCCAGGGCGCGCAGTGGGAGTGGCTCATGGTCATTCCGGTGTTCCTGGCGGGCAACTTCGTCGAATGGTTCATGCACCGCTACGTGATGCACAAGCGCATCGACGTGTTCGCGCTAAGGGCCATCTACGAGCGCCACACCCGCCAACACCATCAGTACTTCACCGACCTGGAGCCGACCATCGACACGGCGCGCGAGTTCCGCATCGTGTTCTTTCCATGGCGCGTGCTCGCGACGCTGGGCGTCGGCGGGCTGACGCTGGGCTACCTCGCATCGCTCGTATTCAATCCGAACGTCGGCTACATCGTCTTTCTCACGATGGTGGCGCAGTACCTGGTGTACGAGACCTTCCACTACTGCTGCCATGTGCACGACAACTGGTTCGTGCGCAACATGCCGTTCATCAACACCATCCGCCGCCATCACACGGCCCACCACAACATGGGCATCATGATGAAATACAACATGAACCTCACGTTCCCCATTGCTGACTGGGTCATGGGCACCTCGGACCTGCGGCGTGGGCTGCTGGGCCACCTCTTCAATGGCTACAGCGAACGGCACGTCAAGGAAGAGCTCCGGCCGATCATCCAGAAGTTCCGCCACGACCACACGCGCGTGACCCTGGACGGTCCGCAACTGAGCGAGAGCGAAGAGCAGGCGATGGCGGGCCGCCAGGCCGCGCACGGCGCCGCAGCGCATTGATCGGCGCCGGGTATGTGGTGACCATCGGCTAGATGCGGTTCATCGTGCGCCGCAGCGTTGGCGTCTTCGTCTGGTACCGGCTCGCTCTCGGCGTGGCCGTGATTCTCTTGCTGCAATCAGGGCATCTGGCGCCTTGTTGACCAATGTGAGGGATACTCGCGCGGACCGATCCCCATCTCGCCGCCGGACCCCTCCGACGAGATCTCAACCCAAAGGGCCATGCGCCACGAGATCATCCAGCGCTTTCTCGCCGAGGAAACCGCGGTGGGCGCCCATCAACGCACCCTCCCCGATGCGATCGCGCGCGCCTTGCGCACACTGCTGGCCGAACTGCAGCCGCTGGTCGGCGTGCCGGGCGCGCGCGCCTTGTACGCGCGCAGCCTCCACCTGACGCACGCCTCGTGCGGATGGCCAGCGGAAATGGCAGCGGGGCCGCTCGGCGAACTGCCGGCCTTGTTGCACCGCGATCTTTCGGCGCGCACGGCGCCCGACGCGGGCCTGGCCGGCGAATCCTTGCTCCTCACCTTTGTCGATCTGCTGATTTCGCTGATCGGCGAGCCATTGACCTACCGCTTGTTGCATTCAGCCTGGGGCCATCCCGGTGCCGACGAGCCCCATCAGGAGAAAGCGCAATGAATGACAAGGTCGTCATCCGGCGATTGCCGACCGGCGTGCCGGGCCTCGATGCGCTGCTCGGCGGCGGGCTCGCGGAGTTCTCGTTCAACCTGATCGCGGGGGCACCTGGGTCGGGCAAGACGACGCTTGCCCACCAGATCATGTTCGCGCTCGCCAACCCGCAGCGCAAGGCCCTGTTCTTCACCGTGCTCGGCGAACCGGCGTTGAAGATGCTGCGCTACCAGCAGCAATACAGCTTCTTCGACACCGACAAGGTCAACGACTCGATCCGCTTCGTCAACCTGGCCGACGACGTGATGACCGGTAACTACGATCGCGTGCTGGCACGCATGATCGAGGAAGTCGAAGCCTTCGAACCCGGGCTGGTGCTCGTCGATTCGTTCCGCTCGGTGGTGCAGGCGGTGCATGGCGTGCGCCCCGGCGAGACCGATCTGCAGCAGTTCGTGCAGCGGCTCGGCATGCACCTCACGACATGGCAGGCCACCACCTTCCTGATCGGCGAGTACATGAATCTCGAAGGCGAGGCCAACCCGGTCTTCACGGTGGCCGACGGCATCCTGTGGATGGCGCAGAGCGTGCAGCGCAATTCGATGGTTCGCAAGATCCAGGTGATGAAGATGCGCGGGCAAGCGACCATCGCAGGCCTGCACACCTTTCGCATCGATGGCGATGGCATCCAGATTTTCCCGCGAACCCTCGGGCAGGCGCAGCCGGCCTCCAGGGACGACGGTGGCGAGGCGCAGGCGCCACGGCGTCTGTCGATCGGCGTGCCGGCCCTCGACGAGATGCTGTGCGGCGGCCTGCCCGCGGGCTATTCGCTGCTCGTCGCCGGTCCTTCCGGTTCGGGAAAGTCGCTGCTCGCGACGGCCTTCCTCGCGGCGGGCGCGCGCGCCGGCGAGAAGGGCGTGATCGCGGCTTTCGAGAAAAGCCCCAGCCAGTCGCTCAGGCTTCGGTTGGGGCAACTCGTTGCGAGCGGCAGCGTCGCGGTCATCGACACGCGTGCGCTCGACCTGTCCATCGACGAGACGCTGTACGCGCTGACCGAAACGATCCGGCGCACCGGTGCCACGCGGGTGGTCATCGATTCGCTCTCGGGCCTCGAGCTGGCCCTGGCGCCGACCTTTCGCGAGGACTTTCGTGAATCGCTGCATCGGATGGTGGCGGTGCTCACCGGCATGGGTGTGGCGGTGCTGATGATTTCCGAGCTCGAAGACCGCTACAACGACCTGCGCTTCAGCCCCTACGGCGCTGCGTTCCTGACCGACGCCATCATCGTGCAGCGCTACGTCGAACTGCGGGGTGAACTCAAGCGTGTCATGGCCGTCGTGAAGCTGCGAAACAGCGCCCACAGCCACGAGCTGCGCCTGTTCGAGATCGACGACAGCGGTATCGTGATTGGCGAACGCCGGCCCGAGATGGACGCATTGCTGACCGGCCATCCGCGGGTGGCGTCGGACGCGCCGCATTCCGCCACCGGCAGGTGACGGACATGGACCCCGACCACCGTGGCAAGCGCGACCGGGTTGTCACCGCGCGCGAATCCGCGGTCGGTATTCGCGAGGACGCCGCCGCGGTTCGCGAGCAGACACAGCGCGACGTCGCCGACGAACAGTCGCTGGCCGAAGTGCGCATGTCGGACGTTCGGGAGGCCAACTCCTATCTGGTCATCGCCACGCTCGCGGCGGAGGAACTGAACGAGGCCGCGCAGCAGACGAAACGGCGGCAGGACGAGTTCCTTGCGATGCTGGCCCATGAACTGCGCAACCCACTGGCGCCGATCCGCAGCGCTGGGGCGCTCCTGGCACGGCTGGACATCGACGATCCCCGGCTGAAACTCATCCAGGATGTCCTCCAGCGGCAGGTGGCGCACATGGCACGGTTGCTCGACGATCTGCTCGATGCGTCGCGCGTCACGAGCGGCAAGGTCAACCTGCAGCGCCAGCCGACGGCGGTCGGCGACTTCGTCGACCAGGCGGTCGAAACCTGCCGGGGCTTGATCGACCTGCAGCGCCAGCAGCTCACGGTCGACCTGCCGCCGGAGCCGGTCTATGTCGATGGCGATACGCAGCGCCTCGCGCAGGCCGTCGGCAACCTGCTGCACAACGCGGCGAAGTACACCCCCGAAGGCGGCCGGATCGCGCTCAGCGTCCGGCCGGTCGGCGATACGGTGGCCATCACGGTGAGCGACGACGGTGCAGGCATCCCGGACGATGTGTTGCCCCATATCTTCGACCTGTTCAGGCAGGAGGACCGGTCGCTGAGCCGCAGCCAGGGAGGACTCGGCATCGGTCTGACGGTGGCGCGCGGCATGGTCGAACTGCATGGCGGCCGCATCGAGGTGCACAGCGACGGGCCTGGCCAAGGCTGCGAGTTCGTCATCACGCTTCCGCGTTTGCTCCGGCCCGTCGAGCCGGTGCACGTGCCGACGGTGGCGCCTGCGCTCGCGCCCGCGGGTGCGCGCATCCTGCTCGTCGACGACAACGTCGATGCCGGGCTGCTGCTCGCCATGCTGCTGCGCATGTCCGGGCACGAGGTCGAGGTCGCCCTCGAGGGGACGGGCGCGCTGGCGCTGTTCGCTCGGCTGCAGCCGAACATCGTGCTGTGCGACATCGGCCTGCCGGGCATGAACGGGTACGACGTGGCCGAGCGCATCCATGGCCTGCGCAATGGCAGGCCCGTGCTGATGGTCGCGCTGACCGGCTACGACGGGCCCGACCATCGTGCCCGCGCGCACGAGGTCGGGTTCGACCACCACGTGGTGAAGCCGATGGATTTCGAGGCGCTGCTGGCGCTTGTCGATGCGTGGGTGCTGGCAGGCGCCGATGCGTCGGCGGGCGGCGCGGGACCGGCGGCGTAGGCCGGCCCAATCCGCTTGCGCGTCGGCGGGGGCGTCCGCCGCACTCAATTGGCAGGGATCAGCGCGAAACGCCCGTCCTGGTTCAGTCGCGCCCAATACGCCGAGGCCTGCACGTCGTAGCCGACGACCGTGCCCGCGGCGCACGACGCATCCACATCGCCCGGCGCTGCGCCGAGGTAGGCGCTGCGATAGGCCGTCCTGCTCACGCACGCCGGGGTGGCCAGCGGTACCCACTTGCCCGATGCGTTGTCGTACCGGGCCAGCACCGTGTCGGCGGCCGAGCGGCCCTCGGGCACGGAGAACTCGAGCACGTAGCTGTCGCCGGCCTTGTCGTCGGTCAGCGCCCATCCGCCCTTGGCAAGCGCGGGCAGCACCACCGGGGCCTTGCCGGCCTCGGTGCTGTCGCCCATGCTGCCGGCAAGGCCGGTGTCGGTCTGGATGTTCTTCACACGGCCGTAGGCGTCGATGTAGGTGCCGTCCTGGCCGGCGATCCCGCTGACGACGAGCTCGTCGGACAGGGTGCCGGCAACGGCCGCCTTCCAGTTCAGCGCCACCAGCTTCTTCAGGTCGATGGTGGTGCCGCGCACCTCGACTTCCTCGTCGGGCGTGCCTTCGTTGACGACGCGTGCGCGCTGGCTGTTGTTCAGGTTGGGGCTGAAGCTCGCGTCGCGCACGAACATGTAGCGATACATCATCGACTCCATCTCGTGGTTGCTGGCGGCGAACGAGTAGCCCGGCGTGGCGCTCATGGTGCGCGTGCGCGTGTCGTGCCGGTTGAAGGTGTCGTTGCGGCCATCGAGCAGGCGGGCGCGGCTGCCGCCGGCGGAGACGCAGGCGCTGGTGCGGTACGAGGGATCGTAGACGCTGTAGCGCTGCACTTGCGCCGGCACGCTCGAGGGGTACACCACCTTCTCGCAGCGGTCCTTGGTGCGCACGAACCGGTCCATCATCTGCCAGTCGGGCGCCGCCAGCTGCTGGGGTTCGTCGGTGTTGCGGAACACCGAGTGCGTCACGAAGTATGAGCGGTAGTCGATCGCAGGGCCGGTGATCTCGAAGATCGAAGCGTTGGCGTCGATGCTGCCGGTGGCCTCGTTGCGCACCTTCAGCATCAGCATGCTCTGGATGCGCTCGTGCTCGCCGAAGCGGCTTTCGTAGCCCTTGTAGGCCGCATTGCCCGAAACGATCTGCGTGAAGGCCAGGTCGTTGTCGTCGCGCACCACGCTGCGCGAGTAGTGGTGCTCGTGGCCCGAGACGTAGATCACGTCGTGCGCGGCGAAGAGTTGGCGGTACTTGTCGTAGACATCGCGGAACTTCACGTCGTTCACGATCGAGATGCTGCCGTCGACGATGTTCTCGCGCACGAGCCCGTAGCGGTTGCCCGCGAACGAGTTGTGGGTCTGCAGGATGATGTGGTCGACCTTCGGCCCGTGCTTGCCCACCATGGCCTCCACGAAGTCGTAGGAGCGCTCGAGCCAGCCGTACGATATGTTGATCAGCAGCACGTTCTCGCGCACCACCACGTAGTTCTTGTTGCGCGAGCCCGGCATGTGCTCGGCATCGGCGGGAATGAACGACTCCACGGTGTCGTACCAGTCCTGGTCGATGCCCTTGGGCTCATGGTTGCCCATGATCGGCAGGATCGTCATCTTGCTGCGGTACTTCTCGGCCATGTCGCGCCAGAGCTTGTATTCGCTCGCCGTGCCGTTCTCGACCAGGTCGCCCACGGCCAGCACGACGTTGACGCCGGACTTCTCGTACAGGTCGAGGATGGCCTTCATCGGATGCAACGCGACGCCCGAATCGCTGCCCTGGGTGTCGGGAAGGATGCCGATGCGCAAGGTGGTGGCAACCGGCGTGGCCGGCGGCGCTGGCGTGTCGGGGGAGGCGGTGGGCGGCGCCGTGGGGGCGGTGCCCGGCGGCACGATGGGAAACGCGATCCCGCCGCCGCCGCTGCCCCCGCCGCAGGCGGCCAGGGCCAACAACGCCGCCAGCGACAACGTGCCCGCACTCTTCTTCGATCCACGCATACCGTTGCTCCAAGTGAAAGAGCGCGACGCTATCGGGGCCGTGTGTCAGGAAAGTGAATCAGAAGGTACTAACCCTATTGCGCGCATCCGGCAGTCGGGCGATGGTCGCTTTCAGTCCTCCCGGCCGCCGCGCCCGGGAAAATACCGTGCGCATTGAGTAGATTTGTTGACACTATTGGTTATCCCGCATAACAAAGGAGTTCCGATGTCCCGCCACCCATCCCGCCACCTCCGCGGCGTCGCCGCCGCCATCGTGGTGATCGTCGCAGCGTCAGGCGCCAGCGCACAGGACAAGCCGGTCGAACTCAAGTTCGCGCACTGGCTGCCGCCGTCGCACTCGCTCGCGAAGACCGGCTTCGAGCCGTGGGCCAAGTCGGTGGAGGCGGCCTCCAAGGGCAGCATCAAGGTGGCGATGTTCCCGGCCCAGCAGCTGGGCAAGGCCGCCGACCACTACGACATGGCGCGCGACGGTATCGCCGACGTGACCTGGGCCAACCCGGGCTACCAGGCCGGCCGTTTCCCGGTGTTCGCCGCTGGCGAACTGCCGTTCCTGGTGGGCAAGCCCGGCCCGGGGTCGGCAGCGCTCGACGCGTGGTACCGCAAGTACGCGGCCGCCGAGATGAAGGACGTGAAGTTCTGCTTTGCGCACCTGCACGTGGGCACCATGCATGCCAAGAAGCCGATTAGCGAGCCGAGCCAGCTCAGCGGCATGAAGATCCGCTCGTCGAATGGCACCAACGCCACCTTCATGTCGGCGCTGGGCGCCACCAACGTGCAGGTTTCGGCCCCAGAGGCGCGCGACGCGCTCGAGAAGGGCGTGGCCGACGCGCTGGCCTTCCCGTGGGATTCGGTCATCAGCTTCGGCATCGACAAGGCCGTGAAGTACCACTCCGACATGCGGCTGTACGCGTCCGACTTCGCCTGGGTCATGAACAAGGGCTGGTACGACAGGCTCTCGGCCACGCAGAAGAAGGTGATGGACGACCACTGCAGCAACGAATGGGCCGCCAAGGTGGGGGCCGCCTGGGGCGACTTCGAGGATTCGGGCAAGGCCAAGCTCGAGAAGGCCGCCGGCCACACGATCGTCGCAGTCTCGCCCGCGCAGCTCGACATGTGGCGCAAGGCCGCCGAGCCGGTCTACACGCAGTGGCAGGCCGCGGTCGACAAGTCGGGCGTGAACGGCAAGCAGGCGCTGGAAGAACTCCGCAAGGAAATCGCCGCGCGCAACGCCAACTGACGCGATGAAGCGCATTCTGTCGGCCACCGAAGCGGTGGCCGCTTTCTTCCTGCTCGCCATCGCTTTGCTCACGGCCAGCAACGTGCTGCTGCGCGACCTGTTCGCAGTCCAGATTCCCGACTGGTACGACGGCTCGCGCATGCTGCAGGGCATTGCGCTGTTCTGGGGCATTGCCCTGGCCACCTTCTATGGCAGCCACATCTGCGTCGACCTGCTCTGGGAGCACCTGAAGGTGCCTGGGCGCCGCTGGCTCGACATCGTCGCCACGCTCGTCGTGCTGGCGTTCCTGGTGCCGCTCGCGTGGATGGCGTGGGTCAAGGTCGCGGGAACCGGTACGCAAGGCACGATGGACCTGCGCATGCCGCTGTGGATGTTCTACGCGGTCGCTTCGCTCGGGGCCACGGTCGCGGCGCTGCTGGGCGTGGTGCGCGTCGTCTACCTGTGGCGCGGGCGCGAGGCCGAACTCCAGCCGGCGCCCATCGCGGGCGTGCAAGACATGGAAGAGGCCGCCGACCGTGGACCGTGACCTCGTCGCCCTGCTGGGCTTCATCGGCATGTTCGTGCTGATGGCGGTGCGCGTGCCGATCGGCATCGCGATGGGCATCGCGGGCGTGTGCGGCTTCGCGGCGCTGACCAGCTGGAATGCGGGCCTGAACCTGCTGGCCAACGTGCCGCTGTCGGTGGTGACCGACTACAACCTCAGCGTCATCCCGATGTTCATCCTGATGGGCGCGTTCGCATCGCGCTCGGGCATGAGCCGCGAGCTGTTCCAGGCCGGCCGCGCGTGGCTCGGCCACCTGCGCGGCGGTGTCGCGATGGCCTCGGTCGCCGCGTGCGCGGGATTCGCGGCGATCAACGGATCGTCGGTGGCCACCGCGGCCACGATGTCGCAGGTGGCGCTGCCCGAGATGCGCCGCGCCGGCTACCACCAGGGACTGTCCGCAGGGCTCATCGCGGCCGGCGGCACGCTGGGCATCATGATCCCGCCGTCGGTGATCTTCGTGCTCTACGGGATCATGACCGAGACCGACATCAAGAAGCTGTTCGCGGCCGGCGTCCTGCCGGGCCTGATGGCCGTGGCCTTCTACTTCCTGGTGGTTCAGATCATCGCGCGCGTGCGGCCCGACGCGATGCCGCGCGGCGAGGCGCACACATGGGGCGAGCGCTTCGGTTCGCTGCGCAGCCTCTGGGCCGTGGTGCTGCTGTTCGTGTTCGTGCTGGGCGGCATCTACGGCGGCCTGTTCACAGTGGAAGAGGGCGCGGGCGTCGGCGCGGTCGGCACGCTCGTGATCGGTGTGCTGCGCCGCCGGCTCGGCCCGGGCGAGATCAAGGCGGCGCTGATCGACACGCTGCGCGTCTCGTCGGCCATCCTCACGATCGTGATCGGTGCGTTCCTGTTCGGCTACTTCCTCACCATCACGCAGTTCACGCAGAAGGCCGTGGAGTTCCTGGTGACTCTGCCCGTGGGTGCCTACGGCGTGCTGGCGCTGGTGATGGTCGGCTACCTCATTCTTGGCGCGGTGATGGACGAACTGGCAATGATCCTGCTGACCGTGCCGATCGTCTTCCCGGCCATGATGCAGCTCGGCTTCGACCCGGTGTGGTTCGGCGTCATCGTGGTGATGGCGGTCACCTTCGGCATGATCTGTCCGCCGGTGGGGATCAATGTCTTCGTGATCAACTCGATTGCGCGCGACATTACGCTGGGGCGCATCTACCGGGGCACCATGCCATTCATCGGGGTCGACATCGTGCGCCTGGTGATCCTTTGCGCCTTTCCCGCCATTTCGCTGTGGTTGCCGGGCTTGCTTGAATAGGGAAAGACCCGGACGCCGATGCCCGGAACTGAGGGGCCTTGCGCCCCTTGTTCGCCGAATGCAGCGGCCCGGCGCCCCGGGAAAATCGGACATTCGTTCGCTTTTTCCCAGGATTCCATGCGACACCTCAAGATCGGCACCCGTCTCGGGGCAGGCTTCACCTTGCTGCTGCTTCTGCTGCTGGCCATCGGCGCCATCGGCCTGCAGCAGATGGCCAGGCTCTCGGACCAGATCCGGGTGGTCAACGAGGTGGCGGGCGGCAAGCTCTACGCTCTCAATCGGGTGCGCTTTGCGATCGGCACGCGCGCCATCGCAGCGCGCAACCTCGCACTGGTGACCGATGCGGCGCTGCAGAAGAAGGACCTCGAACTCGTGCGCTCCTCGCAGGCCGAGATCGACCAGGGCATGGCGTCGCTGGCCACTTTGTTGAAGCAGGCCGGTGCGGGCGCCGAGGAGGAGCGGCGCCTGCTCGATCAGCTGCAGGCGCTCGAGACGCGCTATCTGGTGATCGCGGGCAAGGTGGTGTCGCTCGCGACCGGCGGCCGCACCGACGAGGCCGTGCGCGCGCTGACGCAGGAATGCATGCCGCTGCTGACCCAGGTGATCGCCCACGTCGGCACGTTCGAGCAGGCACTCAAGCAAGGCGCCGACCGCACCGCGGCCGACGCGGCCGAGGCCTACCGCGCCGCACGCGGGTGGATGCTGCTGCTTTGCGGCTTCTCGCTCGCGCTGGGCATCGCCGCCGCTCTCTGGCTCACCCGTTCGATCACGCGTCCGCTCAACGACGCGGTGCGAGTGGCGCAGGCGGTGGCCGGCGGCAACCTCGCCACCGTCGTGCAGCCGTCTGGGCGCGACGAGACCGGGCTGCTGATGCAGGCGCTGCACGAGATGAACACCAGCCTCGCGCGCCTCGTCGGCGAGGTGCACCGCGGCACCGCGGGCATCGGCGAAGCCTCCGCCCAGATCACGGCCGGCAACCGCGACCTCTCGTCGCGCACCGAGGAACAGGCCAGTTCGCTCGAGCAGACGGCGGCCTCGATGGAAGAGCTCACCTCCACCGTCAAGCAGAACGCCGAGAACGCGCGCCAGGCCAACCAGCTTGCGGTTTCCGCATCGTCGGTGGCGGCCCAGGGCGGAACCATCGTCGGTGAAGTGATCGACACCATGGCGGCGATCAACGGCTCGTCGAGAAAGATCGTCGACATCATCGGCGTGATCGATGGCATCGCGTTCCAGACCAACATCCTCGCGCTCAATGCGGCGGTCGAGGCGGCGCGCGCCGGCGAGCAGGGCCGCGGCTTCGCGGTGGTGGCCTCGGAGGTGCGCAGCCTGGCGCAGCGTTCGGCCGCGGCGGCCAAGGAGATCAAGGACCTGATCGGCGACTCGGTCGGCCGCGTCGAGGCGGGCAGCGCGCTGGTCGACCAGGCCGGTCGCACCATGCGGGAGATCGTCGCCAGCGTGCAGCGCGTGACCGAGATCATGGGCCAGATCACCGTCGCCAGCCGGGAGCAGACCGACGGCATCGAGCAGGTGAACCAGGCGATCGCGCAGATCGACCAGGTCACGCAGCAGAACGCCGCGCTGGTGCAGCAGGCGGGCGCGGCGGCCGGCTCGCTGCAGGCGCAGGCCGGCAGCCTCTCGCAGGCGGTGAGCGCCTTCAGGCTCTGAACCGGGCTTCCCGCGTCAGAGCCCGCCCGTCGCGCGGATCACCGTCGCCGTCACGTACGAGGCGGCCGGCGTCATGGCCCACACGATCGCTTCCGCGATCTCCTCGGGCTCGGCGAGCCGGCCGAGCGGGATCTTCGGTGCGATGCGTGCGGGCCGGCCGGGCTCGCCTGCCTTGGCATGGATCTCGGTCAGCGTCGATCCCGGCGCGACAGCGCACACGCGGATGCCGCGCGCCGCCACTTCGCGGCCGAGGCCGATGGTGAAGCTCTCGACCGCGGCCTTGCTCGCGGCGTAGTGCACGTACTCGCCCGGGCTGCCGGTGGTGGAGGCCACCGAGGACACGTTCACGATGACCTCGAGCGCGCCATTCCGGCCGTGCCGCACCAGCGCCTCGCGCGCGCAGAGAAAGGTGCCGAGCACGTTGATATCGAGGATGCGCCGCAGGTTGTCGGTGGCCACCTCCTCGAAGCGGCCGATCGGACCGGTGATGCCCGCGTTGTTGACCAGGGCGGCGACCGGCCCGAGCTCGGCCTCGGTCCGGTCGAACAGCGCGCGCACCTCCGACTCGCTCGCGACATCGCCGCGCAGGGCGGCCGCGCGGCCGCCCGCGTTGCGGATGCGATCGACCACCGACTCGGCGGCTGCCGTGTCCGAGGCGTAGTTGACCGCCACCGCATAGCCGGCCCGGGCCGCCCCGAGCGCGGTGGCGGCCCCGATGCCGCGGCTCGCGCCCGTGATGAGCACCACCTTCCGGCTCTCGTTTTCGCTCGTCGTCATTCAAACCCTCCTCGATGCCTCGCGCGGCGCGGGTGCGCCGCACACGCTTTGTAGCATCCGTGCGCGCGGCACGAGGAGGGGTCTTCACCGGCAGTGCAGCGCGCTCAGCCGGCCATGCTTCGGCACGCGGCCGCGCAGTCGCGGCAGGCCTTGGCGCAGGCCTGGCAATGGTCGTGCGTGTGTTTCGCGCATTCCTCGGCGCAGGCATCGCAGACGCTGGCGCACAGCGCGCAGATGGCCTTGGCATGTTCGCTGCCGCGCGCCATGGCAGCGGCGGCAAAGTGGCAGGCGGCGGCGCAGTCGATGTCGAGCGCGATGCAGCGCGCCATCATCTTCACGTCGTCTTCCTTCAGGCAGGCGGCGGCGCAGTGGTTGCACGCGGTGGCGCAACCGTTGCACGCCTCGATGCAGGCGGCATAGGTGCTGTCATGCGGCATGGCGTTCTCCTTCAAATCCAACATGCTCGCGCGACAGCGGTGCACCCGTGTAGGAGCGTGGCGTATTGGTCCGTGCGATGCGCTTGGCATGCAGGCGCAGCGCATGTGCTCATCAGTAGGCGCAGTAGGGGCGCTGTCCGACGGACCGCGTCGGCCTGTGCTTGCGCGGCGCCTGTGCGCGCTGCAGATGCTTGGCTTCCTCTGTCGACCTTTTTCGGCTGCACACAAGCAAGGAGCAAGCGATGCTGGCAATGAACTACCGCGGTCCCTACCGGATCCGCACGGTGCACAAGCAGGAGCCCGAGATCGAGCATCCCGGCGATGCGATCGTGCGGGTCACGCGTTCGTGCATCTGCGGATCGGACCTGCACCTTTACCACGGCCTGGTGCCCGACACGCGCATCGGCTCCACCTTCGGGCACGAGTTCACGGGGGTGGTCGAAGCGGTCGGGCCGGCGGTGCAGCACCTGAAGCCCGGCGACCATGTGCTCGTGCCCTTCAACATCTTCTGCGGCAGCTGCTACTTCTGCCAGAAGGAGCTCTACAGCAACTGCCATTCGACCAATCCGGAAGCCACCGCGGTGGGCGGCATCTTCGGCTATTCGCACACGGCCGGTGGTTACGACGGCGGCCAGGCCGAATACGTGCGCGTGCCGATGGCCGACGTGGGCCCCACGATCATTCCGCCCGACATGCACGTCGACGACGCCGTGCTGCTGACCGACGCGCTCCCCACCGGCTACCAGGCCGCAGAGATGGGCGGCATCGACGAGGGCGACACGGTGGTGATCTTCGGCGCCGGACCGATCGGCATCTTCGCGGCCAAGTCGGCCTGGCTGATGGGCGCGGGGCGCGTGATCGTGGTCGACCATCTCGAATACCGGCTCGACTTCGTACGCGACTACGCGCAATGCGAAACCATCGACTTCAAGCAGGTCGGCGACATGGCGATCCACATCAAGAAGATGACCGACGGCCTCGGTGCCGACGTGTGCATCGACTGCGTGGGCTGCGAGGCCGCCGGCAACTTCGCGCAGACGCTGCTGGGCGTCAAGCTCAAGCTGCAGGGCGGCGCCGCCACGGTGCTGCACTGGTGCATCAACTCGGTGCGCAAGGGCGGCACCGTCTCGATCGTGGGCGTCTACGGCCCCACCTTCAACGCGGTGCCGATCGGCAACGCCATCAACAAGGGCCTCACGCTGCGCATGAACCAGGCCAGCGTGAAGCGGCACCTGCCACGGCTCATCGAGCACATCCAGGCCGGGCGCATCGAGCCGCGGCGCGTGATCACGCACCACATCAACCTCGAGGACGTGGCCGATGCCTACCACCTGTTCTCGAGCAAGCTCGACAACTGCATCAAGACCGTGCTGGTGCCGCCCGGCGCCGCACGCGACGGCGGCGCCACGTTGGCCACCGCGGCAGCACTTTGACACCAGGGAGCCGTCCATGAACCACACCCCGAACCCATCGGACAACACGAACAACGCCGAGAGCGAGGCACCGGTCTCCCCGCGCCATGCGCACATCGTGGGCTGGGGCGCGGACCTCGACCGCGCCATGCGCCCCGCCGTGCCGAAGGAGCGCACGCCGCCGCGCCTGCCGAACCACCCGATCGATCCGCCGCAGCAGCAGCACGCGCACGTCGAGGTGCTGCACTCGACCGAACGCCCCGGCATCACACCGATCTTCGGCTCCACGCTGCCGCCTTCGGGTCTCAGCGGCTGGCTGCGCCGCGCGGCCTTTCGCCATTCCGAGAACGACCTGCGCCACTGGATGATGCTGCTCATGGCCGACCGCTTGCAGATGGGCGAGGCACTGGTCGGCGATCTCGCGCGCGGCCACGTGCCCAACATCTATGCCGAGATGGGCGGACGCGCCGAACTCCGGCACAACCCGAGGGGCGCCGCACGCAAGGCTGCGATCGGCATCGCGGCCGTGGTGCTGCTCTGCGTGGTGCTGAAGCCGCGCAAACGGGCCCGGCGCCTGCGCGGATGAGCGCAGCGCCAAGGCCGCGGGCCCAATCCCGCGTCGACCGCGTGCTGCGCGAGGTGTTCGGCCTGCGGCAGTTGCGGCCGGGGCAGCGCCGCGTGATCGACCGCGTGGTGGCAGGCGAATCGACGCTCGCGGTCATGCCCACGGGCGCCGGCAAGTCGCTCTGCTACCAGGTGCCTGCGCTGCTGGCCGCGGGGCAGACCGTCGTTGTCTCGCCGCTGATCGCGCTCATGAAGGACCAGTGCGACAAGCTCGATGCGCTCGGCGTCACCGCGGTGCAGTTCAACAGCCAGTGCAGCGCCGAGGCCATCGCGGATGCCGAGCAGGCGATCGCCGATGGCCGTGCGCGCGTGGTCTTCTGCACGCCCGAGCGGCTGGCCGATGCGGCGTTCGTCAAGCTGCTGCGGCAGCGGCCGGTGTCGCTGCTGGTGGTCGACGAGGCGCATTGCATCTCGCAGTGGGGGCACGACTTCCGGCCCGCGTTCCTCGAGATCGGCGTGGCGGCGCGCGCGCTGGGCAACCCCGTGGTGCTGGCGCTCACGGCCACCGCCAACGACGAGGTGGCCGCCGAGATCATGGAGAAGCTCGGCATCCCGCGCGCGGGCCATGTCGACACCGGCGCCTACCGCACCAACCTTCACTATGCCGTCGAAACCTTCGAGCGCGAGGAAGACAAGCTGCAGCGTGCGCTGGCGCTCGCGACCGGACTGCAGGGCGGCGGCATCGTCTACACCGCCACCGTGAAGGCGGCGGAAGCGCTCTTCGCCGCGCTGTCCGAAGCCCTCGGCGAATCCGTCGGCCTCTACCACGGCCGGCAGCCCGCCGACGAGCGCCGCGCAGCGCAGGAGCGCTTCATGGCCGGCGACCTTCGCGTGATGGTGGCGACCAACGCGTTCGGCATGGGCATCGACAAGCCCGACGTCCGCTTCGTGCTGCACTACCAGGTGCCCGCGAGCCTCGATGCCTACTACCAGGAGTCGGGGCGGGCCGGCCGTGACGGCGAGCGCGCCGACTGCGTGCTGCTGTACCTGCGACGCGACAAGGCCGTGCAGCAGTTCTTTCTGGCCGGATGGCTGCCCGACCTGGCCGAGCTGCGCCGCGTGCAGCACGTCTTCTCGGAGGCGCGCGATGCGCGGCATGCCTTCGCCGATCTACCGCAGCGCGCGGGCCTGCCGCGTGGCAAGCTGCGCGTGTTGCTGAACCTGCTGCGGCAGGCGCAGCTGCTCGCGCAGGACGACGAAGGCCTGCTGCGCTGGGGCCGCAAGGCCGCGCTCGACGACGCCGGGCTCGAAGCGCTGTTGCGCGGCCACCGCGACAAGCGCGAGCAGGAGCGCGCGGCGCTCGAGCGCATGACCTTCTACGCAACCACCGGCATGTGCCGCTGGCAGGTGCTGCTCTCGGGCCTGGGCAGCGAAGACGAACTGCTGCAGCGCTGCGGCGCCTGCGACAACTGCGCGCGCCTTGCCAGGCACGAGCGCGCGCAGCGGGACGCCGAGGCCGAAGCGGCAGCGGCCAAGGCGCCGAAGCAGGCCGCATCGCCGTGCACCGCCTTCGCGCCGGGCGAGTCGGTCCGGGTCGCGCGCTACGGCGTCGGCTCGGTGGCGAGCGCCGACGCGATCTCGGTCACGATCGAGTTCGCCGACGGCAGTGAGCGCTGCTTCCGGCCCGAGTTCGTGCGGCCGGTGCCCGCACGGCGGGCGCGGCGGTCCGCGGTGCAGGCCCCGGTGCAGGCCCAGGCACAGGCCTGAGAATCGAGCCATGCACCATTCCGCACGCCCATCTTTCGCCCGCTCCCATCTGCTCTCGTCACTGCTCGCGGCCACCGCGGTGGGCCTTGCCGGCTGCGCTGCCAGCCCCGCGGCGAAGGCACCGCCACAGGCATCGGCACCAGCGCCTGCGAACCGGGTCGCAGCACCAGCGCCATTGCCAGTGCCACAGGACGGCGCTGCCGTCGAGCAGCAGTTCGCCCAGTGGGTGGCCGATTTCCGCACCAGTGCGCGCGCCGCGGGCATCGGCGAAGCGACGCTGCAGTCGGCATTCGCCAACGTGCAGTACCTGCCGCGCGTCGTCGAGCTCGACCGGGCCCAGCCGGAATTCACGCGCACGGTTTGGGACTACCTCGACAACGCCGTCACGCCGCAGCGCGTGGCCACGGGTCAGGAGCGGCTGCATCAGGTGCGCGCCGAAACCGAGGCGGCCGCCGCGCGCTACGGCGTGCCGCCGGCCATCGTCGTCGCCATCTGGGGCATGGAAAGCAACTACGGCGGCAACTACGGCAGCACCCCGGTGATCGACGCGCTCGCCACGCTCGGCTTCGACGGACGCCGTGGCGACTGGGCCCGCCGCGAACTGCTCGCGGCGCTCAGAATCCTCGAGGGCGGCGACATCGCGCGCGAGCGGATGATCGGTTCCTGGGCCGGCGCGATGGGCCAGACCCAGTTCCTGCCGTCGAACTTTCTTGCGTACGCGGTCGATGCGGACGGCGATGGGCGGCGCGACATCTGGGGCAGCATGGCCGACGTCGTGGCCTCGACCGCCCACTTTCTCTCGCGCTCGGGCTGGCAGGCCGGCCAGCCGTGGGGCGTCGAGGTCCGGCTGCCGGCGGGCTTCGAGCCCGGCCGCGCCGACATGGCGGTGCGCCAGTCGTCCGCGCAATGGGCGGCCGAAGGCGTTGCGGCCATCGACGGCCAGCCGCTGCCGGCCCTTGGCGACGGCGCGATCCTGCTGCCCGCGGGCGCGCGCGGGCCGGCCTTTCTGGTCGGGCCGAACTTCCGCACGATCCTGCGCTACAACAATTCGACCAACTACGCGCTCGCAGTCGGCCTGCTCGCCCAGCAGCTGGCCGGTGGCCCGGGCGTGCAGGCCGCGTGGCCGCGCGATCTGGCCGCGCTGTCGCGCAGCCAGACGACCGAGCTGCAGGCCGCGCTCAACCAGCGCGGCTTCGCGGCCGGCGCGGCCGATGGCGTGATGGGGCCCGCCACGCGCGATGCGCTGCGCCGCTGGCAACGCAGCGTGGGCCTGCCCGCGGACGGCTACCCGAGCCTCGAACTGCTGCAGCGCCTGCAACAGCAGCAGCCCTGAGGGCGGCGTCCGCTAAAATCGCGGCCGGGTGCGAAGCCGCGAGCGCGGCAACGCAGGTTTCATGCGCTGGTCGGGCCGCCACGCAGATCCATCACGCCATCGCCACCCATGCAAGAGTCCACCATGCAGTACATCGCTGCTGCACTGTTCGCCGTCGCCCTCATCCACACCTTCGCAGCCAAGCAGTTCGAGCGGCTGTCGCATCGCTACCCGCGCCACGCGGGGCTGTTCCACCTGCTCGGCGAGGTCGAGGTCGTGTTCGGCTTCTGGGCCATCGTGCTGGTGCTCACGATGGGCGTGGTCATCGGCGGTGACGCGGCGCTCGGCTATGCCGAATCGCGCAACTACACCGAACCGCTGTTCGTCTTCGTCGTCATGGTGGTTGCCGCTTCGCGGCCGGTGCTGGCCACCGTCATGTCGGTCGTCAACAACATCGCGCGGCTGGTGCCGGTGCCCACGCCTGTGGCCACCGCATGGCTCGGGCTGGCCGCGGTGCCGCTGCTCGGCTCGCTCATCACCGAACCCGCGGCCATGACCATCGCGGCGCTCATGCTCGCGCCGCAGATCTTCCGGCCCCAGGTGCCCGAGGGCGTCAAGTACTTTGCGCTCGGCGTGCTGTTCGTCAACATCTCGATCGGCGGCACGCTCACCTCGTATGCCGCACCGCCCGTGCTGATGGTCGCCACCACCTGGCAGTGGGACAGCGCCTTCATGCTCGCCACCTTCGGTTGGAAGGCTGCCGTGGCCGTGCTCATCAATGCGACCGTCGCCACATTCGTGCTGCGCCGCCACCTGCCGATTGGTGCCGCGGGCAACCAGCTGGCCGGTGCGCCGGTGCCGGCCACCGTGGCCGCCACACACCTGGTGCTGCTCGCGGGCATCGTGCTGTTCGCGCACCATCCGGTCGCGTTCCTCGGCCTGTTCCTCATGTTCCTCGGGTTCACGCAGGCGTATGAGCGCCATCAGAGCCCGCTGATCATCAAGGAGGCCCTGCTCGTCGGCTTCTTCCTCGCGGGCCTGGTGGTGCTCGGCGGCATGCAGCGCTGGTGGCTGGAGCCGGTCGTCTCGAGCCTGGAGCCGGTCGCGCTGTTCTTCGGCGCGCTGGGCCTCACCGCGATCACCGACAACGCGGCGCTCACCTACCTGGGTTCGCTGATCGCCAACATCTCGGACGAATCGAAGTACATGCTCGTCGCCGGCGCGGTGGCGGGAGGCGGCCTGACGGTGATCGCCAACGCGCCCAATCCCGCGGGCGTGGCGCTGCTCAAGCGCGGCTTCACCGACGAGACCATCGGCGCGGGCGGGCTGCTGCTCGGCGCGCTCGGGCCCACGGCCGTGGCGGCCGCGGCGTTCATGCTGCTGTAGTCATTCGGCCACGCTGGCGCGCTCGGGCCGCGCAGGTCCGCCGCAGGGATTTGCTGACCCGGTCCAGCCTGTCATCATTCGTGGCTGAATGACCAAAAAACTTACATTTGACGCAAGCCTGCTCGACCGGGCGCGGCAGGTGCTGGCCGGCTCCGATGGCACGCTCACGGCCGCAGCCGCCACGCCCGAGGCTGGCTGCGTGGCGTTCATTGCGTTGGGCGACGGCACGAGCCGCGCGCGCGTGGTCGCCGGCCGCGGCGCCACGGCCGACGAGGCCTGGGAACGTGCCACCGACGCGGCCACCGCGCTTGCCAAGCGCATCGGCATGCAGCCCCTGCGCCTGCGCGCGGAACTGGTCGACCAGGTCGAGCCGATGCGATGGAGCGCGCTGAAGGCCCGGCTGGCCGGCACCAAGCGCAACTACTTCCACCAGGGCGTGTCCTTCGATGCGCACTTCGATGTGGCACTGCTCGCGCCCGAGATCCACGGCAGCGCTGTCTTCTACAACGGCAGCGTGGAACATGCCGAGCCGAACCCGGGCAACCTGCGCCTGCATGCGAAGCGGCGCTTCGGGCGCGAGCTCGACTTTCCCGCCGACGACGATGCGCCCGTCTGGTGCTTCACCACGCGCGGTGCCTACGTCGATGCCGAGGGCGCGTGGCCGATCACGGCCGAGGGGCAGGCCGCCGGGTACCGCGTGCTGTCCGACTGGGACGCGCCGCAGGTGCACCGCCTCATCGACAGCGCCAGCGACTACCTCGCGGCGCAGGTCAAGCCCTCGGGCGAGTTCCACTACGGCTGGTTCCCGTGCTTCGACCGCGCGATTCCCACCTACAACACGCTGCGCCACGCCAGTTCGACCTATGCGCTGCTCGAGGCCTGGGAGCTGACCCGCAGCGACACGCAAAAGGCCGCGATCGACCGCTCGCTGGCCTTCCTCGCGCAGCGGCTCATCCGCCAGGTCAGCCTGCCCGACGGCACCCGCGCCGCCTACCTGCTGGACATCGGCAACGAGATCAAGCTCGGCGGCAACGCGGTGTGCCTGCTGGCTTTCGTGAAGTACACCGAGTTGACGGGCGATGCGCAGTACCTGCCGCTGCTCGAGCAGCTCGCGCTCGGCATCCAGGCCATGCAGGACCCGGCGACGGGGCGCTTCGTGCATGTGCTGAACCATCCGGCGCTCGACGTGAAGAGCGCCTTCCGCGTCATCTACTACGACGGCGAGGCCGCCTTCGGCCTGATGCGCCTGTACGGCCTCACGCGCGATGCGCGCTGGATCTCGGTGGTCGAGAAGGCCTTCGTGCACTTCATCGCGGCCGAGCACTGGCAGGCGCACGACCACTGGCTCAGCTACTGCGTCAACGAACTCACGCGCTACCGGCCCGAGACGCGCTACTACCGGTTCGGGCTGCAGAACGTGGCCGGCTACCTCGACTTCGTGCTCGAGCGCATCACCACGTTTCCGACGCTGCTCGAGCTGATGATGGCTGCCCGCGAGATGGTGGCGCGCATGGCGGCCGATCCCGCATTGCAGCCGCTGCTCGACGGCTTCGACCGCGCAAAATTCGACCGCGCGCTCGAGCACCGCGCGCGCTATCTCGCCAACGGCCACTTCTGGCCCGAGCTGGCGATGTTCTTCCGCAACCCCGACCGTATCGCGGGTTCGTTCTTCATCAAGCACCACAGCTTCCGCGTGCGCATCGACGACGTGGAGCATTACCTGTCGGGGTATGTGGCGTACCTGCGCTTCTTGCAGAGTGGCGAGCGCAATCGCGAATCGGCGCCGCAGTTGTCGCGCGATGCGGGCCCCGTCGTGGCCTGGGGCGGCGACGTGAACCTGGGCCGCCGGCAGCACTATCGCACCGCGGAGCTGGGCTTGCCTGCCGTGCTCGGCGGGGTTCCGGTGCTGGGCGAGGCGGACCTGCGCATCGTCAACCTCGAATGCGTGGTGGCGAGCCGCGGCGAACAGGGCAGGGCCAAGGGCGAAGGCGGGCCGCACTACTACCGTGCGAGGCCCGAGATGCTGCGCATCCTGGCCGAAGCGCGCATCGATCTCGTCGCCACGGCCAACAACCACAGCGGCGACTATGGCGCCGAAGCGCTCGCGGAGCAGGCGGCGCTGCTCGACGCCGCCGGCATCGGGCATGCCGGCTCGGGCCCCACGCTCGAAGATGCACTGGCCCCGGTGCTGCGCCGCGCAGGCGCGCTCAACGTGGCGCTGTTCGCGATCGACACCACGCAGCACCGTTTCGCGGCCGGCGAGGCAACGCCGGGCAATGCCTACCTGCCGTTGTCCGCGCCTTCCGCATGGATCGCATGCCTGGCACCGCGGATCGCCGCGGCGCGCGAAAAGGCGCACGTGGTGCTGGTTGCCGTGCATTGGGGAAAGAACCAGGAGGCCGCACCCGACGCCGACGAGATCGCCGTCGGCCACGCGATCATCGAGGCCGGTGCCGATGCGGTGCTCGGCGCTTCGGCGCATGTCCTGCAGGGCGTCGAGATCCACGACGGCCGGCCGATCGTCCACGATGCCGGCGATCTGCTGTTCGACGCCATGCGCCGCGACGATGACCTGGGCGGGGTGTTCTCGCTGCAGCTCGGCGCGGAAGGCGTGCGCCGCGTGATGTTCACACCCGTCGCCACGGGGTTCGGCACCACGGTGCAGCTCGAAGGGGAGCGCGCGCGCGCAGCGGCCGATCGCTTCGTCCGGAAGTGCGCATCGCTCGGTTCGGTGTTCACGCCCTGGGCCAACGGCCAGTGCGTGATCGACCTGCAGCCGCCGCCCCGGCCCGAGCGCGCGCTGCCGCTGCTTCCGGCCGTGGTCCATCGCCCGGTGGCGATCGCGCCGGTGGCACAGCCTCATGCGCAATGGCAGGTTGCAGCCGTGCCGACCGACGCGGCGCTCGAATCGCCGGTTTCCCTCGGGCCGCTGCGCCTGCTCGGCGTGCGCGTGGCGCCGCAGGCCATCGAAGGGCGCCGCCCACTTTTCGTGGAGACCTTCTGGCAGCTCGACCAGCCCACCGATGCCGACTGGCGGCTCGATGTGCGCGCGGTGCCCGCCGCGCCGGCCACCATGCCGGTCTGGGGTGTCGGCATGGACCATGACCCGTGCGACTGGATGTGGCCCACGAGCCGCTGGGAGCCTGGCCGCATCTACCGCGACTTCCACTCGCTGCGGCCACCGCCCTCGGCGCAGCTGCACGATGCGCTGCTGCAGATCGAGGTCGGCCTCGCGGGCCCCCATGGCGCACGGGTCGAACGCGTGCGCCTGCCCCGGCAGGTGCCCTTCGCCGCACGGCCGGGTGCAACCACAGCGCACGCCACCACCGAACGCAGGGCGCCTGCGCCGCGCTACCGCGTCACCCCGCCGGATGCGCTGCCGCCCGACCTGCCCGATGGCCCGGCACAGACATGGAACGCCGCCCAGCTGGCCGTGGCGACCGGCGGCACCTGGCTCGTCGAACCGCCCCCGGGCTGGTTCGTGCGCTCCGTGGTGCGCGGCGAAAAATTCCTGGGCCTGCTGCCGGCGCCGGCGCTGTTCGTTGCTTCGGACGCGCAGACGCGGGCCCTGCACGAACGCTATGCCGCGCCGCAGAGCGCGCGAGCCGTGGACTGGTCCGAACATGTGGTGCGGCTGCAGCCGCGCCTGGCCGGCGCGATGCTGAGCAAGCCGGTGGCCGGGCTCGATCCGGCGCTGCCCGTGCTGCACGTAGACGATCCGATCCAGGCGCTCATCGAGCTGGGCGCTGCGGCGCGGCAGCGCTTGCAGGGCCGGGTCGTGGCCATCACCGGCAGCGCTGGCAAGACCTCGGTCTGCCGGATGCTCGACCATGCGTTCTCGGCCTCGCTGCGCGTGTTCTCGACCGTCGACAACTACAACTCGCGCGTGGGCATGCTGGCCATGCTCGCGAATGTTCCGGCGCGCACCGACCTCGTGGTGCTCGAGGCTGCCGTCAGCGGCATCAATGCGCCGGACTACCAGAACATCAAGCTGGTCCGTCCCGACCTGGCCATCATCACCAACATCGGCCCTTCGCACCTGGACGAGGGCCGGACCGTCGAGGACATCGCGCGGCGCAAGGCCAACATCTTCGAGGGCATGCGCCCCGGTGCCTGGGCCGTGCTGTGCGCCGACAGCGATCACTTCGAGTACCTGCTGGGACGTGCGCAGGCGCGGCATCTGCAGGTCGTTACGTACGGCATGTCCGAAGCGGCGGACATCCGGCTCGACGCGCACGATCCGGCAACGGGCCGCGCCACGGTCACCCACGGCGAGCGAAGCTTCTCGTACCTGCTCGGCGCGAAGGGGCGGCACATGGCGGTCAACAGCCTCGTGTGTTTTGCGGTGGCGCACGCACTGGCGCTCGACGACGCCCGGGTGCCGGCGCAGCTCGCGTCCTTCGCGGCCGTGGCCGGGCGAGGGCAGACGCTGGATTTCGCACTCGACGGGCGGCGCTTCCGGGCGATCGACGAGACCTACAACGCCAATCCGCTGTCGATGGCGATGGCGCTTGCGATGGTCGCCGAGGAGCCTGTGCGCGAGGGGCGCAGGCTGCTCGTGCTGGGTGACATGCTGGAACTGGGAGCCGATGGCGCGCGCTACCACGAGGCGCTCATCGCGCCGATCGTCCGATGCCAGCCCGCACTCGTCTTCCTGCGCGGACCGCAGATGCACGCGTTGCGAGATCGGATCGCGGCGGCGCTTCCGCCGACGACGATCGTGCACGCACCCGATACGCTCGCAGCGCTTCAGCGGCTGTTGCTTGCTGCCATCGCCGACGGCGACCTCCTGCTGCTGAAAGGCTCCAACGGCATGCAGCTGTGGGAACTCGTGCGATCAATGACGGCGCTGCAGCAACAACAGCCAGCGGTGGTGATCCGGCGCGCGGAGGCACGGCCTGCCGCGACAGGGCCCTCGGCGTGCGTCTGATGCCGGCATGGCCGACGCGTCGGCCATCGCATTCCGCGGTGGCGGGGCGCATGCTGGCACTCGTGGCGCTGACGCTGGCGCAGACCGCCTGGGCGCAGTTCGACGGCCGCGCGCCCCGAGCCGCCGCGGGCATCGCCGAAGACGCCCCGCTCGCATGGAATCAGCCGCCGGTGCGCGCTACCTGCCCCGACCGTTTCGGCCACCTCTGGGTGCAGCCCGCCGAAGGCCCCGCCTGCATTCGCTACTTCGCGAGCAGCGACGTCGATGGCGCGCGGCTGGCGATCGTTCAGCTCTCGGGCGACCGCGACAGCCTCATGAACCGGCCGCCCGCGCAGATCCCCGGCAACACCGGGGCGCTGCGCACGCTCGACGCCGAGCGCAGCCGCGACCGCGCCGGTGTGCCCTGGGTCTTCATGGCGCGGCCGGGCACCTACGGTTCGTCGGGCGACCACGGCAAGCGGCGCGAAGCGGCGGAGTTCCATGCGCTCGACGCGGCGCTCGATGCGTTGATGCAGCGACATCGGCTGCAGCGCATCGTGATCGTCGGCCACAGCGGCGGCGCCACCGCGGGTGCGGCGCTGCTCACGCTGGGCCGCCAGCGCATCGCCTGCGCGGTGCTGACCTCGGGCGCCTACGGCCTGCTCGAGCGCGCCCGCCGGCTCGGCAAATCACGTGGCGGCCTCAGCGACACCACGGGCAGCACCCGGTTCTACGATCCGCTCGCGCACGTCGACGGCATCGCGCCCGATCCGCTGCGGCGCATCGTGCTGATCGGCAACCGCGACGACCGGAACACGCCGTTCGACCTGCAGGAGCGCTTTGCCGAGGCGGTCGCCAAGGCGGGCCACCGCGTGGAGATCAAGACCCATGCGGCCGAGCCGCCGCAGTACCACGACCTCACCGACCGCATCGCGCTGCGCACCGCGTCGCGCTGCGCGCGCGAGGCGATGTTTCAATAGCGGCAGACTGAGCGACAAGAAGGAAAGACATGGCTCCGACGATCCCCCGCGGCATCACCTCGCGCGAATTCGGCCGCATGCCCGACGCCCGCGTGGTCACCGAATACACGCTCGACAACGGCCTCGGCCTGCGCTTGTGTGCCATCAACCTCGGCGGCATCGTCACCGCACTGCATGTGCCCGACCGCCACGGCCAGAGCGGCAACATCGTGCTGGGCCTGCCGACGCTGGCCGACTACCTGGCGCCGCATCCGCACCTCGGCACCATCGTCGGACGCCATGCGAACCGCATTGCACAGGGCCGCTTCACGCTCGACGGCCAGCCGCACCAGCTGTCGGTGAACGATGGTGACCATTCGCTGCACGGCGGCCGGCATGGCTTCGGCACACGCTTCTGGCAGATCAAGCCCGTGCCTGCCGACGAGTCGCCCGGCGCCGTCGCGATCGACCTGCGCTACACGAGCGCCGATGGCGAGGAAGGCTATCCGGGCACGCTTCAGGTGGCGGTGCGCTATGCGCTGAGCACGCGCGAGAACACCTGGCGCATCGACTACCGCGCCGAGACCATCGACCGCCCCACGGTGCTGAACCTGACGCACCACGACTACTTCAATCTTGCCGGCGGCAGAGGCACGGTGCTGGACCACACGCTCACGATCGCCGCGAGCCGCTACTGCCCCGTGGACGCCGGCCTGATCCCGCTCGGCGAGGCGCCAGTGGACGGCACGCCATTCGACTTTCGCGCGCCGCGGGCCATCGGCGAGCGCATCAGCGAGCCGCGCGCGCAACTGCTTGCGGCCGGCGGCTATGATCACAACTGGGTGCTGGATCGCGCGGATGCGAACGGCTTGGCGCTGGCTGCCCGCGTCGCGCATGCGCCCTCCGGGCGCGTGATGGAAGTGCACACCACCGAGCCCGGCGTGCAGTTCTATTCGGGGAACTTCCTCGACGGCAGCTTGCGCGGCAGCCACGGCGAGCCGCTGTTGCGCGGCGCCGGCTTATGCCTCGAGACGCAGCACCATCCCGACGCGCCGAACCGGCCGGAGTTTCCGTCGACCGTGCTGCGACCCGGCGAGCGTTTCGACAGCGCGACCGAGCACCGCTTCGGCCTGCTCGGCTGAGCGGGCCCGCCGCTTCAGCGCGGCGGCGGCGGCGCCTGCACCATCGCCGCCACCAGGCGCCGCACGATCGGCAGCAGGCCGAGCAGCGCAGGAAAGGCGACCAGCCACGACACGCCCCACGCGGCCATCCACTGCGGCAGCAGCCCGTCGTTGAAGCCGACACTCTTGAGCGTCGCAATGCCCGCGACGATGCACGACATGAAGACCGACAACAGGAGCGGCATGAGGACGCCGGCCCAGCGCGCGGGCAGCTTGCGCGCGGTCATCGGGAAGGCTGGCTTGCGGCCAGTTCGCGGATGTAGTCGCCGAGCGTGCGCGCCGGGCGGCCGAGGATCGCCTCGAGCGTGAGCGCATTGCCGCCGAGGCCGTGAGCCGCGTAGTGGGCATGCACCCTCGAGAGCAGGACGAGCTGCTGCGCGTCATAGGGCGGGCGCGCCACGGCGACCCACTCGTCGAAGGGCAGTTCCGCCGCGCGCACCGGCCGCCCGAGTGCCTCGGCGGCCAGGGCCGCGATCTCGACGCGGTTGAAGCGTCCCGGTGCGCACAGTTCGAAGCTGCCGTACGCCAGGCGGTCTTCGGTCAGCGCGATGGCGGCTGCTTCGGCCACGTCGCGGTAGTCCACGCGCGCGATGCGCGTGCCGACCGGGTAGGGCTCGGCGAAGATGCCGTCGCGTGCGATGGCGGTCCAGGCGGACTGCAGGTTCTGGAAGAAGTTGGCCGGGTGCAGCAACGTGTAGTCGAGCGTCGATTCGAACAGCGCCGTTTCCACCGGCAGCTTGCTCGCGTGGTTCGCGAGCGTGGCGTGCGTGGGCTGGATCACCGAAGAGAAAACGAACTTGCGCACGCCCGCGGCCTGCGCCGCCGCCGCCATGCGGCAGCCCATGTCGGCCTCGTCGGGCTGGAAGGCCGGGCCGATGTGGAACACGCCGTCGCAGCCCGCCGCCGCGCGCGCGAGGCTCGCGCCGTCGCGCAGGTCTGCCACCGCCACCTGGTGTGCGCCACGCTGCAAGGCTGTCGCGGTGTCGTCCGGCCTGCGCACCAGCGCGCGCACGGTGGCACCGCGCGCGGCGAGTGCCGGCACCACGAGGCCGGCGACCCGGCCGGTCGCTCCGACCACCAGCACGGTGGGTTTTTGTCGTTCCATGGATGATTCCTTTTTTCTCTTGATTGCCTGCGAAGCGGCCATCGCCGCGGAACCGCAAAGATAGGGAAGGCATGCGCACCGGAGAATCCGCGCGCCGCGCCAAGAACCTTCATCCAGACCGGAAAGATGCATGGACCAGCTTCAGGACATCCGCGCCTTCGTCGCCATCGTCGACCACGGCAGCCAGAGCGCAGCCGCGCGCCAGCTGGGGCGCTCGGTGCAGTCGATCAGCCGTTCGCTTGGCATGCTCGAGCGCAGCCTCGGCGTGCAGCTGCTCCGCCGCACCACGCGGCGCTCGTCGACGACCGAAGTGGGGCGCAGCTACTACCGTCGCGTGCAGGCCGCGCTGGCCGAACTCGACGCAGCGGGCGCCGAGGCGAACAGCCAGCGCGAAGCGCCCAGCGGACTGCTGCGCGTCGCTGCACCGGTGGAGTTCTCCGCGTCGTACGTGGTGCCGCTGGCGGGCGCGTTCATGCAGCGCTACCCCGGCATGGCGGTGGACCTCACGGCGTCCGACCGGTTCGTCGACCTGATCGAAGGCGACCTCGACCTCGCGATCCGCATCGGCGAGCTGCCCGATTCGGAGCTCGCGGCGCGGCGGCTCGGCGCACTGCGGCGGGTGGTGTTCGGTGCGCCGTCGTACTTCGAGCGGCACGGAAGACCCGCGCGGCCCGAGGACCTCGCGGCGCACGAATGCCTGGTGCGCACCACGCACGGCAACGACGGGCACTGGCCGTTCTCGATCGACGGCCGGCGCGAGCGCGTGAAGGTGTCCGGCCGGTTTCGCGCCGACAGCACCGCCGCGCTCTACGCGGCGGCGACCAGCGGCATGGGCCTGTTCTTCACGCCGCTGTGGCAGATCCGGCATCTGGTCGCGAGCGGCCAGGTCGAACTGGTGCTCACCGCGTTCGAGGCGCCGCCGCTGCCGGTGCATGCCGTGTGGCCTGCGGCGCGCGGCAGCTTCGCGCGCGCGAAATTGTTCGCCGACTTCGCCGCAGAGAATCTGCCGCCGCTCTGACCGATCGGCAGCGCCCGCCGCTTCAACCCGCGAACAGCGCGGCCGGCAACCCCGGGCTTGCGATGCGCACCTTGAACAGGCCGCCCGCGAGCGGCTCGGCCTCCAACTGCTCGGGCGTGAGGCCGCTGCGCGCGGTGCTGATGTAGAGCGTGCACAGGTCCGCATCGCCGAAGGCGCAGTTGGTCACGTTGCTTGCGGGCAAGGCGATGCGGCCGAGCTCGTCGCCACTTGCGGGGTCGTGGCAACTCACGCAGCGGCCGCCCCAGCGCGCGATCCACAGCCGGCCGGCGGCGTCGGTGGTCATGCCGTCGGGCAGGCCTTCGCCCGCGCCGAAGCGCAGCCACACGCGCTTGTTGTGCACCGTGCCGGCCGCGGCATCGAAGTCGTAGGCATAAATGCAACCTTCGGCCGTGGCGTTGAAGTACATCGTGCGTTGGTCAAGCGACCAGGTCGGTCCGTTGGTGACCGCAAAGCCGTCGTCGTGCCGCGTACAGCGGCCGTCGGCATCGAAGCGGTAGAGCGCGCCGGTCGGCGCCTGGCAGTCGAAGTCCATGCTGCCGCCCCAGAAGCGGCCCTGCCGGTCGCACTTGCCGTCGTTGAAGCGGTTGCCCGTGCGCTCGGTCTCGGGCTGGTGCAGGTAGCGCGGCGCGGCGTCGGCGGCGGGGTCGAACAGCGCGAAGCCGCGGCGCAGCGTGACGATCAGCCCCGGCGCCTCGGCGCGCTCGGCCAGGGCGGTGATCTCCTCGTCGAACTGCCAGCTGCGGCGCGCGCCGTCGCGCGGATCGTGGCGGTAGAGCCGGTGCTCGAGGATGTCGACCCAGTACAGCACTTGGTCGCGCACGGACCACAGCGTGCCCTCGCCGAGCGTCGCGCCCGCGGGCCACAGGCATTCAGGCTGGCCGAGGATGGTCGGCGCGGCGAGCGCGCTGCCGCCGTTGTCGTGGTTCATGTGCTTGTCTCCTTCTTCGTTGTTGTGTGTCGCGGCCTTGACGCGGCGGATCGTATCAAGGCATATTGATAATAGAAATTGCGATTTATGGCATCGATAGATATTGAATTTGCAATGTCACTGCCGACCGCTTGGAGACGCCTCCCTTGACGACCGATTCACCGGAAAAGCCATCGATCCACCCCAGTCTGGCGGGGCGCACCGTGTTCGTGACGGGCGGCGGCAGCGGCATTGGCGCGGCCATCGTGGCGGCGTTCGCCGCGCAGGGCGCCCGCGTGGCGTTCATCGACATTGCCGAGGCCGCAAGCGCGGCACTTGCTGAGCGGATCACCGCAGCGGGCCATGCGGCGCCGTGGTGGCGCAGCTGCGACGTGCGCGACATCGGCGCGCTGCAGCAGGCCATGGCCGACGCGGCGGCCGAGCTCGGCGACTTCGCGGTGCTGGTCAACAACGTCGCGAGCGACGACCGCCACACGCTCGAATCGGTCACGCCCGACTACTACGACAACCGCATGGCCATCAACGAGCGGCCGGCGCTGTTCGCGATCCAGTCGGTGGTGCCGGGCATGCGGCGCCTGGGCTTCGGCGCGGTCATCAACCTGGGCTCGACGGGCTGGCAGACCAAGGGCTCGGGCTACCCCTGCTACGCGATCGCCAAGTCGTCGGTCAACGGCCTCACGCGCGGGCTGGCGGTGGAGCTGGGCCGCGACCGTATCCGCATCAACACGGTGTCGCCGGGCTGGGTGATGACCGAGCGCCAGGTGAACCTCTGGCTCGACGACGAGGGCGAGAAGGCGCTGCACCGCAACCAGTGTCTGCCCGACAAGCTGATGCCCGACGACATCGCACGCATGGTGCTGTTCCTCGCATCGGACGACGCGAAGATGTGCACGGCGCAGGAGTTCACGGTGGACGCCGGCTGGACCTGATCAGTCCATCTCGAGCTTGCGTCCGTAGACGCTGAGGCTCGCCGTCTTCAAAGCCTTCATCATCACCTTCGCCGCCGGCGACAGCAGCCGGTCGGTGCGCGTGATGATGCCGAACGCGTCCATGTGGCAGGGCATGTCGAGCGGTAGCAGCGACACGATGCCGTGCGCCGCGTAGTAGCGCGCCACGTCGCTCGCGAGCACCGCCACCATATCGCTCTGCTGCAGCATGCGCGTGATGAAAAGCAGGGCAGGGCTCTCGATGATGTTGGCGGGCGGCGCCAGGCCTTCCTCCTGGAACATCAGCTCGAAGCGGTGGCGCAGCACGCTGCCCGCGGGCGGCACGATCCAGCCGGCGCCCACCACGTCGCGCAGCGTGAGTCCGCTCACGCCCAGCAGCGGATGGCCGGGGCGCACCAGCGCGCACACCGGCTCCTCGGCCAGCGCCTCGTAGCGCAGTTGCGACTTGTCGTGCTCGGCGAAGAGCCGCGCCACCAGGATGTCGAGCTTGCCCTGCGCGAGCCGCTCCATCAGCACCGCGCTGGTCTCGATCTCGAGCGACACGCGCAGGTCGGGCTGCTCGCGCTTGACGATCGCCACGGCGGGCGGCATCAGCGTGATGCCCGGCGCGGTGATCGCGCCCACGTTCACCTGGCCGAAGCGGCCGGCCTTGAGCGCGGTGAGCTCGTCGTGCGCCTGGTTCAGGCTCGCGAGCGCCACGCGCGCATGGCGGATCATGGTTTCGCCGTACCAGGTCGGGCGCATGCCGCGCGGCAGGCGCTCGAACAGCGGCACCTCAAGCACGTCCTCCAGGTCCTTCAGCAGCTTGGAGGCCGCAGGCTGCGTCATGTTCAGCACCTGCGCCGCGCGGTGGATGTTGCCTTCCTCCGCCAGCGCCACGAGCAGCAGCAGTTGCCGCGTCTTGAGGCGCGCGCGGATGAACCAGTGGTTGTAGTTGTTCATGGCTTTTGGTTGCTTGCCTAGCGGCTTGGAACTTTGGGCTGACGGGTTTTCCAGAATCCGTCGATTGATATCCATTTTGTCGAAAAAATGATTGGATCGATATCAATATCGTTCATAGACTCTCGCCACTTCAAAAACGAGAGACAAAGGTCAACGCACCGTGATCCACGGCGAGCTTCACCAGAACGTGCGGCAGTACATCAATGGCCGCTGGGAGACCAGCGCGACCACGGGTGTGAGCGCCAATCCCTCGGACACCAGCGAAGTGGTGGCCGAGTACGCGCGCGCCGACCGGCGGCAGGTGGAGTTCGCGGTCCGTGCCGCGGCCGATGCCTTCGGCCACTGGAGCCACAGCGCGCCGCAGCGCCGCGCCGACGTGCTCGATCGCATCGGCACCGAACTGCTGGCGCGCCGCGACGAGTTGGGCCTGCTGCTGGCGCGCGAGATCGGCAAGACCCTGCCCGAGGCGGTGGCCGAGGCCGCGCGTGCGGGGCAGATCTTCAAGTTCTTCGCGGGTGAGGCGCTGCGCGGCGGCGGCGAGAACATGGCCTCGCTGCGCGCGGGCGTGCAGGTCGACGTGACGCGCGAACCCGTGGGCGTGACGGGGCTCATCACGCCCTGGAACGCGCCGCTCGCGGTGCCCGCGGGCAAGATCGCACCGGCGCTGGCGCACGGCAACAGCGTGGTGTTCAAGCCGGCCGAGCTGGTGCCGGCCTGCGGCTGGGCGCTGGCCGAGATCATCAGCCGCGCCGGGTTGCCCGCGGGCGTGTTCAACCTCGTGATGGGCAGCGGGCGCGAGGCCGGCCAGGCCCTGGTCGACAGCCCGCTGGTCGATGCGCTGAGCTTCACGGGCGCGGCACGCAACGGCGAACGCATCCTGCAGGCGGCGGCCGCGCGGCGCGCCAAGGTGCAGCTCGAGATGGGCGGCAAGAACGCGCTCGTGGTGCTGGCCGATGCCGACATCGACCATGCGGTCGACTGCGCGGTGCAGGGCGCCTACTTCTCCAACGGCCAGCGCTGCACCGCGTCGAGCCGGCTCATCGTCGAGGCTGCCGTGCACGACGTGTTCGTGGCGCGGCTGCGCGAGCGCCTCAAGGCACTGCGCATCGGCCATGCGCTGGAGCGCGGCATCGACGTCGGCCCGCTGGTCGACGAGGTGCGGCTCGCGCGCAGCCTGGCCTGGGTCGGGATCGCGCGCGAAGAAGGCGCCGAGCATGTCTGGGGCGGCGAGCCGCTCGTGCGCGCCACGGCGGGCCACTACATGAGCCCCGCGCTGTTCCTTGCGCAGCCCGGCCACCGCATCGCGCGCGAGGAGGTCTTCGGCCCGCTGGCTTGCGTGCTGCGCGCGGCCGACTACGACGAGGCGCTGGCGCTGTGCAACGACACGCCCTCGGGTTTGAGCGCGGGCATCTGCACCAACTCGCTCAAGCACGCGATGCATTTCAGGCGCCATGCCGAAGTGGGCATGACGATGGTCAATCTGCCGACCGCGGGGGTGGACTTCCACGTGCCCTTCGGCGGCCGCAAGGGGTCGGGCTACGGGCCGCGCGAACAAGGGCGCCATGCCGCGGAGTTCTACACGACGGTCAAGACCGGCTACATGCGGGCCTGACCACCACCACCAAGGCTTTCCAGCAGGCTCACAGCAAGAAAGAAGGAGACATCCCATGACACTCAATCGCCGCACCCTCAACATCGCATTGGCCGCCGCTTCGCTCGGCGGACTGCTGCCCGCCAGCGCGCTGGCGCAGAAGAAGATCGTGCTGGGCTTCAGCCAGGTGGGCGCCGAAAGCGAATGGCGCACCGCCAACACCGAGTCGATCAAGTCCTCGGCCAAGGAAGCCGGCATCGAGCTCAAGTTCTCCGACGCGCAGCAGAAGCAGGAGAACCAGATCAAGGCCATCCGCTCCTTCATCGCGCAGAGGGTCGACGTGATCGCCTTCTCGCCGGTGGTGGAGTCGGGCTGGGAGACGGTGCTGCGCGAGGCCAAGGCCGCCAAGATCCCGGTGGTGCTGACCGACCGCGCGGTCAACGCCAAGGACGATTCGCTCTACGTCACCTTCATGGGCTCGGACTTCGTCGAGGAAGGCCGCAAGGCCGGCCGCTGGCTGGTCGAGAAGATGAAGGACCAGAAGGGCGAGGTCAACATCGTCGAACTGCAGGGCACCGTGGGCTCGGCCCCGGCCATCGACCGCAAGAAGGGCTTCGAGGAGATCGTCAAGGCCGATCCCAAGTTCAAGATCCTGCGCTCGCAGACCGGCGACTTCACGCGCGCCAAGGGCAAGGAGGTGATGGAAGCCTTCCTCAAGGCCGAGGGCAAGAAGATCAACGTGCTGTACGCGCACAACGACGACATGGCCATCGGCGCGATCCAGGCGATCGAGGAAGCGGGCCTGAAGCCCGCGAAGGACATCACGATCATCTCGATCGACGCGGTCAAGGGCGCTTTCGAAGCCATGATCGCCGGCAAGCTCAACGTGTCGGTGGAGTGCAGCCCGCTGCTCGGGCCGCAGCTCATGAGCGCGGTGAAGGACATCAAGGCCGGCAAGACGCTGCCCAAGCGCATCGTGACCGAGGAAGGCATCTTCCCGATGGAAGTCGCCGCAAAAGAATTCCCGAATCGAAAGTACTGAGGACGGACATCCAATGAAACGCAGCAACTTCCTCAAGGCCTCCCTGGCCGTCGTGGCGCTGGCCGCCGCCGGTCTCGCGCCGCTCGCCCACGCGCAGGACAAGGGCCCGATCGCCATCTCGATGCCCACCAAGTCGTCGGCGCGCTGGATCGCCGACGGCGCCAACATGGTCAAGTACTTCAAGGAGAAGGGCTACAAGACCGACCTGCAGTACGCCGACGACGACATCCCGAACCAGCTCGCGCAGATCGAGAACATGGTGACCAAGGGCGCGAAGGTGCTGGTGATCGCGGCGATCGACGGCACCACGCTGTCGGACGTACTGCAGAAGGCGGCCGACAGGGGCGTGAAGGTCATTGCCTACGACCGGCTCATCAAGGGCTCGAAGAACGTCGACTACTACGCGACCTTCGACAACTTCCAGGTCGGCGTGCTGCAGGCGCAGTCGATCGAGGCGGCGCTGGGCCTGAAGAGCGGCAAGGGGCCGTTCAACATCGAGCTCTTCGGCGGCTCGCCCGACGACAACAACGCCTTCTTCTTCTACAACGGCGCGATGTCGGTGCTGGAGCCCTACATCAAGAGCGGCAAGCTCGTGGTGCGCAGCAAGCAGATGGGCATGGACAAGGTCGGCACCTTGCGCTGGGACGGTGCGGTGGCGCAGTCGCGCATGGACAACCTGCTGTCGGCCTTCTATTCCACCAACCGCGTCGACGCGGTGCTCTCGCCGTACGACGGGCTCTCGATCGGCATCATCTCGTCGCTCAAGGGCGTGGGCTACGGCTCGGCCTCGCAGCCGATGCCGGTGGTCTCGGGCCAGGACGCCGAGATCCCATCGGTCAAGTCGATCCTGCGCAAGGAGCAGACATCGACCGTGTTCAAGGACACGCGCGAGCTTGCCAAGGTGACCGTGGCCATGGTCGACGCGATGCTCTCGGGAAAGACGCCCGAGGTCAACGACACCCAGACCTACAACAACGGCATCAAGGTGGTGCCCTCGTACCTGCTGAAACCGGTGAGCGTGGACGGCGGCAACTGGAAGCAGGTGCTGGTCGATAGCGGCTACTACAAGGAAACCCAGGTCAAGTGAGCACCGCCATGGCAGCCGGCGCGCCGCGCATCCTCGAGATGCGCGGCATCACCAAGACCTTCCCGGGCGTGAAGGCGCTCGCCGACGTGAACCTGGCGGTGCGCGCCGGAGAGATCCATGCGGTGGTGGGCGAGAACGGCGCGGGCAAGTCGACGCTCATGAAGGTGCTGAGCGGCGTGTACCCGTGCGATTCGTACACCGGCGAGATCCACTTCGAGGGCGCGCTGCGCCGCTTCCGCGGCATCGCCGACAGCGAGAAGCTCGGGATCATCATCATCCACCAGGAGCTCGCGCTGGTACCGCTGCTCTCGATCGCCGAGAACATCTTCCTCGGCAACGAGATCGCGCGCGGCGGCGTGATCGACTGGTTCGCGGCCTACGCCAAGACGCGCGCGCTGCTCGCCAGGGTCGGCCTCGCGGAGTTGCCGACCACGCTGGTGACCGATCTCGGCGTGGGCAAGCAGCAACTGGTGGAGATCGCGAAGGCGCTGGCCAAAGAGGTCAAGCTGCTGATCCTCGACGAGCCGACCGCGAGCCTGAACGAGAACGACAG
Source organism: Variovorax sp. Soil_C_19 (assembly GCF_057657255.1). Classification (NCBI taxonomy): domain Bacteria; kingdom Pseudomonadati; phylum Pseudomonadota; class Betaproteobacteria; order Burkholderiales; family Comamonadaceae; genus Variovorax; species Variovorax sp. Soil_C_19. The sequence goes on along the minus strand of NZ_JBDGIV010000003.1, from coordinate 427,432 downwards.
CGACGCGCTGCTGGCGCTGCTGCTCGAACTCAAGCGCCAGGGCATCGCGTCGATCCTGATCTCGCACAAGCTCAACGAGATCGCCAAGGTGGCCGATTCGATCACCGTGCTGCGCGACGGCGCCACGGTCGAGACGATCGACTGCCGCGCCGGACCGGTCAGCGAGGACCGCATCATCCGCGGCATGGTCGGGCGCGACATGGCGCACCGCTATCCCGAGCGCACGCCGCGCATCGGCGAGACCGTGTTCGAGGTGCGCGACTGGCGCGTGCACCATGCGCTGCACGCAGAGCGCGAGCAGATCAAGGGCGTGAACCTGCAGGTGCGCCGCGGCGAGATCATCGGCATCGCGGGGCTCATGGGCGCGGGCCGCACCGAGTTCGCGATGAGCGTGTTCGGCCGCTCGTACGGCCAGCGCATCAGCGGCACGGTGCTGATGCACGGCCAGCCGGTGGACGTGGGCACGGTGCGCAAGGCCATCGACCACGGCATCGCCTACGTGACCGAAGACCGCAAGGGCCTGGGCCTGGTGCTCGACGAGAGCATTCAGAAGAACGTGAGCCTCGCGAACCTGCCGGCGGTGGCTAAAGCCATGGTGATCGACGACACGCGCGAGTTCGCGGTGGCCAACGACTACCGCAAGGCGCTGCGCATCCGCTCGCCCGGCGTGTCGCAGGCCGTGGTCAACCTGTCGGGCGGCAACCAGCAGAAGGTGGTGCTGAGCAAGTGGCTCTTCACGCAGCCCGAGCTGCTGATCCTCGACGAACCCACGCGCGGCATCGACGTGGGCGCCAAGTACGAGATCTACACCATCATCGACCAGCTCGCGAGCGAGGGCAAAGGCATTCTCATGATTTCTTCCGAACTGCCGGAGCTGCTCGGCATGTGCGACCGCATCTACGTGATGAACGAGGGCCGCTTCGTGGCCGAGTTTCCGGCCGCCGAGGCCTCGCAGGAGCGCATCATGCACGCCATCGTGAGCGCGGGGAGTTCCGTCCATGACGCCGCCTGACGCCGAAGCGGTGAACGCCGCCATGCCTGCTGCCGCCGCGCCGCGCGGGGTGCATGCCGGGTTCCTCAAGAACAACCTGCGCGAATACGGCATGCTGATCTCGCTGGTCGCGATCATGGTGCTGTTCCAGGTGCTGACCGACGGCACCTTGCTGCGCCCGCTGAACCTCACGAACCTGCTGCTGCAGAACAGCTACATCGTCATCATGGCGCTCGGCATGCTGCTGGTGATCGTGGCCGGGCACATCGACCTGTCGGTAGGCTCGGTCTGCGGCTTCATCGGCGCGCTCGCAGCGGTGCTGATGGTCGAGTACGAATGGCATTTCGTGCCGGCGGCCGTGCTCGGCATCGTGGCGGGTGCCCTGATCGGCGCCGCGCAGGGCTGGTTCGTCGCGTTCCGCAGGATCCCGTCGTTCATCGTCACGCTCGCGGGCATGCTGGTGTTCAAGGGGCTCACGCTCGCACTGCTCGCGGGACAGTCTGTGGGGCCGTTTCCCGAGACCTTCCAGCGGCTCAGCTCGGGCTTCATCCCCGACCCGCTGGGCGGTGAGGGCGGGACGCTGCGCGTCACCTCGCTGGTGGTGGGCGCGGTGGCCGCGGCGGCGCTGGTGTTCTTCAAGCTGCGCGGACGCGCCCGGCTCGCCGCGCACGGCATGGAGACCGAGCCCTACGCCTTCTTCCTCGTGAAGAACGTGTTCTTCGCGGCGATCATCCTGTTCTTCAGCTACCTGCTCTCGACCTACAAGGGCCTGCCCAACGTGCTGATCGTGATGGCGGTGCTGATCGTGGCCTACGACTTCGTCACCAACCGCACCACGGTCGGCCGGCGCATCTATGCGCTCGGCGGCAACGAGAAGGCCGCGCGGCTGTCGGGCGTGAAGACGCAGTGGCTCGCCTTCCTGACCTTCGTGAACATGGGCGCGCTCGCGGCGCTCGCGGGCCTGGTGTTCGCGGCCCGGCTCAACACCGCCACGCCGAAGGCGGGCCTCGGCTTCGAGCTCGACGTGATCGCGGCCTGCTTCATCGGCGGCGCTTCGGCCTCGGGCGGCGTGGGCAAGGTCATGGGCGCGGTGATCGGCGCCTTCATCATGGGCGTGATGAACAACGGCATGTCGATCATGGGAATCGGCATCGACTACCAGCAGGTGATCAAGGGGCTGGTGCTGCTCGCGGCCGTGTTCATCGACGTCTACAACAAGAACAGGCAGGCATGAGCGGCAGCAGCCTTCCACCCGTGCTCGAACTGCGCGGCATCGGCAAGCAGTTCGGCGGCATTGCCGTGCTGCGCGACGTGCAGCTGAGCCTGCGCGCGGGCGAGATCCATGCGCTCATGGGACAGAACGGCGCGGGCAAGTCGACGCTGATCAAGGTGCTCACGGGCGTGCTCGCCTCGGAGGGCGGCGAGATGCGGCTCGACGGCCGACCGATCCGGCCGGGCTCGCCGCTCGAGGCGCAGAAGCTCGGCATCAGCACCGTCTACCAGGAGGTCAACCTGTGCCCGAACCTCTCGGTGGCCGAGAACATCTTCGCGGGCCGCTACCCGCGCCGCGGCGCGGTCCAGGGCTTTCGCATCGACTGGGCGGCGGTGAACCGGCGCGCCGCCGAGCTGCTGGCGCGCATCGGGCTCGAGATCGACGTGACGCGCCTGTTGTCGAGCTACTCGGTGGCGGTGCAGCAGATGGTGGCCATTGCGCGCGCGCTCGGCGTGTCGTCGAAGGTGCTGATCCTCGATGAACCGACCTCGAGCCTCGACGACGACGAGGTGGAGAAGCTGTTCGCGGTGCTGCGGCGACTGCGCGGCGAAGGGCTCGCGATCGTCTTCGTGACGCATTTCTTCAACCAGGTGTATGCGGTGTCGGACCGCATCACGGTGCTGCGCAACGGCGCGTGGGTGGGCGAATGGCACACCGCCGAGCTCGGCCCGCAGGCGCTGATCGCGGCCATGCTCGGGCGCGAGCTGGCGGCGCAGTCGGCGCACCCGGCCGCGCTGCCGGCGCTGGACGAAGCCGCGCCCGCGCTGCTGCACGCCGAGGGGCTCGCGCAGGCGGGGCAGCTGCAGCCGGTCGATCTGCGCGTGCGCGCGGGCGAAGTGGTGGGCATCGCGGGCCTGCTGGGCGCGGGCCGCACCGAGCTGGCGCGGCTGCTGTTCGGCCTGGAGGCACCGGACCGCGGCGTGCTCAAGGTCGACGGGCGCGCGATGCGCTTTTCGAGCCCGGCCGATGCGATCCGCCAGGGCTTTGCGCTCTGCCCCGAAGAGCGCAAGACCGACGGCATCGTCGCCGAGCTGTCGGTGCGCGAGAACATCGCGCTCGCGCTGCAGGCCCGGCTCGGCGCCCGGCGCTTCCTCTCGCAGGCCGAGCAGACCGCGCTGGCCGAGCGCTTCGTGGCGTCGCTGGGCATCAAGACCGCGAGTGTCGAGACACCGATCGGTCTGCTGTCGGGCGGCAACCAGCAGAAGGCGATGATCGCGCGCTGGCTTGCCACCGAGCCGCGCCTCCTGATCCTCGACGAGCCCACGCGCGGCATCGACGTGGCGGCCAAGCAGGAGATCATGGAGGAGATCCTGCGGCTCGCGCGCGCGGGCATGGCGGTGGTCTTCATCTCGTCGGAGATGAGCGAGGTGGTGCGCGTGGCGCACCGCATCGTGGTGCTGCGCGACCGGCAGAAGGTGGGCGAGCTCCCGGGCGGATCGACCGAGGACGAGGTCTACGAAATGATTGCCTCGGTATGAACCCGCGCGAGGCCGCGTGCCCCCATCCCAACCTTCCCCCAAAGGGGGAAGGAGCAAGGCAGCCAACCCCATGAACCGCCTCTCCGCCCTCATGCATCACCGTCTCGCCTGGCCCCTCATCACGCTGTTGCTGCTGCTCGCCGTCAACACCGCGTTCAACGCCAGCTTCCTGCACCTCGAGTGGCGCGACGGCCATCTCTACGGCAGCCTGATCGACATCGTGAACCGCGCGGCGCCGCTGGTGCTGGTGTCGCTCGGCATGACGCTCGTGATCGCCACGCGCGGCATCGACATCTCGGTGGGTGCGACGGTGGCGATCGCGGCGGCCGTGGCCGCCTGGATGATCGGCGGCTCGGTGGCGAGCGACGTGAGCCGGTTCCCGATGTGGCTCGCGATCCTGGCGGCGATCGCCGTCGCGCTGCTGTGCGGCCTGTGGAACGGGCTGCTGGTCGCCAAGGTCGGCATGCAGCCGATCATCGCGACGCTGATCCTCATGGTGGCGGGGCGCGGCATCGCGCAGCTCATCACCGACGGGCAGATCATCACCATCTACTACAAGCCCTTCTTCTTTCTCGGCAGCGGCCATCTCCTGGGCCTGCCGTTCGCGGTGTTCATCGTGGCGGCGGTGTTCGCGCTGCTCTACCTTGCGATCACGCGCACCGCGCTCGGCCTGTTCATCCAGGCCGTGGGCATCAACCCCACGGCTGCGCGCGTGGCGGGGGTGCAGGCGAAGCGGCTGGTGATCGGCGCCTATGCGTTCTGCGGTGTCTGCGCAGGCATCGCGGGCCTGTTGATCAGCTCCAACGTCAAGAGCGCCGACGGCAACAACGCGGGCCAGCTGCTCGAGCTCGACGCGATCCTCGCGGTGACGCTCGGCGGCACGGCGCTCACGGGCGGGCGCTTCAGCCTCGTGGGCAGCGTGATCGGCGCGCTGATCATCCAGACGCTGACCTATGCGATCTACTCGATGGGCGTGCCGCCGGAGATCAACCTCGTAGTCAAGGCGGCGGTGGTGTTCGCGGTGATGCTGCTGCAGTCGCCGGAGTTCAGGGCGGAGGTCCGCACGCTCGTGCAGCGGCCGGTGCATGACGGGAGCAGGGCATGAGCGCGGTGATCGAGACGAGCGCTGCACCCTCACCCCAACCCTCTCCCGCGCGCGGGAGAGGGGGCAAGCGCGGGCTCAATCCGAAGTACCTGCCGTTGACGGCGACCATCTCGCTCTTCATGCTGATGGCCACGCTGGGCTCGGTGTTCTACGACGGCTTCTTCTCGGCGCAGGTGTTCCTGAACCTGCTGATCGACAACGCCTTCCTGATCGTGGTGGCGGTCGGCATGACCTTCGTGATCCTCTCCGGCGGCATCGACCTGTCGGTCGGTTCGGTGATCGCGCTCACGACCATGGTGTCGGCCGCGCTGGTCGAGAAGCACGGCTGGAGCCCCGCGGTCGTCATTCCGCTGGTGCTCGCGATGGGAACGGCCTTCGGCGCGTTCATGGGCCTGCTGATCGAGCGCTATCGGCTGCAGCCCTTCATCGTCACGCTGGCGGGCATGTTCCTCGCGCGGGGACTGTGTTACCTGATCAGCATCGACTCGATCAGCATCACGCACGCGTTCTATTCGGAGGTGTCGCAGATCCGCATTCCGGTCTGGGGCGAGGCCTCGCTGTCGATCAGCGCGGTGATCGCCATCGCAGTGCTGCTGGCCGCCGTGTTCATCGCGCACTGCACGCCCTTCGGCCGCGCGGTGTACGCCATCGGCGGCAGCGCGCATTCGGCCATGCTGATGGGCCTGCCGGTGCGCCGAACGCTGGTGGGCGTGTACACGCTGTCGGGCCTGTGCTCGGCGCTCGCGGGCGTGATCTTCACTTTCTACATGCAGTCGGGCTACGGCCTGCATGCGATGGGGCTCGAGCTCGACGCCATCGCCGCCGTGGTGATCGGCGGCACGCTGCTGACCGGCGGCGTGGGCTATGTCGCGGGCACGCTGTTCGGCGTGCTGATGCTCGGGATCATCCAGACGCTGATCTCCTTCGACGGCACCCTGAGCTCGTGGTGGACGCGCATCGTCGTGGGCGCACTCCTGTTCGTGTTCTGCCTGCTGCAGCGCTTCTTCACCTCGCGCGCCCCGCGCCACTGAGACTTTCATGACAACAAAGAAATTGCGCTCGACCGAATGGTTCGGCTCCGCCGACAAGAACGGCTTCATGTACCGCAGCTGGATGAAGAACCAGGGCATCCCCGACCACGAGTTCGATGGACGCCCGATCGTCGGCATCTGCAACACCTGGTCGGAGCTCACGCCGTGCAACGCCCACTTCCGCAAGATTGCCGAGCACGTGAAGCGCGGCATCTCGGAGGCGGGTGGCTTTCCGGTGGAGTTTCCGGTGTTCTCGAACGGCGAATCGAACCTGCGGCCGACCGCGATGCTCACGCGCAACCTCGCGAGCATGGACGTGGAAGAAGCGATCCGCGGCAATCCGGTCGATGCGGTGGTGCTGCTCACGGGCTGCGACAAGACCACGCCGGCGCTGCTGATGGGCGCGGCGAGCTGCGACATCCCGGCCATCGTGGTCACCGGCGGACCGATGCTCAACGGCAAGCTCGACGGCAAGAACATCGGCTCGGGCACGGCCGTGTGGCAGCTGCACGAATCGCTGAAGGCCGGCGAGATCGGCCTGCACCAGTTCCTGTCGGCCGAGGCGGGCATGTCGCGTTCGGCCGGCACCTGCAACACCATGGGCACCGCCTCGACCATGGCCTGCATGGCCGAGGCACTGGGCACCTCGCTGCCGCACAACGCGGCGATCCCGGCCGTCGACGCGCGGCGCTACGTGCTCGCGCAGATGTCGGGCATGCGCGCGGTCGATATGGCCAAGGAAGGCCTCACGCTGTCGAAGATCCTCACGCGCGAGGCGTTCGAGAACGCGATCCGCGTGAATGCGGCGATCGGCGGCTCGACCAACGCGGTGATCCACCTGAAGGCCATCGCCGGGCGCATCGGCGTGCCGCTCGAGCTCGAAGACTGGACGCGCATCGGCAGCCACACGCCGACCATCGTCGACCTGATGCCTTCGGGCCGCTTCCTGATGGAAGAGTTCTACTACGCAGGCGGGCTGCCGGCCGTGCTGCGGCGCCTGGGCGAGAACGGCCTGCTGCCGCACCCGGGCGCGCTCACCGTCAACGGCCACTCGATCTGGGACAACGTGCGCGAGGCGCCGAGCCTCGACGACGAGGTGATCCGCCCGCTCGACCGGCCGCTGATCGCCGACGGCGGCATTCGCATCTTGCGCGGCAACCTGTCGCCGCGCGGCGCTGTGCTCAAGCCTTCGGCCGCATCGCCCGAACTGCTCAAGCATCGCGGCCGCGCCGTGGTGTTCGAGAACCTCGAGCACTACAAGGCGCGCATCGTCGACGAATCGCTCGAAGTCGACGCCAGCTCGGTGCTCGTGATGAAGAACTGCGGCCCCAAAGGCTACCCTGGCATGGCCGAGGTCGGCAACATGGGCCTGCCGCCCAAGCTGCTGCGCCAGGGCATCAAGGACATGGTGCGCATCTCCGACGCGCGCATGAGCGGCACGGCCTACGGCACGGTGGTGCTGCACGTCGCACCCGAGGCGGCCGATGGCGGCCCGCTCGCGGCGGTGCGCGACGGCGACTGGATCGAGCTCGACTGCGATGCAGGCCGCCTGCACCTGGACATCAGCGACGAGGAACTCGCCGCGCGCCTGGCGGCGCTGTCGGCCTCCGACGTGCAGCCGATGAGCACGCGCGGCGGTGGCTACCAGAAGCTCTACGTCCACCACGTGCTGCAGGCCGACGAGGGCTGCGATTTCGACTTCCTGGTCGGCTGCCGAGGCTCTGCCGTTCCCCGCCATTCACACTGATTCACCATGAACAATCCCCGTTATCGCGGCATCTTCCCGGTGGTGCCCACCACCTTCACCGAACAGGGCACGCTCGACCTCGACAGCCAGAAGCGCTGCGTCGACTTCATGATCGACGCGGGCTCCGACGGGTTGTGCATCCTCGCGAACTTCTCGGAGCAGTTCGTGCTGTCGGACGAGGAGCGCGAGGTGCTCACGCGCACCATCCTCGACCACGTGAAAGGCCGCGTGCCGGTGATCGTGACCACCACGCACTACAGCACCCGGGTCTGCGCCGAGCGCAGCCGCCGCGCGCAGGACATGGGTGCGGCGATGCTGATGGTGATGCCGCCCTACCATGGCGCGACCTTCCGCGTGCCCGAGCCGCAGATCTTCGAGTTCTACGCGGGGCTGTCCGACGCGGTGGGCATCCCGATCATGGTCCAGGACGCGCCCGCGAGCGGCACCGTGCTGTCGGCGGCCTTCCTCGCGCGCATGGCGCGTGAGATCGAGCAGGTGGCGTACTTCAAGATCGAGACGCCCGGTGCCGCATCGAAGCTGCGCGAACTGATCCGCCTCGGTGGCGATGCGGTCGAGGGACCCTGGGACGGCGAGGAGGCCATCACGCTGATGCCCGACCTTGATGCGGGCGCCACCGGGTCGATGACCGGCGGCGGCTATCCCGATGGCATCCGGCCGATCATCGAGGCGCACCGCGCGGGCGATCGCGACCGTGCCTTCGCGCTCTACCAGCAGTGGCTGCCGCTGATCAACTACGAGAACCGCCAGGCCGGCCTGCTCGCTTGCAAGGCGCTCATGAAGGAGGGCGGCGTGATCGCTTGCGAGGCACCGCGCCATCCGCTGCCGGCGCTGCACCCCGACACGCGCGCAGGCCTGATCGAAACCGCCAGGCGGCTCGATCCTCTGGTGCTGCGCTGGGGGCGTTGAAGAAGAAAAAAAGAAGACGCGGAAGCGTCTCAGGGCTTCTCGAGTTCGCTGACCTGCAGCGACAGATCGAACAGCTTCGACTTGCTCGCGTAGTAGCGGTCGAGCCGCCATTCCTTCAGGATGTCGATCGCGAGTTCGAAGCTCTTGTAATCGAGGTTGTAGAGGGTGACCAGTTCGAAGCTGCGCTCCGATTCGAGCGCCAGCACGAGCTGGGCCAGGATCTTGGCCGATTCATTGGCCGGGTCCGTTTCGATGAATCGGCGGGCGACCTTGATGGCATTCATTGGAAAGTGTTCCTCGGTAGGCAGAGACCGGGAACTATAGCTATCAGTGCGCCAGGCTTTATGACAGTCCTGTGACAGTCCAAGGCCATGCCCTGCGGCAGTGGCCTTGGCCATCGCGCGAAACGCTCAGCGTGCGGGATACGGTGCTGGATAGGGTGCGGGCGCCGGGTACGCCGCGGGCGGCGGCATGCGCTCGACCGGTGCGACGATCGCTGGCGCCGGCGCGCGCGAGGGCGCAGGCATCGGTGCAGGCATCGCCGCGGGCGCGGGCATGACGACCGTGGTGACCGATTCGCGGATCACGCCGCCGCCCATCACGCTGCCACTGACCCGGGCGTCGGTGTTGCCGCTGTCGCCGAGCACGCGCGCCTCGCAGGCCGAGCGGTCGGCGGGCGGCTGCAGGTTGCAGCGCGCGAGCGCATTGGCGCGGAAGTCGGGTGCACTGGTCAGGCCGCCGCGCGCGGCTTCCTGGCGCGCGGCGCCGGCTTCGCGAATGCAGGCCGCACGGTCCTGTTGGTTGTGGCCGCAAACGGCGAGTTCCTGCTGGTAGGTGGAACCGCCTTGGCGCGACTGGGCCGAGGCCGGCGCCACGGCGGCTGACAGACCGCCGACTGCGATCAGGGCGGCGATCATCGAACGGGCGTGAAGACTGTTGTTCATGGTGTGCTCCTTGGCGTGACCTGAAACGAAAGGAAGCGCATTCAGCGCGCGGGGGATGCCGGTTGCGCCGGCAGCGGTGTCACCGTTTCGCGGATGACGCCACCGCCCATCACGCTGCCCTCGGTGCTGGTGCGCGCGCCGCCTTGCAGGCGCGCTTCGCAGTCGGCGCGGTCGGCCGCGGGCTGCTCGCGGCAGCGTGCCAGGGCATTGGCGTCGTAGCGGCCCGGGCTCGCGCTGGTCAAGCCGCTGCGCGCCGCCTCCTGGCGGGCGGCACCCGCTTCACGCAGGCAGGCTGCGCGGTCCTGCTGGACGCCGTCGCAGGTGGCGCGCTCCTGGCGCATCGTGTCGGCGCTGCCGGCGGGTGCCTGGGCCCGCGCCAGCGAGGTGCCGGCCGCGAGAATGACCACACTGGCCGCGAAGAAGGCGGCAGCGGAAAGGCGGGATACGCGGGATACGGAACGGGCTCTTGTTCTCATCGGGTGCTCCTGGTTGGGCCACGCCCTCCGAAGAGGGCACGACCGGAGCGCCAGTCTGGGGCCGCTGGCCCAGCGGCCCCTGTGGGACGGCACAGACAGCAGCCCCGGCCGGACTCGCCGCTGCATGTGGGACTGGTCCGGCATGCGCGCCCCGAAGGCGCTCCGGGGATCAAGCCTCCGAAATGCGCTTGGCCAGGTGCGCGAGCGCTTCGTCCACCTGGTCGACCAGGACCAGCGCCAGGTCGCCCGGCTGCAGCCGCGCCAGCGCAGTGTCGATGGCGATGAACTCGCCGCGGATCTCGTCGATGTAGCTCGTGCGCTGCGCACCCTGCAGTCCCTGGCGCAGGAGCGCCATCACCTCGCCGTCGGCGCGGCCGCGCTGCGCGGCATCCTGGTAGAGGATGACTTCGTCGAAGGCCTGCCCGAGGATCGCGGTCTGGTCGCGGATGTCGCAGTCGCGCCGGTCGCCGGCGCCGCTGATCACCACCGAGCGCTTGTTCGCGGGCATGGTGTCGACCGCCGACACCAGCGCACGCATTGCGTCGGTGTTGTGGCCGTAGTCGGCGATCACCGTGGCGCCGCGGTAGTCCATGACGTTGAAGCGCCCGGGCACGCCGGCCGCGTCGTTCATGAAGCTGGCGAGGCCGCTGCGGATCGTGTCCCAGTCGAGGCCCACGGCCCAGGCCGCAGCCACGGCGGCCATCACGTTGTCGACCTGGAAGCCGATCGTGCCGTTGCGCGTGATCGGCACGTCGCGCAGTGCGATGCGCTCGCGCCACGAGCCCTCGGCCGCAATCAGCGCGTCGTTGTCGACGTAGACGGTGCGCTTGCCCTGTGCGCGATGCGTGGCCATCACCGGATGCTGCCGGTCGGCCGCGAAGAAGATCACATGGCCGGGGCAGCCCGCGGCCATCGCGGCCACGTTCGCGTCGGCCGCATTGAGCACTGCATAGCCTTCGGGCGCGACGTTGCGCACGATCACGCGCTTGAGCACCGCAAGGTCTTCGACCGTGGTGATGTAGTTCAGGCCCAGGTGGTCGCCGCTGCCGATGTTGGTGACCACGGCCACCTGGCAGCGGTCGAAGCCGAGGCCCTCGCGCAGCACGCCGCCGCGCGCCACCTCGAACACCGCCGCATCGACGTCGGGGTGCAGCAGCACGTTGCGCGCGCTCTTCGGGCCGCTGCAGTCGCCGCTGTCGGTCTGGCGCCCGTCGACGTACACGCCGTCGGTGTTGGTCATGCCGGTGCGCAGGCCGCTCGATGCGAGCAGGTGGTTGACGAGGCGCGCGCTGGTGGTCTTGCCGTTGGTGCCGGTCACGGCCACCACGGGGATGCGGCCGTCGTCGCCGGGTGCGAAGAGGGTGTCCATGACGGCCTCGCCAACGGCGCGGCCGCGGCCGAACGAGGGCGAGATGTGCATGCGCAGGCCGGGTGCGGCGTTGACTTCGACCACGCCGCCGTGTTGCTCCTCGAGCGGGCGCAGCACGTTCTCGCACACCATGTCGACGCCGCAGATGTGCAGCCCGACCATCTGCGCCGCATCGACCGCGCGCGCGGCCACTTCGGGGTGCACGGTGTCAGTCACGTCGGTGGCGGTGCCGCCGGTGGAGAGGTTGGCGTTGTTGCGCAGCACCACGCGCTGGCCGCGCTCGGGCACGCTGTCGGGCGTGAGGCCCTGTGCCTCGAGCCGGCCGACGGCGATGTCGTCGAGGCGGATCTTGGTGAGCGAGGTGGCATGCCCTTCGCCGCGCCGCGGGTCGAGGTTCACCGCATCGACGAGCTGGCGCACCGTGGCGCTGCCGTCGCCGATCACGTGCGGCGGGTCGCGCCGTGCCGCGGCCACGAGGCGGTCGCCCACCACGAGCAGGCGGAAGTCGAAGCCCGGCAGGAACTTCTCGACCATCACCTCGCCGTACGCGGCGGCCGATTCGTAGGCGGCCGTGAGCTGTTCGCGCGTGGTGATGTTGACCGTGACACCCTTGCCCTGGTTGCCGTCCTGCGGCTTCACCACCACGGGCAGTCCGATCTCCATGGCAGCGGCCCAGCCGTCGTCGGCATCGGCCACGGGGCGGCCCAGCGGCACCGGCACGCCCGCGGCATTGAGCAACTGCTTGGTGAGCTCCTTGTCCTGCGCGATCGATTCGGCCACGCCGCTGGTGCTGTCGATCTCGGCGGCCTGGATGCGGCGCTGGCGCGAGCCCCAGCCGAACTGCACCAGGCTGCCGCTCGTGAGCCGGCGGTAGGGAATGCCGCGCGCCACGGCGGCGTCGACGATGGCGCCGGTGCTCGGGCCCAGGCGCTCCGATTCGTCGAGGTCGCGCAGCTCGGTGAGGGCGGCGGTCGCGTCGAAAGGCGTGTCGTAGAGGGCGGCGGTGAGCAGCGCCTCGGCGAGCGCGAGCGCGCGGCGGCCGACCTCTTCCTCGGTGTACTGGACCACGACCTGGTAGACGCCGTCTTCGAGCGTGGGCGAGGTGTGGCCGAAGTTGACGGCGCAGCCGGCCTGCGCCTGCAACGCCACGGCCGCGTTCTCGAGCACGTGGGCCAGCGCCAGCGGCTGGCCCAGCACCATCGGATGCAGCTCGCCGATGGTCGGAAAGCGCGCGCGCAGGCGGGCCTCGAAACCGGCCAGGCGGCTGATGGCGTTCTCGTCGCCTTCGCAGGCGACCACCGCTTCGATCGCGGTGTGGCGGCTCCAGAGATTGGGCCCGCGCAGGGCGCGGAGACGGGTGACTTTCATGGACGGCGACGCGGTTGGGTTCAGGCGAGCTGCGGTTGGACGGGGAGCGGCGGGCTCTGCGACAGCTGCAGCGACGCGAGCGCTGCCTGCAGGTCGGCTTCGAAGGCTTCGACGCCGGCGCCGATGAGGTTGAGCGGAATGCCCAGCGCCCAGGCCGCCGCCACGGCGGCGAGCAGGCTCTCGAGGCCGACGCCCACGTGCGTGGCGCGCCAGACGGTCAGGCGGCCGAGCCCCGGCAGGAACGATTCGCTGCTGCCGTTGGCCAGCACCACGCGGTCCTGGCGCACCAGCACGGCCTTGCCGCCCGCGCCCTGGTGCGCGGCCAGCGCCGGCGCCTGCGCGTCGGCCGCATACAGGATGACGGCGCCGTCGCACAGCGGCGCGAGGCCGGCGACGCGCGCATCGCCGGCATTGAGCACGGCGGTGCCTTCGGCGAGCACCACGTCGACCTGCGTGCGCAGCACCTTGACCATCTGCTCGCTCTCGGTGATGTCGAAATCGCCGAGCGCCTCGGCGCCGTCCAGGTCGGTCACGATGCCGACCTCGCAGCGGTCGTACGCGAGGCCGTGGCGCAAGATGGTCTCGGCGCCGTTCTCGATTACCACCGCCTGCACGGCGCGGTTCATGAGCAGGCGGCGCCCGGCGTCCCAGTTGGCGCTGTCGCGCGCATCGACGCGGCGGCGCTCGAGGAACAGGCCGTCGCGGCAGGCCAGGCCGGTGTGGCGGCCGCCAAGGTCGATGAGCCATGCCACCAGCCGCGCGAGCACGGCGGTGTCGCGCGAGCCCGCGACGCCCACCACCGGGATGCGGCCCGGCGCGTCGTTCGGAAACAGGTGGTCGCAGATCGCGCGGCCCACCGGACGCGGCGAGCCGACAGCCGGCTTCAGGTGCATCAGCAGGCCGGGGCCGGCATTCACTTCGACGATGGCGCCGCGCTGCGGGCCGAGCGGCTTGCCGATGTCCTCGGCCACGAGGTCGATGCCCGCGATGTCCAGGCCGACCACACGGGCCGCCAGCACGGCGGCGTGCGCCACTTCGGGGTGGACCTGGTCGGTGCAGTCGTTGGCCATGTTGCCGTTGCGCTGGATCGTGACCACGCGGCCCGCGGCGGGCACCGCATCGCCGTCGAGTTCCTGGCGCTTGAGTTCGAGCTGCAGTTTGGCGTCGGTCGTCAGCACGATCAGGTCGAGCGGAAATTCTTCTTCGGCGCCGCGGCGCGGGTCGCTGTTGAGCTGCTTGTCGATCAGCTCGGCCACGGTGCTGCGGCCATCGCCGGTCACGGTGATGATCTCGCCGCGCGCTGCGGCCACCACTTCGCCGCCCACCACCAGCAGGCGGTGCTCATGGCCACGGATGAAGCGCTCGACCATCACGTCGCTGCCCTCGGGCTCGGCCACGGCGAAGGCGGCCATGACTTCTTCGCGCGTGGTCAATTCGAGCGACACGCCGCGGCCGTGGTTGGCGTCCGAGGGCTTGACCGCCACCGGCACGCCGATGTCCTCGGCCGCTTCCCAGGCTTCCTCGGCGCTGGCCACGACCCGGCCTTCGGGCACAGGCACGCCGCAGCTCGCGAGCAGCGACTTGGTGAGCTCCTTGTCGCTCGCGATCGATTCGCCGATGGCGCTGGTGTAGTCGGTCTCGGCGGTCCAGATGCGCTGCTGGCTCGCGCCATAGCCCAGCTGCACGAGGTTGCCGCTGTTGAGCCGCATGTGCGGGATGCCGCGGTCGGTGGCGGCGGCCACGATGGCCGCGGTGCTCGGCCCGAGGTAGCAGTCCTCGACCTTGGCCTTGACCGCATCGACGGCCTTCTGCACGTCGGCGGCGGCGAACGGATCGGCGTTGATGGCGGCCATCAGCAGGCGATGGCCCTCGGCCAGCGCCACGCGGGCCACCTGTTCGTCGCGCGCGCGGAACACCATGCGGTAGACGCCGTGCGCCGAGGTGCTGCGGGTTTGCCCGAAGCCCGTGGGCATGCCCGCCAGGTTGAGCAGTTCGATCACCACGTGCTCGAGCACGTGGCCGGCCCAGGTGCCTTCGGTCAGGCGCTGGATGAAGCCGCCGCGCTCGCCGACACCGCAGTGGTGTTCGATCAGCGCCGGCAGCAGGCCCGTGAGGCGGGCGGTGAAGCCGTCGATCTTGTTGGACGGAAAGTCTTCCAGCGCCCCCAGGTCGAGCCAGACCTCGAGCACGGGCCGGTAGGTCCAGAGGTTCGGTCCGCGCAAATAGTTGATGCGCAGCAGGCGGATGTCGTCGAAACGGGTCATGCAAACGTTCGATGTGCTTTGGCCGAGCACCGCGGCGCCTTCAAGCGCGCCCATGGCGATCGGTCAGAATCGGCGCCCCGCGAAGGGCGTCATGGCGCGGTTGTAGTGAACCGCGACGGGCAAGAGTCAAATCAACACGATGCAACATCACGATCCAGTCGGCACCCGGGAGGGCGAAGATACAGAGACGGCGGCTTCAGCCGCGCTGAAAAGCCGCCTCGCAGCCGCCGAAAACGTTCTGGTCACACTGGCGGTTGACCTCGACGAAGAACTTAGGTTTACCTCCGGCCTGCTGGCCCTGACCGACCGGCGCCTAGTGGCGCTCGGCCCGGCCGGCCAATGGTGTGAGTGGCCACTGTCCGATTTGGGACTGACGTTGCGTCTGAACGACCATGCCGGCGTCGGCACGCTCGACCTCGCCGGCGCCGCCGGGCTACTGGCGCGCTGGCGCTACACCCTGGTGCACCAGCCGGCCGCGCTGAAACTGCTGAAAATCTTCGGGCAGCGCGCGAATGGCGCCGCTGTCGCTGAGGCGACAGCCGAAGCCGACGGCGACGAGGCCGCGGTCGACACCGAGCTGCAGACGCCGCCATCGACCTGGGTGCTGCTGCGCCTGGGCCGCTTCGCGCGACCTTACCGCAAACAGCTGATCGCGGGCTTCGTGCTGACCCTGATCTCCACGGCCGCCAGCCTGGTGCCGCCGTACCTGACCATCCCGCTGATGGACGACATCCTGATTCCGTTCCAGAACGGACAGACGATCGACCCGTCGCGCGTGGCGCTGTACCTCGGCGGCTTGCTCGGCGCGGCGCTGCTCGGCTGGGGCCTGGGCTGGGCGCGCACCTACCTGCTCGCGCTGGTTTCGGAGCGCATCGGCGCCGACCTGCGCACCAGCACCTACGAGCACCTGCTGACGCTGCCGCTCGACTATTTCGGCGGCAAGCGCACCGGCGACCTGATGGCGCGCATCGGTTCGGAGACAGACCGCATCAACGTGTTCCTGTCGCTGCACGCGCTCGACTTCGCCAACGACGTGCTGATGATCGTGATGACCGCGACCATCCTGTTCTCGATCAACCCGCTGCTCGCCGTGGTCACGCTGGTGCCGCTGCCCTTCATCGCCTGGATGATCCACGTGGTGCGCGACCGGCTGCGCACCGGCTTCGAGAAGATCGACCGCGTCTGGTCCGAGGTGACCAACGTGCTGGCCGACACCATTCCCGGCATCCGCGTGGTCAAGGCCTTTGCGCAGGAGCGCCGCGAGGCCGAGCGCTTCCGCGTCGCCAATGCCTACAACCTGCAGGTCAACGACAAGCTCAACCGCACCTGGTCGCTGTTCACACCGACCGTGTCGCTGCTGACCGAGATCGGGCTGCTCGTGGTCTGGGGCTTCGGCATCTGGCAGGTGGCGCGCGGCAGCATCACGGTGGGCGTGCTGACCGCGTTCATCGCGTACATCGGGCGCTTCTACACGCGGCTCGACTCCATGAGCCGCATCGTCTCGGTCACGCAGAAGGCGGCGGCCGGCGCCAAGCGCATCTTCGACATCCTCGACCACGTGAGCAACGTGCCCGAACCCGCGAACCCCGTGAAGGTCGAGCGCGTGCAGGGCCGCATCGAGATGAGCGGGCTGGGCTTTCGCTACGGCTCGCGCGCGGTGATCCACGACCTCGACCTCACGATCGAGCCCGGCGAGATGATCGGCCTCGTGGGCCACAGCGGTTCGGGCAAGAGCACGCTGGTCAACCTGATCTGCCGCTTCTACGACGTGACCGACGGCGCGATCAAGGTCGACGGCACCGACATCCGGCGCTTCGCGGTGGCCGACTACCGGCGCCACGTGGGCCTGGTGCTGCAGGAGCCTTTCCTGTTCTTCGGCACCATTGCGCAGAACATCGCCTACGGCAAGCCCGATGCCACGCGCGAGGAGATCGTGGCCGCCGCGCGCGCTGCGCATGCGCACGATTTCATCCTCCGCCTTCCGCATGGCTACGACTCGCTCGTGGGCGAGCGCGGCCAGGGGCTCTCGGGCGGCGAGCGCCAGCGGATCAGCATCGCGCGCGCGCTCTTGATCGATCCGCGCATCCTGATCCTCGACGAGGCGACCTCGGCCGTCGACACCGAGACCGAGAAGGAGATCCAGAAGGCGCTCGACAACCTGGTGCAGGGCCGCACCACCATCGCGATTGCGCACCGCCTCTCGACGCTGCGCAAGGCCGACCGGCTGGTGGTGATGGACCGCGGCGAGGTGGTCGAGGTCGGGCCGCACGACGCGCTGATGGAGAAGCAGGGCGCCTACTGGCGGCTCTACCAGGCGCAGCTGCGGCAGGCCGACGACGACGCGAGCGAAGGCGCCGTCGACGAGCGCGCGGGCGTGCTCGCGCCGCTGGTCAGCCACGCGGCCCATCCGGCAGGAGACGCATGAACGCCCACACCCACCCCGCCATCGACCAGGGCTTCACGCTGGAGCGCGACGGCTTCGGCCGGCTGGTGCTGACCGATGCACGCGGCGAGCGCCACGCGGGCGTGACGCCGGTGCGTGCCTTTCCGCTCAGCGCGCCGGGCGAGGGCGTGTCGCTGGTCGGCAGCGACGGCCGCGAGCTGGTCTGGATCGACCGCCTCGAGCAGCTGCCGGCACCGGTGCGCACGCTGCTCGAAGCCGAGCTCGCGGTGCGCGACTTCGCACCCACGCTGCTGCGGCTGCACAGCGTCTCGAGCTTCGGCGTGCCGAGCACCTGGACCGTGAGCACCGACCGCGGCGAGACCCGCTTCGTGCTCAAGGCCGAGGAAGATATTCGCCGGATCGACGGCGGCGCGCTGCTGATCGCGAGCGCGCATGGCGTGCAGTTCCGCATTCCCGATCCCAAGGCGCTGGACCGCGCCTCGCGCAAGCTCCTCGAGCGCTTTCTCTGAAGAAAACGAAACGCACATGCCTCTTCACACCACCGCGCTGGTCCTGTTCTCGGGCGGCCAGGATTCGACCACCTGCCTGGCCGATGCGCTGTCGAAGTACCAGCGCGTCGAAACGCTGGGCTTCGACTACGGCCAGCGCCACCGCGTGGAGCTCGACGTGCGCGGCACCGTGCTCGCCAAGCTGCGCGAGCGCTTTCCCGACTGGGCGCCGCGCCTCGGGCAGGATCACGTGCTCACGCTCGCCGCACTGGCGCAGCTCGGCGGCTCGTCGCTGACTGAAGAAGTCGCGTTCGAGATGCAGGCCGACGGCCTGCCGAACACCTTCGTGCCCGGGCGCAACCTGCTGTTCCTCACGCTCGCCGGCGCGCTTGCGTACCGGCGCGGGCTGCAGGTGATCGTCACCGGCGTCTGCGAGACCGACTTTTCAGGCTACCCCGACTGCCGCGACGACACCATGAAGGCGATGCAGCTCGCGCTGTCGCTCGGCCTGGAGCGGCGCCTGGTCATCGAGACGCCGCTGATGTGGATCGACAAGGCCGAGACCTGGCAGCTCGCGCACCGGCTGGGCGGCGCGCCGCTGGTCGACCTGATCGTCGAAGAAACCCACACCTGCTACCTCGGCGACCGCGCGCACCGCCAGGCCTGGGGCTACGGCTGCGGCGAATGCCCTGCCTGCGACCTGCGCAAGAAGGGCTGGGAGCGCTACGTGGCGGCGCCGGCCGGTGCGGCCGAGGGCGTGACCTCGACGGTGTAGCGCGCCGCGGCGCCTTCGGCGGTGTCGGGCACCAGCGTCCAGCGCTGGGTGTGGAACTCGCCCACCGCCGCGCGGTGCGCGATCGACACCATCGCACCGCCGCGGGCCTTCACCATCTGCGCAAGCCGCTGGTACACGGTGCGCTCGGCCGCCGCGTCGAGCGCGCTCGTGATCTCGTCGGCGAAGATCCAGCGCGGCTTCTTGAGGAGCACGCGCGCGATCGCCAGCCGCTGCTGCTCGCCGCCCGAGAGCTTCTGGCTCCAGGCGTCGCTGTCGTCCAGCCGCACCGCCAGGTCGGGCAGCAGCGCGTCGTCGAGCGCCTGGCGCAGTTCGGCCTCGCTGTATTTCGCGGCGTCCTCGGGATAGGCCAGCGCCTGGCGCAGCGGACCGTCGGGCACGTAGGGGCGCTGCGGCATGAACATCGCGTCGGCCGGAACCTGCACGCGGCCGCGCGCAAAGGGCCAGATTCCCGCGAAGGCGCGGAACAGCGTCGACTTGCCGCTGCCCGAGGGGCCCTGCACCAGCACGCTCTCGCCCGCGGCCGCCGAGAGCGCGGCGTCCGCGAGCAGCGGCCGGCCGGTCGGCAGGCTGAGCGAGAGGCCATCGGTGTGCAGCACCTCAGCGTCGCTGCGCTCCAGCGCGCGTGCCTGCTCGGTGCGCGCACGGATCGCGTCGTCGAAGCTCGTCAGGCGGTCGGCCGTGGCGCGCCAGGCGGCCACATTGTCGTAGTTGTCGACGAACCAGCTCAGCGAATCCTGCACGCGGCCGAAGGCGGTGGAGATCTGCATCAGCTGGCCGAGCTGGATCGCGCCGCTGAAGAAGCGCGGCGCCGCCACGATGAACGGGAAGATCACCGCCGCCTGGCTGAAGAAGGCCGTGAAGGTGACCAGGTTCTTCTGCTGCTTGATGAGCGCGAGGTAGTTGCGCAGCACCGCTCCGAAGCGCAGGTCGAGCTGGCCGCGCTCCACGGTCTCGCCGCGGTCGAGCGCGATCGCCTCGCTGTATTCGCGCACGCGCACCAGATGGTGCCGGAAGTCGGCCTCGAAGCGCTGCTGGCGGAAGTTGAGCCCGATCAGCGGCCGGCCGATGTAGTGGGTGATGACCGTGCCCACCACGCAGTAGACCAGCGCGAGCCAGACCATCGAGCCCGCGATCTCGTAGCTGCTGCCGCCGAATGGCAGCATCACCGTGCCCGACAGCCCCCACAGGATGCCGACGAAGCTCACCAGCGTGACCACCGCGTTGAGCAGGCCCATCGACAGCGTCATGGTCGCGCTGGTGAACAGGTGCATGTCTTCCTGGATCCGCTGGTCGGGGTTGTCGGGCGTGGTGCCGTCGCCCTTTGCGTAGCGCGCGAGTTCCAACTCGTAGAAGGTGCGGTTGGCCATCCAGCGGCCCAGGTAGCTGCGCGTCATCCAGGCGCGCCAGCGCAACTGCAGCAGTTGCGTCACGTAGAACTTGAGCACCTGCAGCGCGATGTTGAAGAACGCCAGGATGCCGAACACCTGGATCTCGCGCCAGAAAACCGTGGCGTCCTTGTTCTGCAGCGCATCGTAGAAGCGCCCGTACCACTGGTTGAAGAGCACCAGCGCGTACACGTAGGCCAGGTTCAGCGCGACGATGGCCGCGAACATCATGCGGGCGCGCCACTTTTCCTCGGAGCGGAAATAGGGCACCGCGAGCGCGAAGATGCGGCGCAGCACCTGGACGAAGCCTCGGGCGCGTTCATTGGCGGAAGATGACATGCAGGGGTTTCCTCGACAGGCGCTCGCGCGCGGGGACCGTGAGGGAGCGATCGTAGACAGATTTCTTAAGCCGCCCTGAAATGCGCCAGCCGCAGCGGCGCGGTTGTGACAGCGGCGTGACGCGGATGACAAATCCCTGTCACATGGCGCTGCGAGCATCGCGCGTTCCAGGCCTTGCGCTGCGTACTTTCTTCCGCGTCTTCTTCCCGTCTTTCTGCCCACTCCTTCGAGGGACTCCCCCACCATGCTGCTTCGTTTCATCCGCCGCGCCGCCGTGCCCGCTGCCTTGCTCTCGCTGGCCTTTGCCGCCTCGGCCCAGGGCCGCACCGAACTGCTGGTCTACACCGCGCTCGAAGCCGACCAGATGCAGGCCTACAAGGCCGCCTTCGAAAAGGAGAATCCGTCCATCGCGCTGAAATTCGTGCGCGACTCGACGGGCATCGTCACCGCCAAGCTGCTGGCCGAGAAGGCCAACCCGCAGGCCGACGTGGTGTGGGGCCTGGCCGCCACCTCGCTGATGCTGCTGGACAAGGAAGGCATGCTGCAGCCTTACGCCCCCAAGGGCCTCGAGGCGGTCAAGCCCACGATGCGCGACCCCGCGAACCCGCCCAAGTGGGTCGGCATGAACGTGTGGTCGTCGGCCATCTGCTTCAACACCGTCGAGGCGCAGAAGAAGAACCTGCCCAAGCCCACCAGCTGGGCCGAACTCGCGAACCCGGTCTACAAGGGCCAGATCACCATGCCCAACCCGGCCGCATCGGGCACCGGCTACCTGATGGTTTCGGGCTGGATCCAGATGATGGGCGAGGAGAACGCGTGGAAGTACATGGACGCGCTGCACCAGAACATCGGCATCTACAGCCAGTCGGGCAGCAAGCCCTGCCGCCAGGCCGGCGCCGGTGAGTTCGCGCTCGGCATGTCGTTCGAATACCGCGCCGACAAGACCAAGCGCGACGGCGCGCCGATCGACATCGTGCTGCCCAAGGAAGGCCTGGGCTGGGACATGGAGGCCACCGGCATCCTCAAGACCAGCAAGAAGCAGGACGCCGCCCGTGCGCTCGCCGACTGGGCCGTGACGAAGCAGGCCAACGCGCTCTACGCCAAGAACTTCGCGGTGCTCGCGCTGCCGGGCATCCAGGAGAAGCTCGAGTTCGTGCCGGGCGACGTGGAGAAGCTGCTCGCCAAGAACGACTTCACCTGGGCCGCGGCCAACCGCGAGCGCATCCTCACCGAGTGGTCGAAGCGCTACGAGTCGAAGTCGGAAAAGAAGCCGATGTGAGCCAGCGGACCGAGATGACCACCAGCTTCCTGTCCCTGCGCGGCATCGAGAAATCCTTCGGTGCCAGCCGCGTGCTCGACGGCATCGACCTCGACATCGAGCCGGGCGAATTCGTCTGCCTGCTCGGGCCTTCGGGCTGCGGCAAGACCACGCTGCTGCGCATCGTCTGCGGCATCGAGCGCGCGGACCGCGGTCAGATCCTGCTCGGCGGCCAGGACATCGCGAGCCTGCCGCCCGCGGCGCGCGGCTTCGGCGTGGTGTTCCAGTCGTATGCGCTCTTTCCCAACCTCACGGCGGCGCAGAACATCGCGTATGGCCTGCATCCCACGGGCGCGCTCGCGCGCGAGATGGCCAAGCGTTCGCGCGAAATGCTCGACCTCGTTGGACTCACGGCGCATGCCGACAAATACCCGGTGCAACTCTCGGGCGGCCAGCAGCAGCGCGTGGCACTGGCGCGCGCGCTCGCGCCCAATCCACGGCTGCTGCTGCTCGACGAGCCGCTCTCGGCGCTCGACGCGCAGGTGCGCGCCAGCCTGCGCAGCGAGATCCGCGCGCTGCAGAAGCGCCTGGGCATCGTGACGATCATGGTCACGCACGATCAGGAAGAGGCGCTCTCGATGGCCGACCGCGTGGTGCTGATGCACGACGGGTGCATCGAGCAGGCCGGCACGCCCGACGAGCTCTACCGCCAGCCGCGCACCCGCTTCGTCGCGGGCTTCGTCGGCCGCATGAACATGCTGCCCGCGACCATCGTGGCCGACGGCAAGGTGCGCGTGCGCGACAGCGAGCTGTTCTGCACGCCGGGCCACCTCGGTGCCCTGGGCATCGGTTCGCAGGCCACCGTGGGCATCCGCCCCGAACACGTGGTGGTGAAGCGCTTCGGCACCGAGCTGGGTGCCAACAGCTTCGCAGCGCGCCTGCTCGACACGGAATTCTTCGGCAACCGCACCTCCGCGCGGCTGGCCTGCGAGCCGCTCGGCATCGAGATCGAGGCCGAGTTGCCGGCCGATGCGCGCTACGGCGGCGAGGAGCCCCTGGCCCCCAGCAGCATGGTGCACATCCAGCTGCCCTTGAATGCGCTGTCGGTCCTGGCGCACTGAAAAAGCATGAGCAGCAGCCCCCAGGCCATCGCCGTCATGCCGATGGCGATGCCGCGCAGCAGCGCGTTCGACCGCGAGCGCTGGCTCACCGGCGCGGCCGTGCTGGCGATGGTGGCGCTGCTGGTGCTGATCGTGGCGCTGCCGGTCGGTGCGCTCGTGGGCCAGAGCTTCTTCGACCGCACGGGCGCCTTCGTCGGCCTGGCCAACTTCGCGCGCTACCTCGACAGTCCGGCGCTCGTGCAGTCGGCATTCAACAGCGTCTGGATCGCGGCCGTGAGCGCGGTGGCCTGCACGACGCTGGCCTACGTGTACGCCTACGGCCTCACGCTCTCGTGCATGCCCGCCAAGGGCGTGCTGCGCGCGGTGGCGCTGGTGCCGCTGCTCGCGCCTTCGCTGCTGCCGGCCATCAGCCTCGTCTACCTCTTCGGCAACCAGGGCATCTTCAAGGGCCTCTTCGGCGACACGTCGATCTACGGACCGCTCGGCATCGTGCTGGGCTCGGTGTTCTGGACGCTGCCGCATGCGCTCCTGATCCTCACCACGGCCATGGCCACCTCCGACGGCCGGCTCTACGAGGCCGCGCAGACGCTCGGCGCCTCGCGCTGGCGCATGTTCCGCACCGTGACGCTGCCGTCGACGCGCTACGGGCTGATCGTGGCCGCGATGGTGGTGTTCGTGCTCGTCATCACCGACTTCGGCGTGCCCAAGGTGGTGGGTGGCCAGACCGGCGTGCTCGCCACCGACATCTACAAGCAGGTGGTCGGGCAGCAGAACTTCCAGATGGGCGCGGTGGTCGGGCTGGTGCTGCTGGTTCCGGCGCTGCTGTCGTTCCTGGTCGAACGGCATGTGCGCGGCAGGCAGTCGGCGGCGTTGTCCGCGCGCGCCACGCCCTATCGGCCCGAGCCGGTGGCCGCACGCGACCGGGCGCTTTTCGTGTTCTGCGCGCTCACCGCCTGCGCCATCCTCGTGATGATCGGCATGGCCGTGTTCGCATCGCTCGCGACCTACTGGCCCTACCAGCTCGCGCCCTCGCTGAAGAACTACGACTTCGGCAACATGGACGGCGGCGGCTGGGGCAGCTACTTCAACTCGTTGCGCCTGGCCCTCTGCGCGGCGGTGGCCGGCGCGCTGGCCACCTTCGTCTCGGCCTACTTGGTCGAGAAGCCGAGGCGCTTCGGCCTGCTGCGCGAACTGCTGAACCTGCTGGCCAACCTGCCGCTCGCGGTGCCCGGGCTGGTGCTCGGCGTGGGCTACATCTTCTTCTTCATCTCGCCGTCGAACCCGCTGCGCGCCATCTACGGCAGCATGACGATCCTGGTCGTCTGCACGGTGGCGCACTTCTTCTCGGTGGCGCACCTCACCGCGCTCACCGCGCTGCGCCAGCTCGACCGCGAGTACGAGCTGGTGTCGGAGTCGATGGGCGTGCCGTTCTGGCGCACGCTGTGGCGCGTGCACCTGCCGGTGGCGCTGCCGACGGTGCTGAACGTCGGCGGCTACTTCTTCGTCAACGCGATGACCACCGTGTCGGCCGTGGTCTTCCTCTATTCGCCACAGACTACGCTGGCCGCGATCGCGGTGCTCAACATGGACGACGCCGGCGACGTGGCGCCGGCCGCGGCGATGGCGTCGCTGATCATGCTCACGGCGGCGGTCGGCCGCGGGCTGTTCGCGCTCGCCGGGCGGTGGGCGCTGGCGCGCACGCAGCAGTGGCGGCAGCGCTGAAGGCCGGGCCTGGCGCGCTTGCGGCGGTGGCCGGATCGGGCTCACGTCCGACTTGACCGGGGGCGGCGCAGGCCTAGCATGCGGCCCATGCCAACCCTCTTGACCGCACTCTTCTTCTGCCTCGGCCTGCTGGCCGCCGGCTGCGACGACAAGCCCAAGCCCGGCGGGCCGATGCCCAAGGCCGCGGCGGTGTCGCTCGCCGCGCCTTCGCTGGCCTGATCCGGTCGCCGCGCGCGCCGCCATCGCGGCGGCGCGGTGCCTTCCTGCGCGATCTCGCCGCGCCTTGTATGCTCGACGCCCACGTTCGCGGCGCCCGGCGCATACGAGAGAAGAGAGAACCACGATGGAGACCACGGCCGCAAGGCACCAGCCCGACTCCCGCTACGCCATGGTACGTCTGGGGGTCACGCTCCTCGTCATGACCGTGGGCAGCAGCGGCATGTACGTGGTGTCGGTGATGCTGCCGTCGGTGCAGGCCGAGTTCGGCATCGCGCGCGCCGATGCCTCGCTGCCCTACACGCTGCTGATGCTGGGCTTCGGCATCGGCGGCGTGCTGATGGGCAAGCTCGCCGACCGCTTCGGCGTGATGTGGCCGCTGCTCGGCGGTGCGGTGTTTCTCGGGCTCGGCTACATCGCCTCGGGCCTGGCCGACGGCATCGTGTCGTTCACCATCGCGCAGACGCTGCTTGTGGGTCTGCTCGGCAGCTCCGTGGCCTTTGCGCCGCTGGTGGCCGACACCTCGCTCTGGTTCGTCAAGCGCCGCGGCATCGCGGTGGCCGTATGCGCGAGCGGCAACTACGTGGCCGGCGCGGTGTGGCCGCCGATCGTGCAGCACTTCATCGAGACGGTGGGCTGGCGCCAGACCTACATCGGCATGGGCGTCTTCTGCGGCCTCACGATGGTGGTGCTGGCCCTGTTCTTCCGCGCGCGCCCGCCGATCGCGGCGGCTGCACCGGCCGGCACCGCGGCTGCCGGCAGCGCCGCGGTGCGCAATGCCCTCCGGCCTTTCGGGCTCAGCCTGGGCACCGCGCAAGGCCTGCTGTGCGTCGCTGGCGTGGCCTGCTGCGTGGCCATGGCGATGCCGCAGGTGCACATCGTGGCGTACTGCAGCGACCTGGGCTTCGGTGCCGCGCGCGGCGCGCAGATGCTGTCGCTGATGCTGGCCTTCGGCGTGGTGAGCCGGCTGGTGTCGGGCGCGATCTGCGATCGCATCGGCGGGCTGCGCACGCTGCTGCTCGGCGGCGCGCTGCAGTGCGTGGCGCTGCTGCTGTTCCTGCCCTTCGACGGACTGGTGCCGCTGTTCGTGGTGTCGGCGCTGTTCGGGCTGTTCCAGGGCGGCATCGTGCCGTCGTACGCGATCATCGTGCGCGAGCATTTCCCGGCGTCCGAGGCGGGCGCGCGCGTGGGCACGGTGCTGATGTTCACGCTGTTCGGCATGGCGCTCGGCGGATGGATGTCGGGCAAGGTGTTCGACCTCACCGGCAGCTACCACGCCGCCTTCCTCAACGGCATCGCGTGGAACCTGGTGAACGTGTCGATCGCGGCCATGCTGCTGTGGCGGGTGACGGTGATCGCAAGGCGGCAGAGTATATTCAAGCCGACCCACTGACCGCCGAACACCTGTTCCCATGCCCCAGCAGACCTCGTCGCCTTCCCGGCGGCCCGCCCGCGCCGCCGCGCGCCCCGCCATGCCCGAGGAGACCGTGGTGCGCGGCGGCGACACGCTGACCGACCAGGTCTACCAGCAGCTGCGCCAGTCGCTGATGACCGGCGCGCTGCTGCCCGAGCAGGTGCTCACCGTGCGTGGCGTCGCCGAGAATCAGGGGGTGAGCCTCACGCCCGTGCGCGAGGCGGTGCAGCGGCTGGTGGTGGAGCACGGGCTCGAAGTGGTCAATGGCCGCACGATCCGCGTGCCGCGGCTCGGTGTCGAGACCTACCGCGAGATCCTCAAGATCCGCATGGAACTCGAATGCCTGGCCGCGAAAGAGGCCGCGCCGCGCATCTCGAATGACGAGATCGAGCGGCTCGACGGCGTGATGCAGGCGCACCTGGCGGCGATCCAGGCCGGCGATGCGCACCGCACGCTGGTCCAGAACACTGAGTTCCATCTTTCGATATATCGCGCCTCGGGCCAGCCCATCCTGATCCGCATTATCGAAAGCCTGTGGTTGCGCGTGGGCCCCACGCTGAACCTGCTGTTTCCGCAGTACTGTGGCAGCCTCACAGGGCACGAGACGCATCGCGTGGCCATGGATGCACTGCGCCGGCGCGATGGCGACGCGCTGGGGCAGGCGATGCGCGACGACCTGACGCACGGGTCGCGCTACCTGATCCGGCTGCTCAAGCCCTGAAGTTGCGCGGGATTCGGGTTTCTGCGTACGCAGAATATATTCTGATCGCCTAAAGTGCGTGCCAGGCCCCCGGTGTGCGGGGCGCCAGTTCCTTGTTTGTTCAGGAAAGGCCGTCGCATGAAGCTGAATCTCTCCCGCCGCGAGTTCCATCTGGCGAGCGCCCACATGCTCGTCGCGTCGTCCGCCGGCGCGCTGTTGATGGGGGCTTCGGCGCCGGCCGCCGCGCAGGCGCGCGCGGTCCGGCTCGGCACCTTCGGCGCCATCGACGCGCAGAACTACATCCGTGCGAAGAACCTGGTGGCCAAGACCTTCGGCGCAGGCGTGAGTGCCGATTTCGTCATCGTGCGCGCCGGCTCCGAGGTGATCTCGGCGATGGCCGGCGGCAGCCTCGACATGTGCAACATCGGCTCGAGCCCCATGATGGTCGGCTACGCCAACGGGCTGAAGGCCTCGATGGTCTACGTCTACAAGAACATCGTCGACAGCGAATGCCTGGTGGTGCAGGGCCAATCGGGCATCGCCACGGTGGCGGGCCTCAAGGGCAAGAAGGTCGGCCTGCCGTTCAACACCTCGGTGCACTTCGCGGCGGTGGCCGCGCTCAAGACCGCCGGCCTGGGCCTTTCGGACGTACAGCTCATCAACATGCGCGCCGACCAGATCGCCTCGGCCTGGCAGCGCCGCGAGATCGATGCCAGCTACATCTGGGTGCCGGTGGTGCCGCGGCTCACCGACGACGGCGGCAAGATCATCTTCAAGACCGGCGACCTCAACAAGCAGGGCCTGGTGATCTTCGACGGCCTGCTGGTGCGCGACGAGTTCAAGCAGAAGTCGCCCGACCTGGTGCTGGCCTTCCTCAAGGACTACGAGCAGATCGCGCGCACCTTCAAGCAGGAGCCGAAGGAAGTGGTCGAGACGATGACCAAGTTCCTCAACGTCGACGAGGCCACGGTGATGCGCTCGCTCAACACCTTCTACCCGGTGCCCGCGCGCGAGCAGCTGACGAGCCAGTGGATGGGCAAGCCCGGCGAGAAGGACACGGGCGTGCTCAAGACACTGCAGACGCAGGCGCAGTTCCTGTTCGAGGCGGGCCAGATCACGGCGATGCCGAAGGACCTGAGCGGGCTCGTCGATGCGAGCTTCGTCGCGAAGATGGCCGCCTGAGGCCATGGGAGCGGCACACACAGGAACGGCGCAGCCGGCGCCGGCCGCCGGCGCGCCCAAGGTTCGCTTCGAGGACATTTCCAAGCGCTTCGGCGAAGGGCCCGATGCGGTGCAGGCGCTGGAGCCGATCACGCTCGACATCGCGCAGGGCGCCTTCACCTGCCTGCTCGGCCCCTCGGGCTGCGGCAAGAGCACGCTGCTGAACATCGTCGCGGGCTTCGAGCAGCCCACGGCCGGCCGCGTGCTGATGGACGGCCTGCCGGTGCGCGGCCCCGACCCGCGCCGCGGCGTGGTGTTTCAGCAGGGCGCGCTCTTCACCTGGATGCGGGTGATCGACAACGTGGCCTTCGGCCCGCTCGCCACCGGCAAACCGGCGGCCGAGGCCACGCGCATCGCGTCGCACTACCTCGAGATGGTCGGACTCACCGGCTTTGCGAAGCGCTACCCGTACGAGCTTTCGGGCGGCATGCAGCAGCGCGTCGGCATTGCGCGCGCGCTCGCCAATTCGCCCGAGATCCTGCTGATGGACGAGCCCTTCGCGGCGCTCGACGCGCAGACGCGCGAGCTGCTGCAGGAGGAGATCAAGCGCATCTGGCAGGAGACGCGCAAGACCGTGCTGTGGATCACGCACAGCATCGACGAGGCGCTGTTCCTCGCGACCGAGGTGGTCGTGATGTCGGCGCGGCCCGGGCGCATCAAGGCGACGTTTCATCCCACCTTTGCGCAGAGCGACGACCCGGCGGTGGTGGCGAGCGCCGAGTTCGCGCGCACGAAGGCCGAGATTTTCGGGCTGCTGCGCGAAGAGGCGCTGGCGGCGCAGCACCAGGAGGCGCAGCGATGAGCGGTGCATCCAACGCCCGCTCGGGCGCGCGCGGGCGCTCGCGCTGGATCAATCTGGGCTCGTTCGCCGTGCTGCTGGCGCTCTGGCTGCTGCTCACCGTGCCGCTGGTGGGCGACAAGCCCTTCGTCGCGCCGCTCTTCCTGCCGTCGCCGATGGCGGTGTGGCAGACCTTCTGGCAGCTGATGGAGAACGGCTACCAGGGCAAGACGCTCGCGCACCACCTGGGCATCAGCCTGTTCCGCTTCGGCGTGGCGTTTGGGCTCACCGTGCTGGTCGCGGTGCCGCTGGGCCTGTGGATGGGCATGAACGAAACGGTCAAGGCCGTGCTCGATCCGCCGATCGAGATCACGCGGCCGATGCCCAAGCTCGCGCTGCTGCCGCTTCTGATCATCTGGTTCGGCATCGGCGAAGTGTCGAAGATCGTGATCATCGTGCTCGCGCTGCTCCCGATCCTGTCGATCAGCGCGATGCAGGCGGTGCGCGCGGTGGGCCGTCGCAAGGTGCAGGCCGCGATGGCGCTCGGCGCGTCGCGCGCCATGATCTTCCGGCGTGTGATCTTCCCGGCGAGCCTGCCGGGCATCTTCACCGGCATCCGCGTGAGCATCGGCCTGGGCGTGACGATGCTGGTGGGCGCCGAGATGATCGCCACCAACGCGGGCATCGCGTACATGGCGATGTCGGCCTCCGACTTCCTGCTCACCAATGTCGTGATCGTCGGCGCGCTGATCATGGCGGTGCTCGGCTACCTGCTCGACCTGCTGGCGCGGGCGCTCGAAAACAAGGTCGTCCACTGGGGCGGCAAGGAAGGATGACTCACTCATGGCAATGACACTCCCGGCCAGCGGCACGCCCTGGCCCGAACTGCAGCGGCAGCTCAAGGAAGCCGGCGAAGGCGACGTGGACTGGCGCCGCGGCCGCGTGCCGATGTTCATCCACTACGCGGGCGAAGACGTGCTCGACGTGGCAAAGCAGGCCTACCTGATGTACTTCTCCGAGAACGGACTCGGGCCGCGCGCGTTCGCGAGCCTCGCGAAGTTCGAGCGCGAAGTCGTGGAGATGGGCCTGGGCCTGCTGCACGGCGGCCCCGAGGCGCGCGGCGCCATGACCACGGGCGGCACCGAGAGCATCTTCCTGGCGGTGAAGTGCGCGCGCGACCGCGCGCTGGCACGGCGGCCCGGCATGGGGCGGCCGCAGATCGTCATGCCGCACAGTGCGCACCCGGCCTTCGACAAGGCCGCGTACTTTCTCGGGCTCACGCCGGTGCGCACGCCGCTCGCGGCCGATTTTCGCGCCGACCCGGCGGCGATGCGCGCGGCGGTCACGCCCGACACCGCGATGGTCGTCGGCTCGGCGCCCGCGTTCCCGCACGGCGTGGTTGACCCCATTTCCGAGATTGCAGCGCTGGCGCGCGAACACGGCACCTGGATGCATGTCGATGCCTGCGTGGGCGGCTACTTTGCGCCGTTTGCGCGCGCGCTCGGCGCGGACGTTCCCGACTTCGACTTCGCGGTCGAGGGCGTGACCTCGATCTCGGCCGACCTGCACAAGTACGGCTACACCGCCAAGGGCGCGTCGACGCTGTTCTTCGCGGACCCCGATGCGTTCGCGCTGATGGGCTACTACTTCGACGACTGGCCGCGCGGCCAGTACTTCACGCACACGCTGGTGGGCACGCGCGCGGGCGGCGCCATCGCCGCGGCATGGGCGGTGATGAACTACCTGGGCCACGAAGGCTACCTGCGCGTGACCGAGCGCGTGCTCGCCACGCGGCGCGCGATGCAGCAGGGCCTCGACGCACTCGGCCTGCCCACGCTGGGCCGGCCCCAGCTGTCGATCTTCGCCTTCGGTTCGCCCACGCGCGACATGGGCGCGATCGGCCACGGGCTCGGCGAGCGCGGCTGGACCGTGGGCTACGTGCAGCAGCCCGCGGGCATCCACCACATGCTCAACCTCACGCACGAGCCCGTCGTCGGGCAGTACCTGGCCGACGTGGCCGCGGTGCTGCGGGACCCGGCGACGCTGGCGAACGGGAATGCGCCCGAGGTGAAGGCGCAATACTGAGGTTGTGAAGTTCAGCGTTCGCCCAGGCCCATGGCCGGGTCGCTGACCGAATGCCGGCCGGTCTCGACGCGGCCCGCGAAACGGCGCGCCCAGGACGCGTCGGCATCGCACGTCACGACGAAGTCATACCAGGCGCCGCTCGAAGCCAGGTCCCAGTGCTGCTCGGCCTTGCCGCCGGGCTGCACCGTCGTGGTCCACGGGCCGTCCTCGCGGTAGGCCTTGGCGCGCGCCGTGAACCTGCAGGCCCTCGCGCCCGTGTTGCGCATCTCGAGGTACACGTTGCCGTTGGCGATGTCGTAGCACACGCGCACCTCGGGGCTCGACGCATCGGCGACGCGCAAGCTGCCGAGGTCGCCCTTGAAGTGGCGGTGAAAGCCGTTGGGGCCGAGCAGCCAGAGGTCGTAGAAGCCGCTGTTGTCGCGGCCCGCCGTCCACACATCGTCGAGCGTCTTGCCGGCCTCGAGCATGTAGCGGCGCGGGAGCCGGTCGAGGTTGAGCTTGTCGTACACGTGGAACACCGCGGCCGCAGTGCCGGTGTTCGCCATCAGCAACTGCAGCGTGCCGTCGAGCGGCGCCACGCGCGCGCTGGCGTGCAGCTCGTACGGCAGCGCGCGCGAAGGCCGCGTGCCGCTGGCCTGGCGCGGCAACTGCGGGTCGAGCGGCAGCGGCACGTGGTCCAGCTTCTCCTGGTTGACGCGGATCTGGTCGGCCTCGGTGCGGCTGACGCGGCCAGCCAGCGCGGGCAGCGGCTCGTCGTTGGGGGTGGCGAAGTTGAAGGCGCTCGTGAGGTCGCCGCACACCGCGCGGCGGAACGCGCTGATGTTCGGCTCCTGCACGCCGAAGCGCGCCTCGATGAAGCGCAGCACCGAGGTGTGGTCGAAGGCCTGCGAATTGACCCAGCCGCCGCGGCTCCAGGGCGAGATCACGTACATCGGCACGCGCGGGCCGGGGCCGTACACGCGGCCGTCGGGTGTGGGCTGCTTGGTGCTGCCGATCGGCGCGGGCTGGGTGAAGTACTCGGGGAGCAGTGCGCTGTCGGACAGCGTGGTCTTGCCCGCGGGCGTGCCGTCGGGATTGATCGAGGGCGGCGACGGCGAGGGCACGTGGTCGAAGTAGCCGTCGTTCTCATCGAAATTGACGATCAGCACGGTCTTGCTCCAGACCTCGGGCACGGCGGTGAGCGCGTCCAGCACCTCCTGCACGAACCAGGCGCCCTGCACCGGGCTCGACGGCCCGGGGTGCTCGCAGTAGATCGACGGCGCGCTCATCCAGGCGACCTGCGGCAGCGTGCCTTCGCGCACGTCGCGTCGAAAGGCGTCGAGGTAGTCCTCGGGGCGGGTGCCCGGCAGCGTGTTCGCGATGCCCTTGTACAACGGGCTCCTGGCGTCGTCGGTGGTGCGGTCGTAGGCCTTGTAGGGCAGCGGCTGGCCGGTGTTCGCGTAGGGCTTGTTGGGTTCGCCGCCGCTCGACACCGGATAGCCCGAGTCGACGTTGGCCTGGCGGAACTGCCGGAAAGCGCCGAGCATGTTGTCGCCCCATTCGTCGGGCATGTTCTGGTAGCTGATCCAGCGCACGCCCGCTTCCTCGAGGCGCTCGGCATAGGTCTTCCAGGTGTAGCCCACGTTGGGCGAGTCGGGCAGGCCGCTGATCCAATCCCACTCGTTGGTCACGAAGGCGGTGTTGGAGGCGGTCGGTCCGTTGGTGCCGGTCAGGTGAAAGGCCCGGTTCGCATCGGTGCCGGTGTGCATGCTGCAGTGGTAGGCATCGCAGAGCGTGAAGGCGTTCGCCAGCGCGAACTGGAACGGCACCTCGGCTTGCTTGTGGTAGCCCATCGACTGGCTGGTCTTGTAGCGCGCCCATTGGTGCATGCGCCCGCCGTCCCAGGCGTCCTGGCTGTCGGCCCAGTCGTGCGGCGTGCCGCCGTCGCGCTGGGCATTGCCTTTGGAACTGTCGAGGTGGTAGGGCAACACGGTGTTGCCGGTGGCATCGCTCTGCTGCCAGACGTTCATGCCCTTGGGCAGCGGAATGGTGAAGCGGTCGCCGAAGCCGCGAACGCCCATGAGCGTGCCGAAGTAGTGGTCGAACGAACGGTTCTCCTGCATCAAGATGACGATGTGCTCGACGTCGTTGAGGGTGCCCGTCTTGTTGTTGGCGGGGATGGCGAGCGCGCGGCGGATGCTCGGGGGAAAGGCCGAGAGCGCGAGCGCAGCGGCACCGGTGGCGGCGCTGTCGGTGAGGAACTTGCGGCGGGTGGTCATGTCGGTCGCGCGCCTCACAGGTCGCCCATGCCCATGGCCGGGTCGCTGACCGTGTGGCGGCCGGTTTCCACGCGACCCGCGAACCGGCGCTGCCAGCCGGGATCGGTATCGCATGTCACGACGAAGTCGTACCAGGCGCCGCTCGACGCCAGATCCCAGTGCAGCTCGGCCTTGCTGCCGCCTTGCACCGTGGCCGTCCACGGACCATCGTCGCGGTAGGCCTTGGCGCGCACCGTGAACTTTGCGGGGCTGCCGCCGCCGTTCAGCATCTCGAGGTACACGTTGCCGTTCGCGATGTCGTAGCACACACGCACTTCGGGCGCCGCGGCGCCGCCGGCGCGCACGCGGCCCAGGTCGCCTTGAAAGTGGCGATGGAAGCCGTTGGGCCCGAGCACCCAGAGGTCGTAGAAGCCGCTGTCGTCGGCCATCGCGTTCCACGCCTCGTCGAGTGTCTTGCCGGGCTCGACCATGAAGCGGCGCGGCAGGCGGTCGAGGTGCAGCTTGTCGTAGACGTGGAACACGGCAGCGGCGGTGCCGGTGTTGGCGAACACCAGCCGCACCGTGCCGGCGACCACGTCGCTGCGCGCACTGGTGTGCAGCTCGTAGGGGAGTGCCCGCGAAGGCCTTGTGCCGCTCGCCTGGCGCGGGCGTTGCGGGTCGAGCGGCAGCGGCACCTGAGCGAGCTTTTCCTGGTCGCTGCGCAACTGGTCGGCCGCGTTGCGCGTGGTGCGGCCGGCGAGCGCGGGCAGCGGCTCGTCGTTCGGGTTGGCGAAGTTGAAGGCGCTCGTGAGATCGCCGCACACCGCGCGACGGAACGCGCTGATGTTCGGCTCCTGCACGCCGAAGCGCGCCTCGATGAAGCGCAGCACCGAGGTGTGGTCGAAGGCCTGCGAATTGACCCAGCCGCCGCGGCTCCAGGGCGAGATCACGTACATCGGCACACGCGGGCCGGGGCCGTACACGCGGCCGTCGGGCGCGGGCTGGCTGCTGGTGCCCGGCGGCTTCGGATGGTTGAAGTACTCGGGCGCAAGCACCTCGATCGGCAGCGTGGTCTTGCCCGCGGGCGTGCCGTCGGGGTTGATCGAGGGCGCGGCCGGCGAGGGGTAGTGGTCGAAGTAGCCGTCGTTCTCGTCGAAGTTGATCAACAGCACCGTCTTGCTCCACACCTCGGGCACGGCGGTGAGCGCGTCGAGCGTTTCCTGTATGTACCAGGCGCCCTGCACCGGGCTCGACGGTCCCGGGTGCTCGGAGTAGGTGGCGGGCGCGATGAGCCACGAGACCTGCGGCAGCTTGCCGCCTTTGATGTCCTGACGGAACTGTTCGAGGAAGCCGCCGTCGCCCATGGTGTTGGCAATGCCCTTGTAGAGCGGATTGCTGGCGTCGTCGCTGGCCGGGTCGTACACCGGCGAGGCAATGCTCGAACTGTTGCTGACGGGCTTGCCCGAAGCCTCGTTGGCCAGGCGGTATTGCTTGAAGCCCGCGAGCGGGTTGTCGCCGAAGTTCTCGGGCATGTTCTGGTAGACGATCCAGCTGACCTTGGCCTCCTGCAGGCGTTCGGGGTAGGTCTTCCATTCGTAGCCCGTGGCCGAGCTGTCGATCGAGTCCCACTCGTTGTTCACCGTGGCCACGCCCGCGCCCGTGGGGCCGTTGGTGCCGGTCCAGTGGAACATGCGGTTCGAGTTGGTGCCGGTGTGCATGCTGCAGTGGTAGGCGTCGCACAGCGTGAAGGCATTGGCCAGTGCGAACTGGAACGGCAGTTCCGCCTCCCGGAGGTATCCCATCGATTGCGTGAAAGGCGCCGTGTCGGTTTTCTTGTACTTGACCCACTCGTGCATGCGTCCGCCGGCCCATGCATCCTGGCCGTCGCTCCAGCTGTGCGGCGTACCGGTCACGCGCTGGGCATTGCCCTTCGAATCGTCGAGGTGATAGGGCAGCACTTCCTTGCCTGCATCGTCGAGCTGCTGCCAGACGCCGCGCCCTTCGGGCAGCGGAATGGTGAAGCGGTCGCCGAAGCCGCGCACGCCCATGAGCGTGCCGAAGTACTGGTCGAACGAGCGGTTCTCCTGCATGAGGATGACGATGTGCTCGACGTCCTTGAGAGTGCCGGTCTTGTTGCTGGCGGGAATGGCGAGGGCGCGGCGGATGCTCGGGGGAAAGGCCGAGAGCGCGAGCGCGGCGGCACCGGTGGTGGCGGTGCCGGTCAGGAATTTGCGGCGAGAAGGCATGGTCATCGGGGTGCGTCCTGGGCGTTGTTCTTGATCGATTCCAGGCGCACTCAAGGGGCGCAGCGCATCACCGGCTCGGGCGTGGCCGGCGGAGTGGGCGTGGGTTCCGGATTACCCACCACGGGCAGGCCGCCGAAGAAGCCGCCGCCGCCGCCGTTGCCGCCACCACAGGCGCACAGCAGGCAGGCCAGGAAGAGCGCCGGAACGAGGCGCGGCAAATGAAGTGGGCGTGGACGCTGCATGGGGTTCCTTTGGCTCGTGTCGGTTCGCACAAAAAAAAGCGCCCGCGCAAGGACGTTGCGCGGACAGCGTCAAAGACTAGGGCGAAGCCATGACGTCACGGTGAATCGGCCGTGACAAAGCCAGCGCGGGCGCAGGCCGGCGCGTTCGGGGGCAGCCCCCTTACTTTTCGTTGCTGATGCCGCTGGAGACGTGGCCCGCGGGCACGTGGCGTGCCGCGGCATCGACGTGGCCGGTCTGGTCGTCGAAG
The DNA here is from genome assembly GCF_057657255.1 of Variovorax sp. Soil_C_19. Lineage (NCBI taxonomy): Bacteria > Pseudomonadati > Pseudomonadota > Betaproteobacteria > Burkholderiales > Comamonadaceae > Variovorax > Variovorax sp. Soil_C_19. The sequence goes on along the minus strand of NZ_JBDGIV010000003.1, from coordinate 391,559 downwards.
AAGAAGTCGGGCTCGAACTCGCGCAGGAACTCGCCCTTCGGCAGGCCGCCGAGGAACATCGCTTCGTCGACGCGGATGTTCCAGTTCATGAGCGTGCGGATTGCGCGCTCGTGCGCGGGGGCGCTGCGCGCGGTGACGAGCGCGGTGCGGATGCGCATCTGTGCATTGCCGGCCATCTGCAGGCGGTGCAGCGCCATGAGCAGCGGCTTGAACGGCCCTTCGGGCAGCGGCAGGTCGGCCTTGCTGAGTTCATGCGCCTGGAAGGCGTCGAGGCCTTCGGACTGGAACACGCGCTCGGCTTCGTCGGAGAACAGCACGGCGTCCCCGTCGAAGGCGATGCGCACTTCGTTGGGCCAGGCATCGCTGGCCTTGACCGATTCGACCAGCACCCGCGCGGCCGGAAAGCCCGCGCCGAGCGCCTCGCGCACGTCCTGCGCATTGACCGACAGGAACAGGTGCGCGCGCAGCGGCCGCAGGTAGCCGAAAGGCGGGCGGCCTTGGGTGAACACGCCGCGCTGCAGCTTGATCTCGGCCGCCGCGCTGGAGCGGAAGATGCGCATGCCCGAGACCGGGTCGTTGCGCGACAGGATCACGACCTCGACGCGCTGGACACCGTCGTCGTTGAAGCGCAGCAGCTTGCGGATCAGCGAGTACGCGATGCCGGGTGCGGCCGGCACGTCGAGCCGCTCGAGCTGCAGCTTCATGTAGCCCGTGTCGTCGCCCGATTCGAAAACCAGGTTTTCTTCTTCGAGGTTGAACAGGGCGCGCGAGGAGATCGCGACCACGAGCTTGTCTTCGAGGGTGACGGGCATGGCGCTACTTGACGAACTGGTTGAGCTGGATGATAGGCAGCATCACCGCGAGCACGATCAGCATGACCACGCCACCCATCGCCACGATCAGCAGCGGCTCGAGGATGGTGGCCAGGTGCATGGCGCGGCGCTGCACCTCGGCACCGAGCTGGTTGGCGGCGCGCTGCAGCATCAGGGGCAGCGTGCCGGTCTGTTCGCCGAGCCGCGCGAACATCGAGACCAGGCCGGGGAAGCGCTTCTTTTGCGCCAGGGCCGACGCGAGCGGTGCGCCTTCGCGCACCAGCACCAGCGCGTCGAGCGCATCGGCGCGCATGGCGCGGTTGCTCAGCGTTTCGGCGGCGGCCTGCAGCGCGCGCAGGATCGGCACCCCCGCGGTCGCGAGCATGGCGAGTGTGCTGGCGAAGCGCGCGGCGTTGTAGCCGCGGGCGAGCTTGCCGACCAGCGGCAGGTTGAGCCACGCCGCATCGAACTTCAGACGAAAGGCTTCCTGCGCCAAGGCGATGCGCACGGCGATGGTGGCCAGCACCACGCCGCCGAGCATCCACCATCCGTAGCTGCGCACGGCGGCGCTCAGCGAGAGCATCACGGTGGTGAGAAAAGGCAATGAGCGCTTGGTGCCCGCGAACACCTGCGCCACCTGCGGCACCACATAGCTCACGAGAAAGATCACGATCACGATCGCCACCAGCGTGACGATGGCCGGATAGAGCGCCGCGCCGACGAGCTTCTGCTGCAGCGCTTGCCGTTCCTCGAGGTCGTCGGCAAGCCGGTCGAGCACGAGGCCGAGATTGCCGCTCTGCTCGCCCGCGCCGATCACGGCCGTGTAGATGGGCGAGAACTCGCGCGGGTGCGCGGACAGGGCGCGTGCGAACGGGGAACCCGCATTGACCTCGGCGCGCAGCGATGCGACGAGGTTCCGCTGCGGCTCGGTCTCGGCTTCGTCGGTGAGCGCGGTCAGCGCGCGTTCGAGCGGGAGGCCCGAGGAGACGAGGCCAGCGAGCTGGCGCGTCCAGACCGCGAGGCCGGTGGAATTGAAGACGCGCTTGCCGCCGCCGAGCCAGCGCCCGAGGCCGCTAGGCCGGCCATTGGCATCGAGCGCCTCGCCGCCGACCGGCTTGACCGACAGCGGGATGAGCGACTGCGCGCGCAGCATGCTGCGCGCACTGCGCGCGGTGTCGGCCTCGAGCACGCCTTCGCGCGATTGGCCGGCGGCATCGATGGCTTCGAAGGAATAGGCCGGCATGGCAGGGGCGCGATGGCGGCGGTTATTCGCGCGTCACGCGCAGCAGCTCGGCGCGCGAGGTGATGCCGGTCTCGACCAGCCGCTCGCCGTCGTCGCGCATCGAGCGCAGCCCGCCGCGCGTGCCGGCCTCGAAGAGCTGGCTCTCGGCGGCCTTGCCGTGGATGAGCGCCTGCACTTCGTCGTTGGCCACGAGCAGCTCGAAGATGCCGGTGCGGCCCTGGTAGCCGGTCTGGCCGCAGACGTCGCAGCCGGCGCCCGCGCAGGCGGTGCAGACCTTGCGCACGAGGCGCTGCGCGAGCACGCCGAGCAGCGACGAGCTCAACAGGAACGGCTCCACGCCCATGTCGGTCAGGCGCGTGACGGCGCTGACCGAATCGTTGGTGTGCAGTGTCGCGAGCACGAGGTGGCCGGTGAGCGAGGCCTGGATCGCGATCTGCGCCGTCTCGAAGTCGCGGATCTCGCCGATCATGATCACGTCGGGGTCCTGCCGCAGGATCGCGCGCAGGGCCTTGGCGAAGGTGAGTTCGATCTTGGCGTTGATCTGCGTCTGGCCCACGCCCGGCAGTTCGTATTCGATCGGGTCTTCGACCGTCATGATGTTGCTGCGGCCGGCGTCGAGCCGCGCCAGCGCCGCGTACAGCGTGGTGGTCTTGCCCGAGCCCGTGGGGCCGGTGACGAGGATGATGCCGTGCGGCTGCGCAATGAGCCGCTCGAAGCGATCGAGCGTGTCGCCCTGCATGCCGACCGATTCGAGCGTGAGCTTGGATTCGGTCTTGTCGAGCAGCCGCAGCACCGCGCGTTCGCCGTGCGCGCTCGGCAGCGTGGAGACGCGCACGTCGACCGCGCGCGTGCCGATGCGCAGCGAGATGCGGCCGTCCTGCGGCAGCCGCTTCTCGGAGATGTCGAGGTCGGCCATGATCTTCAGGCGCGAGATCAGCGCCGCGTGCAGCGCGCGGTTGGGCTGCACCACCTCGCGCAGTGTGCCGTCGATGCGAAAGCGCACGGACGAGGTGCGCTCGTACGGCTCGATGTGGATGTCGCTCGCGCCGTCGCGCGCGGCCTGCGTGAGCAGCGCGTTGAGCATGCGGATGATCGGCGCGTCGCCCGCGCTCTCGAGCAGGTCTTCGACCGCGGGCAGCTCCTGCATCATGCGCGAGAGATCGGCGTCGCTCTGCACTTCGCTCACCACCGCGGCGGCGCTCGATTCGCCCTGCGCGTAGGCCGCGCTGATGCGCTGCGCGAGCGGGCCGGGGTCGAGCACCTCGAAGGCATGCACGCCGTACTTGCGCGTGACCTCGCCGAGCGCGCTGCGCGAAGGCAGGCGCGACATCCAGAGCGTGTAGCGGCCGTCGTCGGTTTCCTCGAGCAGCAATTGCTGGCTGCGGGCGAACGCGTAGGGCAGGGGATGGCGCATGGCGGTGGTCGGCTTCAGGGCAGTTCGCGCGCGGTGCTCGGATCGGCCGTGGGCGGCAGTGCGCCGCGCAGCGGGCTGGGGCGCAGGGTGCGGGTGTCTGACGGCGGGGCGGGCGGGGGAATGAGCTGCGTGCCCATGATGCGGTCGCTGCGGTTGCCGCTCTCGCTCTGGCGAGCCGCCGCGCGCGGCAGCGCCGCCTCGGGCAGCACGGGCGCGGCGTCGACGCCGCGCAGCATGATGTTGTCGGTGCTGGGCTGGGCGCGCTGTTGCATGCCGCGGATCTCGTCGTAGCGGTCGTAGGCGAAGGCTTCGCTCGATGCGCCATCGCGCATGACCACCGGCCGCAGGAACATCATGAGGTTGCTCTTGACGCGCGAACGAACCTCGTTCTTGAACAGGTTGCCGAACACCGGGATGTCGCCTGCCAACGGCACCTTCTCGATCGTGTTTCTGTAGTCGTCCGACAGCAGTCCGCCGAGCATGATGAGGCCGCCGTCTTCGACCAGCACGCTCGATTCGATCGCGCGCTTGTTGGTGGTGGGGCCGTTGGGGTTGTTGATGGTGTTCCCGGCGACGGTGGAGATCTCCTGGAAGATGGTCATCTTCACGGTGCCGTTCTCGTTGATCGTCGGGCGCACGCGCAGCGTGAGGCCCACGTCCTTGCGCTCGACCGTGGTGAACGGGTTGATGCCCACCGAGCCCGAGGTGCTTGCGTACTGGCCCGTGACGAAGGGCACGTTCTGGCCGATGACGATCTTGGCCTCTTCGTTGTCGAGCGTGAGCAGGTTGGGCGTCGAGAGCACGTTGGCGTCGCCGTCGCTGTTGAAGAAGTTCGCGATCGCGCCGAGGATGTACTGCCCGCCGATCTTGCCGGCGATGCCGAGGTTCAAACCCGACGACGGCCGGATGTTGGCCACATCGCGTGTGGCCAGCGCCTGCGTGAGCGCGAGGATGTTGGCGCTCGCGAGGCTCGAATTGGTGCCGATGACCGCGTTGTTGCCGAGCGCGCTCTGCCACTGCACGCCGAAGTTGGCGGCCTTGTCGGCGCTCACCTCGACGATCAGCGCCTCGATCATGACCTGCGCGCGCCGGCCGTCGAGCTTGTCGATCACCGCGCGCATCTGCCGGTACTGCGGCTCGGGCGCGGTGATGATCAGCGAGTTGGTCGACGGGTCGGCCTGGATCTGGCCGCCGGTCGAGGGTTGGTTGGCATTGTTGAGCGGCGCGTTGGCGGCCGGCGAACCGCTCTGGCCATTGAGGCCGACCGACATGGACATGGCCTGCGGCATGTTCGCCTGCGCCTGCGGTGTGCTCGCGGCCCCGCCGGCAGCGCCCGGGGCGCCGGGCATGCCGGGCATCTGGTTGGCGGCCATGGCTGCACGCAGCGTGGCCGCGAGGCGCACCGCGTCGGCATTCTTCAGGTAGACCACGTAGATGTTGCCGGCCGCGCCGTTGCTGCTTTCGGCCGGCGGGCGGTCGAGCTTCTCGACCAGCGTGCGCACCAGCGCTGCGCGCGCGGGATTGGCCGCGCGCAGGATCAGCGCATTGCTGCGCGGATCGGCCATGAGCGTGGTGCGGAACGACGCATCGGCCGCACCCGGTGCCGCGGTGCCCGGCGCGCCCGAGCCGCCGCCCTCGATCAGCCGCGTGATCAGCGGCAGCATATCGGTGGCGATCGAATGCTTGAGCTGAATCACCTCGATGTCGGAGGCGTTCGGCACGTCGAGCGCCGCAATGATGCGAGCGAGCCGCCGCATGTTGCCTGCGTAGTCGGTGATCACGAGCGAGTTGTTGCCCGGGTTCACGTTGATCGTGTTGTTGGGCGGAATCAGCGGCCGCAGCACAGGCAGCAGGCTGTTGGCCGATTCGTAGTTGAGCCTGAAGATCTGCGTGACGATCTGGCTGTCGGCCACCGAGGCGCCGGGCGTTGCGGTGCTGACGCTCTGGGTCTGCAGCTTGGCGTCGGCCTCGGGCACCACCTTGTAGAGCCCTTCGGCCTCCACGATCGCGAAGCCCTGCAGGCGCAGCGCCGAGGCGAACTGGTTGAACGCCGCCGCCGGTGCGATGGCGCGGTCGGTGACGAGGTTCATCGTGCCCTTGACGCGCGGGTCGACCACCACGTCGCGGCCCGTGACCACCGCCATGGTGCGCGCCACGGCCTCGATGTCGGCGTTCGCGAAATTGAGCGTGATGGGTTCGCCGCGCCGCGGCGCGCCGCCGGTCGCCTGCGCGAAGGCGGGCGGCACGGCCTGCACGAGGGTGGCAGCGATCAGCATCTGCGCGGCGAGTGCAACGATGCCGAGCGTGGTCGGAGGCTTCTTCATGGTCAACCCAGGGTGATGATCGAACGCGCGTTGTCGCGGCGTCCGATGATGTTCAACAAATTGGAGAGCGCGTCTTCGCGCCCCGCAGCAGCGCTCGCTTCGCCGTTGAAGCGGAAGGCCGTGCCGTTCCAGCTGCCGCTGCCGTTGAGCTGCAGGCTGCCTTCGCGCGTGTTCAGCAGCAGCGTGGGCCGGTTGCCGCCCTCGAGCGTGATCCGGTAGCTGCCCATCGGCTTGAGGGTAGACAGGCTTGATGAAACGTCGGTGGCATCGAGCGTGGCCTGGCCGGCAATGCGCAGCACCGGCCCGTCCCACTGCATGGCGAGCCCGCGCGTGGAGAGGTCGAGCGTGCCTTCGAGCCTGAGCGTGTTCCACGGTGCGCCGAGCCCGGTCAGAAGGCTCGCGGGCCAGCGCGAGCTGCCGTCGCCCCATTGGAGCTGCAGGCCGTTGGTGCGCGGGCTGGCCCTGAGCTGCAGCGGCCGGGCGGCGCAGCAGGGCAGGTCGAGCGCGGCGGACAGGCCGCCCCAGCCCGGGCGCATGCGCCAGTTGAGCAGGCCGGGCAACGAGACCGCTTCGGCGCCGCCCGCGCCACTTGCGAGCACCACGGCCGCGGTGCCGTTCCAGACCGTGCCACGTGCATTGACCAGCAGCAGACGGCCTTGGCTCCAGTTCGACAGCCCCGCGGCGAGCCAGCGTGCGGGCGCGAACAGCACGAGCGCGACCAGCGCGCCGATCACGAGGCCGAGCAGGGCCCAGCGCCAGCCGCGTCGCGGCGCCGGTTCAGAAAGTGGAGAGCGCTTCAGCATGTGATGGGTTCACCAAGCCTGGCTCATCGGGCGGCGGGCAGCGCCATCACGAAGGTGCCTTCCCAGCGCACGGCCGGAGTCGCGGGTTCGTTCTTGCCGGCGGCCGGCGGCGCGGCGGCAGCGCGCGTGAGATGGGCTTCGCGCGGCACCGCATGGGCATTGCCACGCGCCTGCGTGAGCCACTGCGCGACAGCATCGGCGGGTGCGGCGCGCAGCGTGATCGTGGCTGCCCCGTCGCCGCTCGCGGTCATGAGCTGGGCATTGCCGCCGAGGCTCTGGCGCACGGAGGTTTCGAGCGCGCGCAGCGCGTCGTCGCGCGTGAGGCGCGGCTGAGCCTGCAGTGCCTTGGCACGCGCCTGCAAGCTCGCCATCTGTTGCAGCTGTGCGTCGAGCTTCGCGTGCTCGGTGCGCGCTGCCGCCAAGGTGCGCAGCGCGGGGGCCAGGGCGATCCACCACAGCAGCGCCAGCGCGACGAGCGCAGCCGCGATGGCCACCATGCGCCGCTCGCGCTGTTCGAGTGCGGCCCACCGCGCGCGGAGTTGTTCGCTGGCGTTCATCGCGTCCCCTCGGCCTGCACCAGCAGGAGATCGCCTTCGGCGCGCACGCTGTAGCCGCGTGGGCCCAGGGTGCCCGACAGGCGCGTGAGTTCGGACGGCTGCAGCGCCAGACCGCGCAGGCGCAGCTGGCCGGCACTGAAGTCGATGGCGGTGGGAATGCGGCCCGGCGGCAGGTTGCCCGCGAGCGCGCCGATCATCGGTTCGAGATCGCTGCCGGCGACGTCGCCCACGGCCTGCTGCAGCGCCGCGACCTCGCGCGCCATCTGCAACGGTGCGTCGACCACGAGTTTCACGGACGGGAAGGTCTGGGTCAGCATGGTGTTCACGGCCTGGCGCTTGGCGTCGAGCGCCTGCCGCTCCTTCCAGGCCCAGGCGTTGAGGCCGATCAACTGGACCAGCAGCAGCGCAGCGGCGCCCCAGCGCGCGGCGCGAAATTCGGGCGCGTGGCGCAGCGTCTGGAGCACCGACGCGAACTTCTTGCCGGCGCGTGCGCGGCCGGTGGCGGCGAGATCGAACTGCGCGAGCTCCCAAGGCGATCGCGCAGCCTGGAGCCAGCGCTGCGGCGCCTGCACGATCGGCAGCCGGCGCTCGAGCAGATGCTCGGCAGCTTCTGCGACGGCGGGCTCGGCGGTGATCACGGCCGTGTCGAGCGGGACGGTGCCCGAGAGCGCGAGGCCGGCGCCCGCGAGCGGCAGCGAGACCACGCCGTCAGCGTCGCACACGGTGAGCATCGGTGCGTCGGCTTCGCCGGTGACCTGCAGCAGCGGCGGGGCATCGAGCGGCTGCGGCGTGAATTCGGGAACGATGCGCACCACGCGCCGGCCTGCGGATTCGAGGCCCTGCACGAGCGTGCGCAGCCAGATGCGGTTGCAGGCCACGACCCAGACCGGCACGCCGGCCTTGGCCTCGGGCTCGAGCGCGAAGTGCAGGGCTTCGGGTTCATCGAGCAGGCGCTCTTCGAGCAGGCCGTCGAGCACCGCGCGCAGTTTGGATGCGCTTCCCATGCTGCCCTTGGGCAGCGTGACGCGATGCCACGAAAGCGCTGCGGCGGGAACGCCGAGCGTGACTTCGGCGCCGGCAGGCAGCAGCGCGCGCAGGGCGCGGCCATGGTCGCGCAATGCGATGCCGTCATCGCCCGCCTGGGCCCAGTCGTACTCGCCCGCGGCATCCGCCGGGGCGAGGGGGGCAATGAGCAGCAGCGGTGTCATTTCGAATTCGGAAGGGCGGGTGATTGTAGGGTCGGGCGTCCTGAAAGCGCTATTTTTTCGATAGCTAGTAACCCAGGTGCGGCGCGCGTTGGAAGATTAATGAATGCAAGAGAATCGATGAAAAACCCGCCTCAGGTTCTGGCCGGCGGCGTCGCGGCAAGGCCGGCACCGCGGTGGCGCCAAATGGTCTTGACGGTGATGCCGTCGCGCTGCAGAAGCGAACGCTCGTCGACCCAGGTGCGGTCGATGCGCAGCCGGCCGTAGACCTCGAAGAACTGGGTGCTCACGCTGTGCTGGGCGGCATTGAACTGCGAACCACCATTCGGCAGCGCGCGGTTGGCATCGGTGATCTGCCGAAAGAACGCGAGTGTGCGCTTCTCGACCACCTGGCGCGCGTCGCTGATGCTCAGCGACGGCAGGCTGGCGCTGATGGCCTCGGCACTCGCGGTGTTGATGTTGAGCGGCGTGCGCACCGGCAGCACGGTGACGTAGGGCTCTAGCGCGGCCACTGTCGAGGGCGAAAGGCCGAGCCATACGAGCTGCGACATTTCCTGCGGCATCAACGGTGCCGCGCCGCCGCCGGCACCGTCGCCTGCCGCATCGGCGGCGGTGGCCATCGTGCGCAGCAGCGAGGCAGTCATTGCGCTGAGTTCGGAGGCCGGCAGGCCGAGGATGTTGAACAGTTTGGTGAAGGTCGCGACGCTGGCCGGCACCGGCTTGTTGCCGTCGACCAGCGACAGGATGTTGAGCTTGGACTGCGCATCGACGATGCGGCCCGAAAGAAAGGCGTCGGGCAGTCCTTCGAGGTTGTCGCTTGCCACGTTCTTCTCGGCCGACAGAAAGCTCGTGAGCCGCGCCTCGGCGAGGGGCACGGCCCAGGGCTCGGCCAGGTGATCGGGGCCGCCAGTCATGCCGTCTTCGCGCAGGATGAGGCGCGACCAGTCGAGCGCGCCGACCAGCACCCATGCGGCTTGCACGCGGCCACGCTCGGCGGCCTCGACCTCGGAGGCGCGCCATTGCTGCCACAGCGCCGCGGCCGAGAAGGTCGCGACGAGCATCACGGTGAGCATGGCCGCGAGCAGTGCGGCGCCACGCTGCTGGCGAGGGCGCGCGAGCCTGGGCGATGTGCTCATGACCTTGGCGCTCCCACGGTGGGCTTGACCCAGTCGCGCGTGAGCATGCCCGCGAGCCCGTCGCCCGGCGAGAGGTTGAGCACCAGGCGCACGCCGTCCGGCATGTTCACCGTGGCGCGAAGCGGATTGGCAGGGTTGGATGGGGTGGGTGGAGCGGTTGGGAGCTCGCCGGCGGGCGCCCAGACGTTCTCGCGAAAGTAGTAGAGCTGCCAGCTGTCGACTGGCATGAGCGCAACCTCGCCGCCGGCCGCCCCGCCGCCGTCCTGCGCCCACGAGCCCGCCATGTTCCAGGCCTGCTGCCACTCACCCCGCGTGGAGAAGGGCGGCGATTGCCAGCGTCGCCAGCGCGTGCCGTCGGCGCCGCTGCGCAGCGTCCAGGCCACCACGAGCACTGTGGGAGCGGCCTCGTCGCCGCCGCGACGCGTGAGCCGGAGCACGCGGCCGTTCCAGTCGATGGGGCGCGTCTGCGCGAGCGCGGTGACCGCGTCGAGGTCGGCGCTCCATTGCGCCAGCGTGGTCTGCAGCGTGAGCACCGCATCGGCACGCTGCTGGTTCAGGGTGGTGGCGCGCGACATGCCGTCGAGCCCGCGCCAGCTCACGAGCGCCAGCAGCGCCATGACCGCGATGGCCACCAGCAGTTCGATCAGCGTGAAGCCGCAAGGGCCTTGTCGGCGCGCGAAACGGTCGGACATCAGAAGCGGCCCACCACGGTCGAGACGCGCAGCACTGGCGCATCGGCCTCGTCGCGCACCTGCACGTCGACGCGCCGGAAGTTCGGATTGAGCGTGGCGATGGTGGCGGTGGTGACGTTGAACGAGACGCCGGCCTGCACGCAGATCGAACCCGAATCGCCCACTGGCGGCATCTGCCGCGCGAGCCGCACCTTGGCGAGTTCGTTCTCGGCACAGATGTCGGCCAGCAGCAGGTCGGATTGGCGCTGGGCATTGCGCGTGAGCGACATCGTGGCCTGTGAACCCGCCGCGAGCGCAAGCGCGACGATGCCGAGTGCGATCAACACTTCGATCAGCGTGAATCCGCAACAGTGGCGGGCGCGCCGCGCGGGGGTCAATGGTGCACCCTTGGCGCTGCGCGCCTTCCCGCCAGGCGGGAGCGAGCTTGCTCGGGGGCAGCCCGGCGCGGCGCTCATGGCGTGGACACCGTGAAGGGGCGCAGGCCGTCCGTCGCAATGCGCAGCGAGCGCGCTGGCGGTCCTTCGGCCTGCAGCAGGATCTGCTGGGCCGCGATGATCGGATCGGGCCCCAGTTGAACCGCAGCGATGGGAGCGCCATTCGCCAGCGCGGCCTGGGCACTGATGCCGTTGGTGGTCCAGCCGCCGGGCAGCGCATCGGGCGGCAGGCCCTCGAACACGAAATTGCCGCCCTCGACGAGGCGCCAGCGCACCGCGACGCCGCTCGCGCGCGACTGGGCGCGGGCCGACTCGAGCAGCGCGGCCAGCCGGTCGGCTTCGCGGTCGAGCTGGGCAGCGCTGCTGTCGCGCATGGCGAAGCTCACGCCTGCCGTGGCGACCGCGATGATGGCGATCACCACGATGAGCTCGAGCAGCGTGAAGCCGCTGCGGCGCCTATTGCCAGCTGCCGATGTCGGCATTCTTGCCCTCGCCGCCGGCCTGGCCATCGGCACCGAGGGAGAGCACGTCGATCTCGCCCTTGATGCCCGGATTCATGTACTGATAGGAATGGCCCCAGGGATCGTTCGGCAGCTTCTCGACATAAGGCTTCCAGTTCGGTGCCGCGGGGCCGGCCGTGGGCCGCACGAGCAGCGACTGCAGGCCCTGTTCGGCCGTGGGATAGCGCTGGTTGTCGAGGCGGTAGAGCTTCAGCGCCTGCATCAGGTTGTTGATGTCGGTGCGGGCGGCGGTCACGCGGGCATCATCGGCCCGCTCGATCACGTTCGGCACGATCAGCGCGGCCAGCACGCCGATGATGACCAGCACCACCATCAGCTCGATCAGCGTGAAGCCGCGTTGGGCGGTGCGGATGGTCTCGTGAAGGATTTTTTTCATATCGGGAAGAACATGTTTCGGAAGGCCCGCTGCATGATAATCCGCGGCCATGACAAGTCCCTATTCCGCTGCGCGCTGGCATGCCCCGGTCGCCACCACGGGCCTCTGGGCACTGGCCGCGGGCGCGGCCGTGTTCTGGGGGCTCCGGCTCGCGAGCCCGGCCGAACCCGTGGCCGCAGCGGCGGCCCTGCCGCGTGCGGCGGTCTCTGCCGACGCCGATGCGATCGCACGGCTGTTCGGTGCGCTTCCGGCGGAGCAGATGGCGCCCGAGGCGCCCGCGGCGGCGAGCCGCTTCGCACTTTCGGGCGTGGTGGCGGATCCGTCCAATCAGGGTGCTGCCCTCATCTCGATCGACGGCAAGCCGCCGCGCCCGTTCCGCGTCGGTTCGCGCGTCGGCGACAGCTACGTGCTGCAGTCGGTGGATGTGCGTGCCGCGACGCTCGGCGCGCAGGCGGACGGGCCGGCGGCGTTCACGCTGCAACTGCCCGTGCGTGCGCCGATCGCCGTCGGAAGCGCTCCAGCAGTGATTCCGCCTGCGCCGGCAGGTTTGCCGATGGCGCAAACACCGCCAGTCCAGCCAGCATCGCCGGAACAGGCGCCGGTGGGTCTGCTGCCCGCTACCATGCCGGCGGTCATGGCGCCGCCGCCTGGGCAGCAACAACAGCAACAGCCCGCGCAATAGCCGACCGGACCGGCGACTGGCTCAGGCCTGCAGGAACAGGCGGTACGCAGGGTTCGCGGTTTCTTCCACCCAGGGATAGCCCAGCGTTTCGAGAAACGCTTCGAACGCCGCGGCGTCGCTCGCCGGCACCTGCAGGCCCACGAGGATGCGGCCGTAGTCGGCGCCCTGGTTGCGGTAGTGGAACAGGCTGATGTTCCAGTTCGGCCGCATCAGGCTCAGAAACTTGAGCAGCGCGCCCGGTCGCTCCGGAAAGATGAAACGCAGCAGGCGCTCGTCGTGCGCGAGGCCGGTGCGGCCGCCCACCATGTGCCGCAGGTGTTCCTTTGCGAGTTCGTCGTGCGTGAGGTCGAGCGCGTCGAATCCGTGGGCATTGAAGGTCTGCGCGATCGTGGCCGACTCGCCGCGCGTGGACGTCGTCAGCCCCACGAACACGTGGGCCTTCGCCGCATCGCTGATGCGGTAGTTGAACTCCGTCACGTTGCGCAGCGTGCCGCCGGCTGAACCTGTTTGCGGCGACGCGCCAGCCGGCATTTCTCCGACGAGTTCGCAGAACCGGCGGAAGCTGCCGCGCTCTTCGGGAATCGTGACGGCGAACAGCGCCTCGCGCTCTTCGCCGACCTCGGCGCGCTCGGCGACAAAGCGCAGCCGGTCGAAGTTCATGTTGGCGCCGCACAGGATCGCCGCATAGGTCTCGCCGTGGCGGCCCTGTTCGCCCACGTACTGCTTGATTGCCGCCACCGCGAGTGCGCCGGCCGGCTCGACGATGCTGCGCGTGTCGACGAAGATGTCCTTGATGGCTGCGCACACGGCATCGGTGTCGACAGCGATGTAGTCGTCGACGAGGTTGCTTGCGATGCGGAAGGTTTCCTCGCCCACGAGCTTGACCGCCGTGCCGTCCGAGAACAGCCCGACATCGGGCAGGCTCACGCGCTGGTGCGCCGCGACCGATTGCATCATTGCGTCGGAGTCGTTCATCTGCACGCCGATCACCTTGATCTCGGGACGCAATGCCTTGATGTAGTTGGCCACGCCAGAGATCAGGCCGCCGCCGCCGATCGCAACGAACACGGCGTCGAGTCTGCCCTGGTGCTGGCGCAGGATCTCCATCGCGATCGTGCCTTGTCCCGCGATCACATCGGGATCGTCGAAGGGATGCACGAAGGTGAGGTCCTGCTGCGCCTGCAGTTCGAGCGCATGCAGATAGGCGTCGGAATAACTGTCGCCATGCAACACCACTTCGCCGCCGAAGCCACGCACTGCATCTATCTTGAGACGCGGCGTGGTGACGGGCATCACCACCATCGCACGCGTGCCGAGCTTGCGCGCCCCCAGCGCCACGCCTTGTGCATGGTTGCCGGCCGACGCACAGATCACGCCGCGCGCAAGCTGCTCTGGCGTGAGGTTCGCCATCTTGTTGTAGGCACCGCGCAGCTTGAAGCTGAAGACCGGTTGCTGGTCTTCGCGCTTGAGCAACACCGTGTTGTCGAGCCTCTCACTGAGTGCGTTGGCTTTCTCGAGTGCAGATTCGACTGCTACATCGTAAACGCGGGCATTCAGGATTTTTCTGAGATAGTCGGCGGGCGTCAGCGCCGCAGGTACATCGCGCACGTTATTTCCACGGGAGTTTTAAATTGATAACGCATCATCATAAGAGGCATCGAGATTGCTTACGGATATGACATGGACACAAATGTCATAAATATCTCTTTTAGAGCCTCTGCCGCTAACGATTCAGGTTTTTTTTGAACGAGCCTATCCCGCGATCCATACGTCCGCCGTTCGGTTAACAGATGAGCAAAATTTGTTATCAGTTCTTGTCAGTGACCTTTCTAGAGGGTTAATGCAAGCAGAAGCCGCGCGTGTGCAGCGAGGCGAAATCGGACGTCCCACCTGGCAGGTGATGGGCAACAGATTGAATGCCCACATCCTTCCGCTGTTGGGTTCGGTGCGCGCGCAAGACTTCTCGACGGCGGATGCACAACGCCTGATCGATCACCTCGGCGAGCAAGGCTTCACCAGCACGACGATTGCGCAGTACCTCGTGCTGTTGCGGAAGGTCGTGGTGCATGGCGTGAGCACGGGTGTGCTTCGCGCGGCACCGCCTTTTCCGAAGGTCAAGGTGCGCAGTCAGCCGCGTGGCAGCTTCAGCGTGGCGGAGTACCGCGCGGTTGTGGCCGCTGCGCGCAAGTTGCGTGGACTGTCGCACCCGGTGCTCGACGAGCTCGGCGCAGGCGATCGTTTCTGGATTGCACGGGAGTTGCTCGTCATGCCGGAGGAACTGCCGTGGCTGATTCGCTGGATGGTCAATACCTTCGTGCGTCCGAGCGACATCAAGCTCATGAAGCACAAGCACATCGAGGTCGTACGCGGCAAGCATGTCTATCTGCGCATGAACCTGCCGGAAACCAAGCGGCACAGTCAGCCCATCGTGAGCTTGCGTCCCGCAGTACGGGTTTACGAATGTCTGCTTGCCCGCCGGCGCAAGGAGGGCACTGCGGCGCCCGATGACTACATCTTCATGCCGCACCTGAAGAATCGCGAGCACGCATTGGCGGTGCTCAATTTCCTGTTCCATTGGGCCCTCAAGGTCAAAGGCCTCGAGAAGGGACCGCTCGGCCAATCGAGGACGCTCTATTGCTTGCGTCACACCGCGATCACGTTGCGGTTGCTCTATGGACAGGGCATCGACATGCTGACCTTGGCGCGAAACGCGCGCACAAGCGTGAACATGGTCGAACGTTTCTACGCTTCGGTGTTGAGCGGAGAAATGAATGTGGGGCTGCTGCAAAGCAGGCGAAGCCGAGTGAACTGAGAAAAGCCAAAAAGCCGCCCGGCTTGCGCAGGGCGGCTTGAATCTGACGCAACGTGAACTGGCGAGGGCCAGCATGGCGTCAGGTCGCGATCAGAACGCGTGGCGGATGCCGAAGTCGTAGCCGGTGGAGCCCTTCGGGGTGAAGTCGCCAGCCGTGTTGTTGAAGAACTTCGGGCCGCCGACCGTCAGGCCTGCACCGTCCTTGTTCGTTACACGAGCGACCGTTGCGTACAGGGCCGTGCGCTTCGACAGGTTGTGGACGTAGCCCAGCGCGAGCTTGTTGGCCTTCGGGTCCGGCAGGTTGCTGAGAACGTTGTCGTTCAGCTTGTACTTCACGCCGGAGTACGAAGCGCGAATGAGGCCTGCGCCGACCGGGACGGTCACGCCCACCAACCAGCCATTGAGACGGTCGGAGGTCGACGATGCAGTGAAGTTGGCAGTAGTGCTGTCGAAGTCGGTCTTGTAGCTGGAGCGTGAGATCTGACCGAACAGCTTGGCCGGGCCGAAGTCATACGACGCACCGAGGTTGGCGATGTTCAGCTTTTCGGTGATGCCAGCGTAGTAGTCATCGCCGACGGTCGCGCTTCCCAGGCCGAGTGCGACGTCCAGAGGACCGTTGGCATAGCCGAAGCGCGTGCCGAAATAGCGGCCGGTGCGCGAGTTGTTCAAAGTCGTGGGGTCGATAGCACCCTTGGTCTGCTCGTGGAAGCCGTACTGCAGCTGACCGTAGAAGCCGCCCAGATTCGACGGCAGGAAGTAGCCAATGCTGTTGCTGTTGCGGGTCGGGTTGCCAAATGCGCTGGAAGCCGTTTGGATGAGGTTGCCGCCGACGCCAACGGTACCGAACGGATCGAACACGGTGTGGTTCCAGAACGTCGGCGCGTAGTCACGGCCGAGGCGGATTTCACCGAAACCACCCGACAGGCTCACGGTGGAGCGGCGAGCGAAGGTTGCGACACCTTCCGAACCGTCGTCGTTCTTGATTGGGGCTTCGAGCCAGAAGCTGGCAGCCAGGCCACCACCGAGGTCTTCAGTGCCACGGAAACCCAGACGGCTGCTGTTGTAGGCGCCGGTGGACAGCCCGCGGCTGCTGGTCTTGACGCTGCCACGATTCACGAAGGCCGGGTTGTACGCGACCGGGTAGCCGAACGCGTTGTACGTGAAGCCATCGCGCTGATCGCTCGCGCTGTTCGAATAGCTGCTGATCGAAGCGTCGACCACGCCGAACAGGGTGACGGACGACTGAGCCGAGGCAACACCGGCAACAGCCAGGGCAGCCAGAGCAACTGCCCTTTTCGAGGCGAACAGCTGCCCTTCGAACGAAAAACTAGAGTGGAGGTGGGCGCCGCGTCACAAGCAGGCAAGAAAAAAGCCCCGGGCCTTGCGGCTCGGGGCTAAATCCACCAATTGGAAGGGTGGAGGAGACAACCGGTGCGCACAGCGGGGTGCCGATGAAATAAAGTATATCGGCTGTTTGCTGCATTGCAACAAGCAGTGACGCTTTTCCCACACACAAACGAATGTCAGCAAACGTTACTGCTGAACGTTCCGATTGGACCCGACGAAGATGGAATGCACAGTGAGTTGGACCGGCGACGCCGGCACCCGTTCGGCCATGGGTTTCGTGGCCGAGACCGGCAGCGGCCATGTACTGACGATGGATGGCGCCCCGGATGCGGCCAAACCCGAAAACGGGGGGCAGAACCTGGCGCCTCGCCCCATGGAGACCGTGCTCGCCGGCACAGGCGGCTGCACCGCCTATGACGTCGTGTTGATCCTCAAGCGCGGGCGCCACCGCGTGGAGCGCTGCAGCGTCAAGCTCACGAGCGAACGCGCGCCGACCGATCCGAAGGTCTTCACCAGGATCCACATGCATTTCACGGTGGCCGGCAAAGACATTCCGGCCGCTGCGGTCGAGCGCGCCATTGCGCTCAGCCACGACACCTACTGCTCGGCCAGCATCATGCTGGCCAAGACGGCCGAGATCACCACGAGTTTCGACCTGATCGAGACCTGAGCAGGCCGCGGCCTTGGGTCAGATGCGGTGCGCCACCGTGGTCATGACACGGGAGGCCATCCGCATCAGCGCCTTGGCCGGTGCGGGCAATTCGGCCGCTCCCGCGGCGACGGCCTGCGAGGCATGCCGCGCCTCGTCGACCTTCATCTGTTCGACCACGGCCCGCGAGGCGCTGTCGGCGGCCGGCAGCCGGCCGAGGTGGCTCTCCAGGTGGGCTTCGACCTGGCGCTCGGTCTCCGCCACGAAGCCGAGGCTCAGTGGATCCCCGAGTCGTCCGGCCACGAGCCCGAGGCCAAATGCACCCGCGTACCAGAGCGGATTCAGCAAGGAAGGCCGGGCGCCGAGCGCGTCCAGCCGCTCGCGCGTCCAGGCCAGATGGTCCGTCTCCTCGTGCGAGGCTTCGAGCAGCTGCGCCCGCAGCACGGGATCGCGCGCCACCGCGGCCTGGGCGGTATAGAGCGCCTGGGCGCAGACCTCACCCACATGGTTCACCCGCATCAGCGCGCCGGCTTCGCGGCGCTCTGAATCGGTCATTTCGCCGGGCGGCTGGACCGGTGTGGGAAGGGCGCGGCTGGCGCGATGGCGCGCAAAAAGGGTACGCAGCGCTGCATCGGCCGTGGTCAGGACGGGATCAAGCGAAAGGGACATGCCGCAATTTAAACCCAGGCGCAGGGGCGGCAAGATAGTGCTTGCTTTCATTTCACATCGTGAGTTTCCGGGGTGTTTTCGGCCTTTGTTGCAGTCCCGCAACGAAACGCAGGGGGTGCCGGAGATTTCGGGCGATTTGTTTTGCCCTGCCGCATCGGCTCTGGTGCAATAGCATCAACTTCCCAAAAGGAGGTTGGCCCGGGGTCCGGTGGGAGCACAAAGTGCCAGTCACGGTGAGCCCTTCGCACCGGAGCCCTATGTTTAACCTTGGAGAAACTTGCAATGAAAAAATCTCTAGTTGCTCTGGCTGCCCTGGCTGTTGCCGGTGTTGCCTCGGCTCAGTCGTCCGTCACCCTGTTCGGCGTGGTCGACGCTTCGATCAGCAGCTATTCGAGCTCGTCGCGTGACCTGAACGGCGCCACGTTCCTGAACCCGTTCTACGTGAACCAAGGCAGCGTCAAGGTCAGCCGCCGTGAACTGGCCAACTCGGGCTACAACTCCAGCCGTCTGGGCTTCCGTGGCACGGAAGACCTCGGTGGTGGCCTGGCCGCGAGCTTCTGGCTCGAAGCCCCGATCACCAATGACGATGGCGCTACCGGCGTTTCGACGTTCAACCGTCGTTCGACCGTGAGCCTGTCGGGTGGTTTCGGTGAAGTCCGCCTCGGCCGCGACTACACGCCCACCTTCTGGAACAACACCGTGTTCGATCCGTTCGGCACCAACGGTGTGGGTACCAACCTGATCCAGACGGCCGCCGCCGACTTCGGTCACCCGACCCGCGCAAGCAACACCATCGGCTACTTCCTGCCGCCGAACCTGGGTGGCTTCTACGGTCAGCTGCAGTACGGCTTCCACGAGAAGACCAAGTACGATCCGGGCCTTGCTACGCCGAACGTCGCGAACAATTCGCGTACCGGCCGTAACATCGCTGGCCGCTTTGGCTACGCCAACGGCCCGCTGGACGTTGCTGTGGCTTATGGCACCAGCACCGTGGGCGACCAGTTCTACGCTGGCACGACCACCAAGGTCAACACGCTGAATGTTGGCGCTTCGTATGACTTCGGTCCCGTGAAGCTGTTCGGTGAAGTGTCGCGCCTGAAGAACAAGGTCGACTACGAAGTGACCCCGTTCGTGGCTGCTGCCGACGCCGACCTCACCGGCTACCTGCTCGGCGTGACCGTGCCGGTCGGTGCTGGCCTGATCCGCGCTTCCTACTCGCACGTCAAGTACGACTTCAACGAAGTCCAACTGCCGTTCGAGCCGAGCATTGCCGACCCGAAGGCCAACAAGCTGGCCATCGGCTACGTGCACAACCTGTCGAAGCGCACGGCTCTGTACGCCACGATCGCTCGCGTCAGCAACAAGAACGGTGCTGCTCTGACCGTCGGCGGCCCCGCCTTCATCAACACCGGCGTCTTCACCCCGAAGAACTCGACCGGTTACGACTTCGGCATCCGTCACGCTTTCTAATTCGAGGCTGGCCTGAGCCAGCTTTGATCGAAAGTTCAAAAAGCCACTCGACGCAAGTCGGGTGGCTTTTTTTATTGCAATTCCACTTTGCCGCAAGTGTGGCGAAAGCGCACCAGGGGCGTGCACCCCCGGGGAATCACCGTGCGGGCACGCACCTTGCACTGCTAGCATGCCTGCTCACTTTGTTTGCTGAATGATTGCCTTTGTCCTGCGTCGCCTGATACAGGCCGTGATCGTCATGATCGCGGTCGCGTTCATTGCCTTTCTTCTCTTCCAATACGTGGGCGACCCGGTCGTCTTCCTGCTGGGGCAGGATGCCAAGCCCGAGCAGATCCGCGAAATGCGCGCCGCATTGGGGCTCGACCAGCCCTTCTTCGTGCAGTTCTGGCGCTTTCTGGGCAATGCTGCGCAGGGCGAGTTCGGCCTGAGCCTGCGCCAGGGCGCGAAGGTTTCGCGTCTTATCGGCGAGCGCTTTCCAGCCACGCTCGAACTTGCGCTGGTCGCGGCCATGCTGGCGCTGTTCGTCGGCATTCCGATGGGCGTGTACACCGCGCTGCGCCGCGGCACCTTCCTGAGCCAGCTGTTCATGACCGTGTCACTGCTCGGTGTGTCGCTGCCGACCTTTCTGATCGGCATCCTGCTGATTCTGATTTTCGCCGTGACGCTGGGCTGGTTCCCGAGCTTCGGACGCGGCGAGACGGTGCAGTTCGGGTGGTGGACCAGCGGGCTGTTCCGTGCCGACGGCTGGCACCACATCATCCTGCCGGCCGTCACGCTCGCGATCTTTCAGCTCACGCTGATCATGCGGCTGGTGCGCGCCGAGATGCTCGAGGTGCTGCGCACCGACTACATCAAGTTCGCGCGGGCGCGCGGGCTCACGAATCGCGCCATTCACTTCGGCCATGCACTGAAGAACACGCTGGTGCCGGTGATGACCATCACCGGCCTGCAGCTCGGCGGCCTCATCGCCTTTGCGATCATCACCGAGTCGGTGTTCCAGTGGCCCGGCATGGGGCTCTTGTTCATCCAGGCCGTGACCTTCGCCGACGTGCCCGTGATGGCGGCCTACCTGTGCCTCATCGCGCTGATCTTCGTGGTGATCAACCTCGTGGTCGACCTGCTGTATTTCGTGGTCGACCCGCGGCTGCGCGTCGGCAAGGCGGGAGGGCATTGAGATGACAACGACCACCGCTGCCGCACCGCGGCTGCGCGCAGCCGGCAGGGCATTCGCGCAGATTGCGAGTTTCTATCCCGAGATCGAGGCCTTCCGCCGCGACCTGCATGCCCATCCCGAACTCGGCTTCGAAGAGGTCTACACCTCGCGGCGCGTGCGCGAGGCGCTGCGCGCCTGCGGCGTGGACGAGATCCACGAAGGCATCGGCAAGACCGGGGTGGTGGGCGTCATCCGCGGCCGCTCCACCGCGAGCGGGCGAATGATCGGTCTGCGCGCCGACATGGACGCCTTGCCGATGCGCGAAGACAACGATTTCGGCTGGCGCTCGGCCCACGACGGCCTGATGCACGGCTGCGGACACGACGGCCACACCGCCATGCTGGTCGGCGCGGCACGCTACCTGGCCGAGACGCGCCACTTCGACGGCACCGCCGTGCTGATCTTCCAGCCCGGCGAAGAAGGCCTGGCTGGCGCCCGCGTGATGATCGAAGACGGCCTCTTCGAGCGTTTTCCGGTGCAGTCGGTCTATGCGATGCACAACTGGCCCGGCCTGCCCGCGGGCACGGTGGGCATCAACCGGGGCGCCATGATGGCCGCCGCCGACCGCGTGACCATCGAGATCAAGGGCAAGGGCGGGCATGGCGCGCATGCCTACCAGACCATCGATCCGGTGGTGGTGGCCGCACACATCATCACGGCCGCGCAAACCATCGTGTCGCGCAATGTGCGGCCCATCGATGCCGCGGTCGTCAGCATCTGCGCCGTGCAGGCCGGCGACCTCGGAGCCATGAGCGTGATCCCGGGCGAGGCGACTTTGGTGGGCACGGTGCGCACCTTCAGTGCGCGCGTGCAGGCGCAGGTCGAGCAGCGGCTCAGCGAGCTTTGCACCGCGGTGGCCACGGGCTTTGGTGCCACCGCCACGATCAAGTACGAACGCATCTATCCGGCCACCATCAACACCGCGCCCGAGGCGATGTTCGCGGCCGACGTGGCCGAATCGCTGGTCGGCGCCTCGAACGTCGAGCGCAGCATGGAGCCCAGCATGGGCGCCGAGGATTTTTCCTTCATGCTGCAGAAGAAGGCCGGTGCCTACCTGCGCATCGGCCAGGACGCCCGAAATGGCGCCTTCCTGCACAACAGCCGCTACGACTTCAACGACGAGATCCTGCCGCTCGGCGCCGCGCTGCACGCGGGCCTGATCGAGCAGGGCATGCCACTGGCCGCCACCCGCGGCGAGTTGACCGAGAAAGATGCCGCCACCGCGGCGCCTTGAAATTTTTGATCCCAACCCGAGGAGTGTTCCCATGAGTTTCAGGAAGAACGTGGCTGCGGCCGCCGTGTTGTGCGCCCTGGGCGCCGTCAGCCTGGTCGCCAGTGCGCAGACCATCCGGATCGCCAACCAGGGAGACGCGCTTTCGCTCGATCCGCATTCGCTCAACGAGTCGCTGCAGCTCAGCGTGACGGCCAACGCCTACGAAACCCTCGTGGGGCGCAACAAGGACTTGAGCCTGGCGCCGCTGCTCGCCACCAGCTGGAAGCAGAGTTCGCCGACGGTCTGGCGCTTCGAACTGCGCAAGGGCGTGCAGTTCCATGACGGCACGCCGTTCACCGCCGACGACGTGGTGTTCAGCATCGCGCGCGGCAAGGGCGAAGGCTCCGACATGAAGGCCTCGCTGTCCGACATCAAGGAAGTGCGCAAGGTCGACGCGCACACCGTCGAGATCGAGACCACCGGCCCGCAGCCGATCCTGCCCGACGCGCTCACCACGTTCTCGATCATGAGCAAGAAGTGGTGCGAGGAGAACAAGGCGGTCCAGCCGGTCGACCGCCGCAAGGGCATCGAGAACGCCGCCTCGTTCAAGGCCAACGGCACCGGCCCGTACCGCGTGCGCGAGCGGCAGCCCAACGTGCGCACGGTGTTCGAGCGCAATGCCAAGTACTGGGGCAAGATCGAAGGCAACGTCCAGGAAGTGATCTTCACGCCGATCGCCAATCCGTCCACGCGCGTGGCCGCTCTGGTCTCGGGCGAGGTCGACGTGATGGAGCCGGTGCCGCTGCAGGACATCGGCCGCATCAACGCGAGCCCGAACTCGCGCGTGATCGTCGGGCCCGAACTGCGCACCATCTTCCTGGGCATGGACCAGAAGCGCGACGAGCTGCTCTATTCGAACGTCAAGGGCAAGAACCCGTTCAAGGACAAGCGCGTGCGCCAGGCCTTCTACCAGGCCATCGACATCGCCGGCATCCAGCGCACCGTGATGCGCGGCGCCTCGCGGCCCACCGCGCTGATGATCGGGCCCGGCATCAACGGCTGGACCGAGGACCAGGACAAGCGGATGCCCTACGACGTCGAGGCGGCCAAGAAGCTGATGGCCGAGGCGGGCTATCCGCAGGGCTTCGAAGTCACGATGAACTGCCCCAACGACCGCTACGTCAACGACGGCCAGATATGCCAGGCAGTGGCCGCCAACCTGGCGCGCATCAACGTGAAAATCAATCTCGCGGCCGAGACCAAGGGAACCTATTTCCCGAAGATCCTGCGGCGCGACACGAGCTTCTACATGCTCGGATGGACCCCGACCACCTACGACGCGCACAACGCGCTCGCTTCGCTGATGTTCTGCCCCGACGACAAGGGCGCAGGGCAGTTCAACCTGGGTGCGTACTGCAGCCCGCAATTGGACGGGCTGACCAAGCAGATCCTGTCGGAAATCGACAAGGGCAAGCGCAACGACTTGATCAAGCAGGCCTTCAAGGTCCATTCCGACGACATCGGCCACCTGCCGCTGCACCAGCAGTCGCTGGCCTGGGGCTTGAGCAAGAAGGTCGAGCTGGTGCAGCTCGCCGACAACTTCATGTTCTTCAAGTGGATGAGCATCAAGCCCTGAGCGGGCATCTGAGCGCCGCGGTGGCCTGACCCCATGGGCCCGCTTCTTGCGGGCCCATTCCTTTTGCTTCCCACGATGTTAAAAAAAACGCTTGTCCGCTGGCTCGATAGTGATGTCGGCCACAGCTTCCGCACCTCGCCGGTGGCGATCGGCGCGGCACTGATTGCACTGGTGTGCGTGTTCTGCGCCGCATTCGCCGGCTGGGTGTCGCCGCACAATCCCTTCGACCTTGCCGTGCTCGAGCTCAGTGATGCCCGGCTGCCGCCGGCCTGGGTGGCCGAGGGTTCGAGCAAGTACCTGCTCGGCACCGACGACCAGGGGCGCGACATCCTGTCGGCGGTGATCTACGGCGCGCGCATTTCGCTCATCGTTGGCGTCGTCTCGGTGGTGATTTCGATGGTCGTCGGCGTGGTGCTCGGTCTGGCGGCCGGCTTCTTCGGCGGCTGGCTCGACAGCTTCCTCATGCGCCTGTGCGACGTGATGCTCTCGTTCCCGCCGATCCTGGTCGCCCTGTTGATCGCCGGCGTGGGCCGTGCGCTGTTTCCGAACGCGCACGAATCGCTCGCTTTCGGCGTGCTCATCATCTCCATCGCGCTGACCGGCTGGGTGCAGTACGCACGCACCGTGCGCGGCTCCACGATGGTCGAGCGCAACAAGGAATACGTACAGGCCGCCCGCGTGACCGGCGTGGCGCCGTTGCGCATCATGCTGCGCCATGTGCTGCCCAACGTGATGGGGCCGGTGATGGTGCTCGCGACGATCCAGGTGGCGACCGCGATCATCACCGAGGCGACCCTGTCGTTCCTCGGCGTCGGCGTGCCGCCGACGTCGCCCTCGCTCGGCACGCTGATCAACATCGGCAACCAGTACCTGTTCTCGGGCGAATGGTGGATCACGGTGTTTCCGGGGGCGATGCTGGTGCTGATCGCACTCAGCGTGAACCTGCTCGGCGACTGGCTGCGCGACGCGCTCAATCCGCGCCTGCGCTGACACAGACAAGGAAGGACACCATGACACTGCTCCAGGTCAAAGACCTCGTGGTCGAGTTTCCGCACCGCCGCGGCACATTGCGCGCGATCGACGGCATTTCCTTCGACATCGCGCCCGGCGAGATCCTCGGCGTGGTCGGCGAGTCGGGCGCCGGCAAGTCGCTCACCGGCGCGGCCATCATCGGGCTGCTCGAGCCACCCGGCCGCGTGGCCGGAGGGGAGATCGTGCTCGAAGGGCAGCGCATCGACAACCTCGGCTTCGATGCGATGCGGCCGATCCGCGGCCGCAAGATCGGCGCGATCTTCCAGGATCCGCTGACTTCGCTGAACCCGCTCTACAGCGTCGGGCGGCAACTGATCGAGACCATCCGCACCCACCTGCCGGTGACCGAGGTCGAGGCGCGGCGCCGTGCCATCGGCCTGTTGCAAGACACCGGCATTCCGGCCGCCGAGCAGCGCATCGATCATTTTCCGCACCAGTTCTCGGGCGGCATGCGCCAACGCGTCGTGATCGCGCTCGCGCTCGCGGCCGAGCCCAAGCTGATCGTGGCCGACGAACCCACCACGGCGCTCGATGTGTCGATCCAGGCGCAGATCATCCAGCTGCTCAAGCGCGTCTGCAGGGACCGCGGCGCGGCCGTGATGCTGATCACGCACGACATGGGCGTGATCGCCGAAACCTGCGACCGCGTGGCGGTGATGTATGCAGGCCGCATCGCCGAGATCGGTCCGGTGCACGAGGTCATCCACCAGCCGGCGCATCCCTACACCTCGGGCCTCATGGCCTCGATCCCGGACATGGCGAGCGACCGCGAGCGGCTCAATCAGATCGACGGCGCCATGCCGCGGCTCAACGCCATTCCCGAGGGCTGCGCCTACAACCCGCGCTGCCCGCGCACTTTCGCGCGCTGCCTCTCGGAGCGGCCCGCGCTCATGCATGCGGGCGCCACGCGGGCCGCATGCTGGCTGCACGATGCCACCGATCCGCACCGCGGCCAAGCCGAACTGGCCGCCCGCCACCACGATGCGGAACTGGCCGGCGAACGCGCCGTGCCCGATGCCGCAGCCCCACTCGACGAGGTGAGCCGATGAGCACCGCTACGCTTCCCGCGGCCGACGACAAGAGCCGCGACACCGCAGGCAGCGAGCCGTTCGTCGTCGCGCACGACCTGGCCCGCACCTTCGACGTGTCGCCGCCCTGGCTCAACCGCGTGCTCGAGCGCAAGCCGCGCGTGCTGCTGCATGCGGTGGATGGCGTGAGCTTTTCGATCGAGCGCGGCAAGACACTCGCGCTGGTCGGCGAATCGGGCTGCGGCAAGAGCACCGTGGCGCGCCTATTGGTAGGTCTGTATGCGCCCACGCGTGGCGGCTTCCGGTTCGACGGGCAGGATGCGCATGCCGCGTTCAAGACCCCCGAAGGCCGTACGCTGCGCCGACGCATCCAGATGATCTTCCAGGACCCCTATGCGAGCCTCAACCCGCGCTGGATCGTCGAGGACATCATCGGCGAGCCGCTGCGCGAGCACGGCATCCTGAGCGACAAGGCCGAGCTGCGCGCGCGCGTGGGCGAACTGCTCCAGTCGGTCGGCCTTTCGCCGCTCGACGGCGTGAAGTACCCGCACCAGTTCTCGGGCGGCCAGCGCCAGCGCATCTCGATCGCGCGCGCGCTGGCGACCGAGCCCGAGTTCCTGGTGTGCGACGAGCCGACCTCCGCGCTCGACGTCAGCGTGCAGGCGCAGGTGCTCAACATCATGAAGGACCTGCAGCGCCAGCGCAGCCTGACCTATCTGTTCATCTCGCACAACCTCGCGGTGGTGCGGCATGTGGCGGACCAGGTCGGCGTGATGTATCTGGGCCGGCTCGTCGAGGTGGCCGACAAGCGCAAGCTCTTCGCCGAACCGCAGCATCCCTACACGCGCATGCTGCTCGACGCGATCCCGCAGATGAAGCACACGGGGCGTGCCCGCACGCCGGTGCAGGGCGAAGTGCCGAACCCGCTGAACCCGCCCACGGGCTGCGCCTTCCACCCGCGCTGCCCCAACGCCAATGCCCGCTGTTCGGCAGAGCGCCCGGCGCTGCTGGAGATCAACGGCGTGAAGGTCGCCTGCCACGCCGTGGAAGAGGGGCGGATCTGAGAGCCTGTCTGAGGGGCTATTGCTCCTCGCTCCACGAGAAGCCGTCGCGCGCGATCATCGCGCTCGAGGCGCTCGGCCCCCACGTGCCGGCCGCATAGGGGCGCGGCACGCCGTCCGAAGCCCAGCTGTCGATCAGCGGTTCGACCCAGCGCCAGGCTTCTTCCTGCTCGTCGCTGCGCACGAACAGGTTCAGCCGGCCGTCGATCACGTCGAGCAGAAGCCGTTCGTAGGCGCCCACGCGCTCCGAGCCGAAGCGTTTGTCGAAGTCGAGGTCGAGCTGCACCGGCGCCAGTTGCGTGGCGCTCTGGTGGCCGTTGCCGCGCCGGTTGTCCTGCGCCTGCGCGAGCATGTGCAGTTCCAGTCCGTCGCGCGGCTGCAGGTTGATGACCAGCTTGTTCACCGCGCCGGCCGGCGCGCGGTAGATCGCATGCGGCGTGGGACGGAAGTTGACCTCGATACGCGCGTCGCGCGAGGCCAGCCGCTTGCCGGTGCGGATGTAGAGCGGCACGCCGGCCCACCGCCAGTTGGCGATCTCGGTGCGCAGCGCGACGAAGGTCTCGGTGCGGCTTTCGGGGTCGACGCCGGGTTCGTCCTTGTAGCCCTGCACGCGCTCGCCGTAGGCCGTGCCGGCCGTGTATTGCCCGCGGATCGCGTGCAGTCCCAGCGTCTCGGGCGTCCAGGGCTTGAGCGCGCGCAGCACCTTGAGCTTCTCGTCGCGGATCGCGTCGGCATGCGAGTTGATCGGCGGCTCCATGCCGATCGCGCAGACCAGTTGCAGCGCGTGGTTCTGCACCATGTCGCGCAAGGCGCCGGTCTGGTCGTAGAAGGCGCCGCGCTTCTCGACGCCCAGGTCTTCCGCGATCGTGATCTGGATGTTGGCGATGTGCTCGCGGCGCCAGATGGGCTCGAACAGTGCGTTGCCGAAGCGCATCGCGAACAGGTTCTGCACCGAGGGCTTGCCCAGGTAGTGGTCGATGCGGAAGACCTGCTTCTCGTCGAGCACCTTGCACACCGCCGCATTTATCGCGCGGTTCGATGCCAGGTCGTGGCCGAGCGGCTTCTCGAGCACCACGCGCGTCGACGGGCCGTTGAGGCCGGCCGCGGCGATCTGCTCGACCACCTGGGTGAAGAGCGCCGGCGCGGTGGCCACGTACATCACGACCGTGTCGGCGTTGCGCTGCTTCAGCAGGTCGGAAAGGCGCGCGTAGTCGTCGGGCTTCGAAAGGTCCATGCGCAGGAAGTGCAGCAGCGAGGCGAACTTCTCGAACTCCTCGGCCGACGGGCGCTTGGCGCCCTCCACCGCGTTGAACCGCGACTGGATCAGTTCGCGGTACTGGTCGTCCGAGAGATCGTCGCGCGCCACGCCGACAATGCGTCCGTCCTTCGGCAGGCTGCCGTGCCTGAAGGCCTGGAACAGCGCGGGCATCAGCTTGCGCCATGCAAGGTCGCCAGTACCGCCGAACAGAACGAGATCGAAGCTCATGGGTCGAATTTCCTTGTGTCTGGATGCAGAGGGGTTCTGTCGTCCACCGAATGGTACTTGTACCGATTCATGAGGCCGGCACGGCGGCTACGCTTCACCATGGCCACGAGGCCTATTTTTGTTTCAGGGCGGCAAGGTTCCGGATGAAGAAGCTTCTTTTCGCAACCGCCTGCATGGCGATGTCGACGGCCTCGGCGCAGGGCTCGGTCGATGTGATCTGCTCGGTGCAGGCCGCCTGGTGCAGCGCGGTCGCCACCGCGTATGCGCGCAGCACTGGCACGCACGTCAGGATGTCGCTCAAGGGCCCTGACGACGCGCTGGCCCAGCTGATCGCCGACGGGGACCGCCCCGGCGCCGACCTCTGGTTCGGCGGCGCGGCCAAGGCGCATCTTCAAGCGGCCGCGCAAGGCCTCACGCTTGAATACCGGTCGCCGACGCTCGCGCAGCTGCGTCCGTGGGCGCGGCAACTGGCGCAGCAGTCGGGGCACAGGAGCGTGGGCCTCCATGCGGCGCCGCTCGGCATTGGCTACAACCCCGACCTGCTGGCCAGCAAGCAGCTCCCGGTGCCCATGACCTGGGCCGACCTGCTCAGGCCCGCGTACAAGGGCGTGGTCCAGGTGGTCGACCCGGCCCCGGGCGGCCCGGGCGAGGCGATGACCGCCGCGCTGGTCCGGCGCATGGGCGAGGACAAGGCGTTCAATTATCTCAAGGCGCTGCACGGCAGCGTGGCCCGCTACACCCGCTCGGCCGCCGGACCGATGAAGGCCGTCGCGCGCGGCGAGGCCGCCGTGGCCATCGGCTTCGTGCACGACGGCATCGCCGAGAAGATGCAGGGCTTTCCGATCGAAACCGTGGTCCCGGCCGACGGCACCGGTGCCGAGATCGGCGCCATGAGCCTCGTGAAGGGCGCGCGCAACCTCGATGCCGCCACGAAACTCTATAAATGGGCGCTGACGCCTGCCGCGCAGGCGCTGGCCGCAGCCAATGGCCAGTTTCAGGTGCCGAGCAACAGGAACACCCGGCTCGATCCGCGCCTCCCCGATGCCGGGAAGATCGTTGCAACAGGCCCATGAAACAATGGCGCCATGAACGTGGTTTTCGATCTTGGCGCCGTGCTCCTGGCTTGGGAGCCCACCCGGCTGGTGCAGACGCACCTTTCCGAGAATGCGCCCAACGAGGCTGCTGCGGCGGCGCTGGGCCGCGCGCTGTTTCAACATGACGACTGGCTGAGCTTCGACTGCGGAACCCGCTCGCTCGACGAAGCCATCGCGCGCATGGCGCTGCGGCTGTCGCTGCCGGGCGAGAAGCTCGACGCGATGCTCGGCACGCTGGGCGAGCGCCTCGAACCGATCGCAGTCACGGTCGAACTGCTCGAGGGGCTCTTCGCCCGCCGCGCGGCGGGGGAGGGGCTCCGGCTCTACTATCTTTCGAACATGCCGGCGCCGTACGCGCGCGCCATCGAGCGCCGACATGCCTTCATGCGGCGTTTCGACGGCGGTGTCTTCTCAGGTGACGTGAAGTTTCTCAAGCCTCACCGCGAGATCTACGAACTGCTCGCGGTGCGCCATGCGCTCGAGCCGGCGCAGACTGTCTTCATCGACGATTCGGCCGCCAACGTCGAAGCGGCGCGCGCCTTCGGCTGGCATGCGATCCATTGCACGCATCCGGCCGCGCTCGGCGCGCAGCTCGGCCGTTACCTGCCGCCTATCGGCCGGTGAGAACGACCTTCGAGGTGTCGAAGCCCAGGCTGGCCGCGTAGTCGAGCTCGGCCTGGAGCGCGGCGTCCTCGAGGCGCGGCGCGCGCGAGAGCACCCACAGGTACTCGCGGTCGGGCGTGCCGACCAGCGCCACCTGGTAGTCGCGGTCGAGCTTGAGAATCCAGTAGTCGCCCCAGACCATCGGCAGCCAGCCGAGCCAGGCCGGTGCGAATCGCACCTCGAGCCGGCCGGCGCCGGGCTGGCCCGCCACCGGCACCACGCGCGCGGTTCCCACGGCCTCGTCGAAGTTGCCGTCCGGCCGTACGCAGCGGTTGCGCACCTGCACTGTGCCGTCGGGCTGCGGCGTGTACTCCGCGGTGACGGGACCGCTGCACTCTTTCTGGAAACGGTTCGGCAGGCGTGCCTGTTCGTGCCAGATGCCGGCGTAGCGCTGAAGGTCGACCGGCGCCACCACCTGCAGCGGTGCACGCATGAGCGGCGCGCCATCCGGCGGGCCCGGCAGTTGCGCGCGCGCGGTCCGGCCCGCGCCGAGCGCGAACCAGGTGACGACGCCACCCACGACGAAGGCGGTTGCCAGGGTACCGATGGCGCGGCTGGTGCGGCGGTCGTCGAAAGGAGCGCGGCTGTCGGCGGCGGATGCCGCGGAGCGATGACGGAAAGGCATGGGCGAGGCACTCCTGTGTGTTGCGGGTGCAAAAGAAAAGCATGAAGCCGGCGAATGCAAAGGGTAGCCCGCGCCGAGGTGCGCCTGCCGTCAGCGACGGACCACAGCCCGTGTAGGGGAGCGCGGCGCAAAACGCCGACAACCCTGTCGGCGGAAGGCCGATGGAGGGGGGCGGGAACCCGTGCTACGGTATGAATGAAGAAACAAACATCGGCCCCTGCACAACTGCGTGCAGGACTTGTCATCACCCGGACCGGATAATCTTTCGCCATGAACCAACTCGATGCCCTCCGCCAATGGACCACCGTGGTCGCCGACACCGGCGACTTCAAGCAACTCGCCATCTCGAAGCCGCAGGACGCGACCACCAATCCGTCGCTGATCCTCAAGGCGGTGCAGAAGCCCGAGTACCGGCCACTGCTCGACGAGACGGTCGGCAAGCACACGGGCAAGCCGATCGACGAGGTCATCGACCGCCTGCTGGTGCGCTTCGGCACCGAGATCCTCTCGATCATCCCGGGCCGCGTGTCGACCGAGATCGATGCACGACTGTCCTTCGACACGGCCGCCACCGTGGCGCGCGGCGAACGCATCGTGGCGCTCTACAAGGCCGAGGGCATCGACACCGAAAAGCGCCTGCTCATCAAGGTGGCCTCCACCTGGGAAGGCATCCAGGCCGCGCGCGCTCTCGAGCAGAAGGGCATCCGCACCAACTTGACGCTGCTGTTCTCGTTCGCCCAGGCCGTGGCCTGCGCAGAGGCGGGCGTGCAGCTGATCTCGCCCTTCGTGGGCCGCATCTACGACTGGTACAAGAAGTCGGCCGGCAGCCAATGGGACGAGACCGCCAATGCGGGCGCAAACGACCCTGGCGTGAAGTCGGTGCGAGAAATCTTCACGTACTACAAGCAGCATGGCATCAAGACCGAAGTGATGGGCGCGAGCTTCCGCAACGTGGGCCAGATCCGAGCACTGGCCGGCTGCGACCTGCTGACCATCAGCCCCGAACTGCTGGCCGAACTGGCCGCGAGCGACGCGCCGCTTTCGCATGCGCTTGATGCGGGCAAGGCCGCCGCCGAGGCGAAGGTGAAGAAGCTCAGCTACGACGAGGCCGCATTCCGCTTCGCGCTCAATGAGGACGCGATGGCCACCGAGAAGCTCGCAGAAGGCATCCGCGCCTTCGCGGCCGATGCCGTGAAGCTCGAGAAGCTAATGCAGGAAAGCGGCAAGTAAAGATGGCCATGACCTTCCGCTGCGACCGTGCGCCCGCGTGGGCGCAACTCCAGTCCTGCTTCGACACCGCGGGCAAGCAGTTCGATGTGCGCCATGCCTTCGTCGACGACGCCGGGCGCTTCGAGCATTTCAGCCAGCAGGCGCCGCATGTCTTTGCCGACCTGTCGAAGAACCTGATCGACGTGCCCACCGAGGCGCTGCTGCTGCGGCTGGCCGGAGAATGCGGCCTCGAGGCGCACCGCGACGCAATGTTCGCGGGCGAGCACATCAACAGCACCGAAGACCGCGCGGTGCTGCACACGCTACTGCGCGCACCGGTTGGTGCGAACGCGGGAAAGACGGCCGCCGAGCTGCGCGAGGTGCATGCCACGCTCGACGCCATGCTGGCCTATGCCGAGAAGGTGCGCGCGGACCACACCATCACCGACGTGGTCAACATCGGCATTGGCGGCTCCGACCTCGGTCCGCAGATGGCGGTGCTGGCGCTCGCGGAATTCGTGGCGCCCGGCAAGCGGTTCCACTTCGTCTCGAACGTCGACGGCCACGAGCTCGCGGGCGTGCTGCGCGACCTCGCGCCCGAGCACACGCTGTTCCTGATCGCCTCGAAGACCTTCACCACGACCGAGACGATGACGAACGCGCTCTCGGCCAAGCGCTGGTATGCGCAATCGGGCGGCAACGACATTGCCGGCCATTTCGCCGCGCTCACCACCAACGTCGAGGCCGCCAGGCAGTTCGGCATCGAGACCACCTTCGGCTTCTGGGACTGGGTGGGCGGACGCTATTCGCTGTGGTCGGCCATCGGCCTGCCGATCGCGCTCGCCATCGGCGCCGAAGGCTTTCGCCGGCTGCTCGCGGGCGCGCACGCGATGGACGCGCACTTCCGCACCGCGCCGCTCGCGCAGAACCTGCCGGTGCGCCTGGGCCTGCTCGACGTCTGGTACCGCAACTTCCATCGCTTCACGAGCCGCGGCATTGCGCCGTACCACAGCGCGCTGAAGCGCCTGCCGGCCTACCTGCAGCAGCTCGAGATGGAAAGCAACGGCAAGCAGGTCGATGCGACCGGCGCGGCGCTGCCGCCGGGCCTGGGTACCTCGCCCGTGCTCTGGGGCGAGCCGGGCACAAACGGCCAGCATGCCTACTTCCAGATGCTGCACCAGGGCACCGATGTGATCCCGCTCGAATTCGTCGCGGTGCGCGACGCGGCGCACGACCTCGACGGTCACCATCCGAAGCTGCTGGCCAATGCGCTCGCGCAGGCGCAAGCGCTGATGGTCGGCCAGCTCGACGCGGGCGGCCACAAGAACTTTTCGGGCAACCGGCCGAGCACCTTCTTCGTGCTCGAGAAGCTCACGCCCGAATCGCTCGGCGCCTTCCTCGCGATGTACGAGCACCGCGTGTTCACGAGCGGCGCGCTCTGGGGCATCAACAGCTTCGACCAGTGGGGCGTGGAGCTCGGCAAGGTGCTCGCCAAGGACATCGAGCCGCGCCTCGCCTCGGGCGACGTCACGGGCCTCGATGCCTCGACCGCGGGCCTGCTCGAACGGCTGCGGACGTAGACCGTCCGGCCGTCTGCGGCCTTTTGTTTGCGATCTCGCAACCCGCCAAAAGCTGTATTCGCTATTGAATGACGCACCGATATGATCGGCCCCGGGAACTTTCCCGGGGGTCAATCAAGAGGAGTCGTTCAATGGATTTCCAAACAGCCGTCAAGACCTGTTTCGCCAAGTACACCGATTTCAGCGGGCGTGCGTCGCGCTCGGAGTTCTGGTGGTTCATATTGGCCGAGGTGGCCGTGCTCATTGTCGCGAGCCTGATCCACCAGTACGTCTACTTCATTGCGGCATTGGGGTTCCTGCTGCCGGTGCTCGCCGTGGGTGCACGCCGCCTGCATGACATCGGCAAGAGCGGATGGCTCCAGCTGCTGATGATCATTCCGCTCGTCAACCTCGTGCTGATTTATTTCTTCGTGCAGCCGACGCAACCCGAGACCAACGCACACGGCGCGCCGGCGGTCTGAGCACCCACGCACACATCAAAGGGCCGCGCGAGCGGCCTTTTCGTTTTCTGCCTCAACCCGCACGAGAATCCACGCACATGCGCATTGCAGTCACAGGCGAGGCCTTGATCGATTTCACCGCTGGCGAGCCCGGTGCCCTGACCTTCGTAGGCCACGAGGGCGGCTCGCCGCTCAACACGGCCGTGGCCTGTGCGCGCCTGGGCGAGCCGACCGGCTTTCTCACGCAGTTGTCGACCGACCTGTTCGGCGAGCGGCTGGTGGGCTTTCTCGAACGCAACGGCGTGGACACGCGTTTCATCCTGCGCAGCGATGCGCCATCGACACTGGCCTTCGTCGAGCGCATGCCTGAGACCAACCGCTACGCCTTCTACACCCGCGGCAGTGCCGATGCGACCTGGGCGCCCGAGCCGCTGCCACGGCTGCCTGCGGAATGCCGCTTCCTCCACTTCGGTTCGATCGCGCTGCTGCAGGAGCCCGCGGCGACGCGCATCGTGGAACTCGTCACGGCCCACGCCGGGCGTTGCGTGATCGTCTTCGATCCCAACGTGCGGCCGAGCCTGGTTCCCGACATGGCGTTCTACCGCGAGCGTGTCCAAGGCTGGGTCGAGCTGGCCGACATCGTGAAGCTCAGCGACGAGGACGCCGGGCTGCTGGCGCCTGGCCAGCCCATCGATGCACTCGCGGCCCAATGCCTGCAGGCCGGCGCTCGTGCGGTGGTCGTCACTCAGGGCGGGGCCGGTGCCACGCTCTGGCGTACCGGCCATGCGCCGCTTTCCGTGCCGGCACCGCGGGTCGAGGTGGTCGACACCATCGGCGCGGGCGACACCTTCACGGCCGGGCTCTCGGTCGCGCTGCTTGCCGCGGGCGTGGCGCATCCGGCGCAACTCGGCGCGCTGACCGACGGTGCATGGCAAACGGCCATGTGCTTTGCCGCCACGGCTGCGGCGCTCAACTGCGCCCGCGAGGGTGCCGATCCGCCCACCCTCGCGGCCGTCGAGGCGGCGCTCGCGCGGCAGGTAGTCACGGCCGGCACCCTTTTCGAGCGCCCATAAAAAAACCCGCCTTTCGACGGGTTTCCTGTTCGCGGGGTGCTGGCCCCGGGCAGGGGCGCGGGCGAATTTACATGCCCATGCCGCCCATGCCACCCATGCCGCCCATGTCGGGCATGCCGCCGCCGCCAGCGCCCTCGTCCTTGGGTGCGTCGGCGATCATGGCTTCCGTCGTCAGCAGCAGCGAGGACACCGAAGCGGCGTTCTGCAGTGCGGTGCGGGTGACCTTCGTCGGGTCCAGGATGCCCAGCTCGAGCATGTCGCCGTACGTGTCGTTCGCAGCGTTGAAGCCGTAGTTGCCCTTGCCGGCCAACACAGCGTTGACCACCACCGAGGCTTCGCCGCCGGCGTTGTTCACGATTTCGCGCAGCGGCGCTTCGATGGCCTTGAGCACCAGCTTGATGCCGGCTTCCTGGTCGGCGTTGTCGCCCTTGACCTTGTCGCCCACGGCTTGCTTGGCACGCAGCAGAGCCACGCCGCCGCCAGCCACGACGCCTTCTTCCACTGCAGCGCGGGTGGCGTGCAGGGCGTCTTCGACGCGGGCCTTCTTTTCCTTCATTTCGACTTCGGTGGCAGCGCCAACCTTGATCACTGCCACGCCGCCGGCCAGCTTGGCCACGCGCTCTTGCAGCTTCTCGCGGTCGTAGTCGCTCGTGGCTTCTTCGATCTGCACGCGGACTTGCTTCACGCGGGCTTCGATGTCGGCCGCAGCGCCCGAACCGTCGATGATGATGGTGTTTTCCTTGCCCACTTCGATGCGCTTGGCTTGGCCCAGGTCGGCCAGCGTCACCTTCTCGAGCGTCAGGCCCACTTCTTCAGCGATGACCTTGCCGCCCGTCAGGATGGCGATGTCTTCCAGCATGGCCTTGCGGCGGTCGCCGAAGCCAGGTGCCTTGACGGCCACGACCTTCAGGATGCCGCGGATCGTGTTCACGACCAAGGTAGCCAGGGCTTCGCCTTCGACTTCTTCGGCAATGATCAGGAGCGGACGGCCAGCCTTTGCGACTTGTTCCAGCGTAGGGAGCAGGTCGCGGATGTTGCTGATCTTCTTGTCGAACAGCAGCACGAAGGGGTTGTCCAACAGCGCCGATTGCTTCTCGGGGTTGTTGATGAAGTAGGGCGACAGGTAACCGCGGTCGAACTGCATGCCTTCGACGACGTCGAGTTCGCTGTCGAGCGACTTGCCGTCTTCGACGGTGATCACGCCTTCCTTGCCGACCTTGTCCATCGCGTCAGCGATGAGCTTGCCGATGGTTTCGTCGCTGTTGGCCGAGATCGAGCCGACTTGAGCGATTTCCTTCGACGTGGTGGTGGGCTTCGAAGCCTTCTTCAGCTCGGCGACCAGGGCCGTGACAGCCTTGTCGATGCCGCGCTTCAGGTCCATCGGGTTCATGCCGGCAGCCACCAGCTTGAAACCTTCGCGAACGATGGCCTGGGCCAGCACGGTCGCGGTGGTGGTGCCGTCACCGGCGTTGTCGCTGGTCTTGGAGGCCACTTCCTTCACGAGCTGGGCGCCCATGTTCTGGAGCTTGTCCTTGAGCTCGATTTCCTTCGCGACCGACACACCGTCCTTGGTCACGGTGGGGGCGCCGAACGAACGCTCGAGCACCACGTTGCGGCCCTTGGGGCCCAGGGTCACCTTGACGGCGTTGGCGAGGATGTTCACGCCTTCGACCATGCGTGCGCGGGCTTCACCGCCGAAGACTACGTCTTTTGCTGCCATGTTTTATTACTCCAGTAATTAGATCTAATCAGTTGGGGACAGAGCAATCCGCGCTTCGCGTCGGCTTGGTCTGTCCCGCAAAATCACTTTGCTTCGACGACCGCGAAAAGGTCGTCTTCCTTCATCACGAGCAGCTCGTCGCCGTCGACCTTCACGGTCTGGCCGCTGTACTTGCCGAACAGCACGCGGTCGCCGACCTTGACGGTCAGGGCCGAGATTTCGCCCTTGTCATTGCGCTTGCCCGGGCCCACGGCCAGGACTTCACCCTGATCGGGCTTCTCGGCGGCGGCGTCGGGGATGACGATGCCAGAGGCGGTCTTGGTTTCGCTGTCAACACGCTTGACGATCACGCGATCGGCCAAAGGACGAAGTTTCATTGCATCTCCTGAATAAGAAACGGGGTTGTGGTCGGCGCCCGCGGGAAAGCAGGCAGCCATCGACTGGAAGCGAGGCCTGGTTGTTAGCACTCAACAGCAGCGAGTGCTAATCATAAGGGCAATCGGCGGAGTTTCAAGGCCGGGCGGCCCGGCAGGGCACACGCGCTGGTTGCGCAATCCGCTGGATTTCTTGCCCGATCCCCTCGCGGCACCCGCGGTTTTGTGGAAGGCCGGTGCCTCGCAGGTAGAGTCCGCCGCGGAGATTCACGCCGTCCATGGCAACCCGACATCAACACGACACGCCCGCTGCCGAGCACCTGCGGGCCCCCCAGGCCGCGATGGCGCGGATCATTGCCGCCCACACGCCGCGCGCGGGCGATTTCGAGACGCCGATCGCGGGCCTCGGCTTGTTCCGGCGGGACGCCCCGGCAGCGCCCGTCGTCTGCATGATCGAACCCGGCATCGTGCTCGTCGCCCAGGGGACGAAGCAGCTGTGGGTCGGCGGCGCGGCCTATGCGTACGACGCCTCGCGCTTCCTCGTCACCTCGCTCGACGTGCCCGCCAACTCCGAAGTGCTGGCGGCGAGCCCCGAGGCGCCCTGCCTCGGCCTGGTGCTGAAGTTCGACGTGCGCATGCTGGCCGAGCTGATCGCGCAGGGCAGCCTGCCGCCGCAGCGCGACCGTCCGGCCGGGGTGGGCGTGGAGATCGGCACCGCCACCCCTGCGCTCTGGGCGCCCATCGAGCGACTGTTGGCGCTGCTCGATGAGCCCGAGGCCATTCCGGTGCTCGCTCCCTTGATCCAGCGCGAGATCCACTACCGGCTGCTGATGAGCGACCAGGCGGGCAGGCTGCGGCAGATCGCCTCGGTGGACGGGCAGGGCCGCCGCATCGCGCGGGCGATCGATTGGCTCAAGCTGAACTACGCCTCCTCGCTGCGCGTGGACGAGCTCGCGGCCCGCGTGCAGATGAGCGCGCCCACCTTTCACCATCACTTTCGCCAGCTCACCGCGATGAGCCCGCTGCAGTACCAGAAATGGCTGCGGCTGAACGAGGCGAAGCGCCTGATGCTGAGCGAACACGCCGATGCGGCGAGCGCCGCATTCCGGGTCGGCTACGAAAGCCCGTCCCAGTTCAGCCGCGAATACAGCCGGCTGTTCGGCGCCCCGCCCAAACGCGACATCGGCTTGCTGCGCGACAACGCCAAGGGCGGCGACCCCGCCGCGCGCCGGCGCATTTAAGTCTTTACGTCACAGCGCGCCGCGAGCCTCACAGGATCGGGCAAGAAATGGAGCGGAATGCGCTATCGATGGCAGCGCGTCTCGCGAAGAATGGTCGGTCCGGACCCAGGTCGGAAAGCCTTCGGCTGACTCGGAAAGTAGGCGATGAACTGCGCGCCGGCACCGCCGAAACCATTCTCCTGTGCAGCCCTCCACGATGCATGCAGACACCGAACTTCGATCAACAACAGGAGTTGACATGAACAGTCCCACGACCCAGATGATCTCGCGGCGCGACGCGCTCATCGTCGGCGCTGCGACCGCCGCCACCGCGGCGGCGGTCTCGTCCGCGGCACCGGCCGCTGCCGCACCGGCGGCACCCTCTGCTGCGGCCGTACCCCGCATGAAGCTCACGCTCAACGTCAACGGAAACGCGCATGCGCTGGACCTCGACACACGCACCACCTTGCTCGATGCACTGCGCGAGCACCTGCACCTCACCGGCACCAAGAAGGGCTGCGACCACGGCCAATGCGGTGCCTGCACGGTGATCGCCGACGGACGGCGGATCAATTCGTGCCTGACGCTCGCGGTCATGCACGACGGCGGGCAGGTCACGACCATCGAAGGGCTCGGCACGCCGCAGAACATGCATCCGCTGCAGGCCGCGTTCGTCAAGCACGACGGCTACCAGTGCGGCTACTGCACGCCGGGCCAGATCTGCTCGGCGGTGGCGGTGATCGACGAGGTCCGGCGCGGCGTGCCGAGCCATGTGAGCGCAGACCTCACGGCACGGCCGATCCTCTCG
The DNA here is from genome assembly GCF_057657255.1 of Variovorax sp. Soil_C_19. NCBI lineage: Bacteria > Pseudomonadati > Pseudomonadota > Betaproteobacteria > Burkholderiales > Comamonadaceae > Variovorax > Variovorax sp. Soil_C_19. The sequence goes on along the minus strand of NZ_JBDGIV010000003.1, from coordinate 352,938 downwards.
GCCGAAGAGCTGCGCGAGCGCATGAGCGGCAACATCTGCCGCTGCGGCGCCTACTCCAACATCGTCGACGCCATCACCGAAGTGGCCGGGAGCCCGACATGAAGCCGTTCAGCTACGAGCGCGTGCAAACGCCGGCACAGGCCGCGGCGGCCGTGGCCGCGAACCCGGGCGCCAAGTTCATCGCCGGCGGCACCAACCTGCTCGACCTGATGAAGCTCCAGATCGAGGCGCCTGCGCACTTGGTGGACGTGAACGGCCTCGCGCTCGACAAGATCGAACCCACGCCCGATGGCGGCCTGCGCATTGGTGCGCTGGTGCGCAACACTGACCTCGCCGCCGACGAGCGCGTGCGGCGCGACCATGGCGTGCTGTCGCGCGCGCTGCTGGCCGGCGCCTCCGGGCAGCTGCGCAACAAGGCGACCACCGCCGGCAACCTGCTGCAGCGCACGCGCTGCCCCTATTTCTACGACACCGACCAGCCCTGCAACAAGCGTCGCCCGGGCAGCGGCTGCAGCGCCATCGGCGGCGTGACGCGGCAGCTCGCGGTGGTGGGCGGCAGCAGGTCCTGCATCGCCACGAACCCGAGCGACATGGCCGTTGCGATGCGCGTGCTGGACGCGGCCGTCGAGACCGTGCGTCCCGACGGGCGCACGCGCGTGATCCCGATCGCCGATTTCCATCGCCTGCCCGGCGACACGCCGCACATCGAGACCGCGCTCGAGCGCGACGAGCTGATCACCGCGGTCACGCTGCCAAAGCCGGTTGGCGGCACGCAGATCTACCGCAAGGTCCGCGACCGCGCCTCGTACGCCTTTGCACTGGTGTCGGTCGCGGCGGTCGTGCAGCGCGACGGATCGGGGCGGGTGGCGCTCGGCGGCGTTGCGCACAAGCCGTGGCGCGTCGAGGCCGCGGAGGCCGCGATGCCGCAGGGTGCGCGGGCCGTAACGGCACGACTTCTCGCCGATGCGCAGCCGACCCACGACAACGCCTTCAAATTGCCGCTGGCCGAGCGCGCGCTGGCTGCGGCCATCGCACAAGCGAGGAGCTGATCGCCATGAAATTCGACACCCCCGCCACCACCAATCCCATCGACCAGCTGAAGGTCATCGGCAAGCCGACCGACCGGATCGATGGACCGCTCAAGACGACCGGCGCTGCGCGCTACGCCTACGAACGCCATGCCGAGGTTCCGGGCGCCGCCTACGGCTGCGTTGTCGGCGCAGGCATTGCCAAGGGCCGCATCGCGTCGATGGACCTGCGCGCGGCGCGCGCTGCGCCGGGCGTGCTGGCCATCGTCACCGCGCGCAACGCGGGCAAGCTCGGCAAGGGCAATTTCAACACCGCCAAGCTGCTCGGCGGGCCCGAGATCGACCACTACCACCAGGCGCTCGCGGTGGTGGTGGCCCACACCTTCGAACAGGCGCGCGCCGCCGCGCAGCTGGTGCGCATCGACTACACCCCAACGCCGGGCCGCTTCGACCTGGCCGCGGAAAAGAACGCGGCGCAGATGCCCGAGCCCAATCCGTTCTCGGGCCAGCCCGAGACCCGGACCGGCGATTTTGCGGGCGCGTTCGCTGCGGCCCCGGTACAGCTCGACGCCACCTACACCACGCCCGACGAGTCGCACGCGATGATGGAGCCGCATGCCTCCATCGCGGAGTGGAAGGGCGACAAGCTGACCCTCTGGACCTCGAACCAGATGATCGCGTGGGGCGTCGGCGACGTCGCCAAGACGCTCGGCATTGCGAAGGAGAACGTGCGGCTGGTGTCGCCCTTCGTCGGTGGCGGCTTCGGCGGCAAGCTGTTCGTGCGCGCCGATGCCGTGCTGGCCGCACTCGGCGCGCGGGCGGCCGGGCGGCCGGTGAAGGTGGCGCTGCAGCGGCCGCTGATGGCGAACAACACCACGCACCGGCCTGCCACGATCCAGCGCATCCGCATCGGCGCTTCGAGAGAAGGCAGGATCACCGCCATTGCCCACGAGGGCTGGTCGGGCGACCTGCCCGGCGGGCAGGCGGAGACCGCCGTCAACCAGACCCGGTTGCTGTACGCCGGGGCCAACCGCCTGACGACCACGCGCCTTGCCGTGCTGGACCTGCCGGAGGGCAACGCCATGCGCGCGCCCGGCGAGGCGCCGGGCATGATGGCGCTTGAGATCGCGATGGACGAGATGGCGGAGAAGCTGGGGCTCGATCCGGTCGAATTTCGCATCCTCAACGACACCCAGGTCGATCCCGAGAAGCCCGAGCGCCCCTTTTCCCAGCGCCGGCTCAACGAATGCCTGCGCACGGGTGCCGAGCGCTTCGGCTGGAACCAGCGGAACGCGGCGCCGGGCCAGCAGCGCGACGGTCGCTGGCTCGTCGGCCTGGGCGTTGCGGCGGCATTCCGCAACAACCTGTTGACGAAGTCGGCCGCGCGCGTGCGCCTGGACGACCGGGGCATCGTCACGGTGGAAACCGACATGACCGACATCGGCACCGGCTCGTACACCATCATTGCGCAAACCGCGGCCGAGACCATGGGCCTGCCGCTCGAGCGCGTGCAGGTGCGGCTTGGCGACTCGGCCTATCCCGAGTCGGCGGGCTCGGGCGGGCAGTGGGGTGCCAACAATTCCACGTCGGGCGTGTTTGCCGCCTGCATGAAGCTGCGCGAGGCCGTGGCGGCCAAGCTGGGCTTCGCAGCGGCCGAAGCGGCGTTCTCGGACGGCATGGTGCGTGTCGGGGGGCGGGCGGTGCCGCTGGCACAGGCGGCCGGCGCGAACGGCCTCGTGGCCGAGGACGGCATCGAGTACGGCGATCTCGACAAGAAGTACCAGCAGTCGACCTTCGGCGCGCACTTCGTCGAAGTCGGCGTCGATGCGATGACCGGCGAGATTCGCGTGCGGCGCATGCTTGCCGTCTGCGCCGCGGGGCGCATCCTGAACCCCAAGTCGGCGCGCAGCCAGGTGATCGGCGCCATGACGATGGGCGTCGGCGGGGCGCTGATGGAAGAGCTCGCGCTCGACAAGCGCCACGGCTTCTTCGTCAACCACGATCTGGCCGGCTACGAGGTGCCGGTGCATGCCGACATTCCGCACCAGGAGGTGATCTTTCTCGACGAGACAGATCCGATCTCATCGCCGATGAAGGCCAAGGGCGTGGGCGAGCTCGGCATGTGCGGGGTCGCAGGCGCCGTGGCGAATGCCGTCTACAACGCCACCGGTGTGCGCGTGCGCAACTATCCGATCACGCTCGACAAATTGCTGGACCGACTGCCGCCGGTGGTGTGAACGAAGCCGAGCGCACGGGTGCGGCTCGGCTTGCTCAAGATTATTATTTATTTCAACTGAGATGAATTTGATTTCAATTGAAATTGAGCTGAAGTTTTTGGTTCAATCGATGTGAAAATATCGAGGCCCGTGCTTGTTATTTATAAGCGGTGTGCGCGAATCTTTATTCAGTAATTGAGTTTGCTGCAATAGAGTCCCGTGCTGCATGCCTCAACGCCCTACTCGAATAAATCGCTTCAGTACGCAAGACCTTCCCGCAGAAAGCAGACTGGCCCATTGGTCGCTGCAGTTCGGCCAAACCCTGGGATACGCCGGGCTCGAAAGTCCCGATGGCCACAATTTCCATCAAACCCTGACACGTGTCGATCTCGGGCTCACGCGGTTTCTCCGCTTGCGGGGCAGCGAAACGGCGTCCCATGCGGAAACCGGCCATTTGCCCGAATCGGAACTTCGGCCCTTTCATCTGCTGATCCGCCTGGGCTACGGCGCCACGACGCTTTTCCAGGAAAGGGAAGTAACCATCGAGCCCGGCGACATGGTCCTGCTCGATGCCCGGCGCGAGTTCCGGCTGCATTCGCGACCGACCACGGACTTTCTCGCCATCGGATTCCCCGACTCGCTGGTCGCGCGGTGGCTGCCCAGCGCCAAGGACGCCGTCGCTTTTCGCCTCGAGGGCCGCGCTGGATGGGCCGGCACGCTGTCGGCCTACCTCCGGGCGCTGGACGCCAGCCTTCTCGAAACCATCGACAGCACCTTCGAAGAAGAACTGGTCGGCGAGCACATGCTGTCGATGCTGTCGTTCGCCTTGACGCAGAGTGGCTTCCCGATGGCGGACGACGACCGCGTGCCCGCGCGCGACCGCGTGCTGCACGCACGCATGTGCGGCTGGATCCGGGACAACTACGGCAATCCGGAGGTCAATGCGACGACGCTTGCGCGGCATTTCAACGTCTCGATCCGCTACGTGCACAAGGTGTTTGCCGGGGCGGGGCAGGGCGTGACCTTTCGCGAGACGCTGAAGCATGAGCGCCTCAAGGCGGCGGTTCGAATGCTGCGTACCGCCACGGTGTCGCACACCCTCGTTGCCCAGGTGGCGGAGCGCTGCGGCTTTTCGGATCCTGCCTACTTCGGCTTGGTCTTTCGTAAGGAATTCGGCTCCTCCCCGGGAACCTTCGCACGTCGCATGGGCCGAACGCCGGAACCGATCAGCTCAAAAATAAGGGAAAACCCTAATAACCACGACGAGGTTTCTAGCGAATAACCTCGTGAATATTCTGCGAGTTGCGGCAGCTGAAAACGCCGTGCACACACCTCTCCCCCCTCAGGACCCAGACACCCGAACCCGAAGCGGGGGCGAACTTGCAGCCTGGGCCGAGGAACTGGAGACCAAGGCCGGGGCATGGCAGGGTGACGCTGCCGAACCAAGCCCCGTCAACCTGAAACTGGTTCTCGTCGATCCCGACGGGCTGGCCTTCATGCGATCGCAAGGTGCCGCCTTGGACATCTATCGGCCGAAGGCGAGCGTCCCGGAAGAAGGTCGGATGTACCCCTTCCATCTGCTGCTGAAGCTCTCGCCAGGCGCCACGTTCGTCGAGCAGAACGGACGTGTGCTCGAACTCCAAACCGGCGACATGACGCTGCTCGACTCGAACGAGGCCATGCACCTGCGGTCTTCCGAAGGGAACGACGCCTGGATCATCGGACTGTCGACCTCGCTGGTCACTCGGTGGCTTCCGAACGCCAAGGATGCAACGGCATTGCGGCTCGACGGACATTCGGGCTGGGCCGGCGTGCTCTCCAACTACATCCAGTCGCTCGACATCCGGCAGGTGCAGCGCCAGGGCGGCAAGTTCCAGCGCGAATTCGTCGCGGAGCATCTCATGTCCATGCTCTCGTTCGCGCTGGCGCAGACCGGGGTGCCGCCCAGCGCAGCGCCCGATGCCGTTCCGCCGCGTGACCGTGCCATGCACGCCCACATCTCCAGCTGGATCCGCGACAACTATGCCGACACCGAGGTCAGCGTGACCAAGGCCGCGGCGCACTTCAACCTGTCGACGCGCTACGTGCACAAGGTGTTTGCAAGCGCCGGGCATGGGGTGACCTTTCGCGAGGCGCTGCAGCACGAGCGTCTCGAAGCCGCAAGGCGCCTGCTGCGGACGACCGCCGCAGGCAACGGCGCGATAGCGCAGGTGGCCTACCGCTGCGGCTTTGCAGACCCGGCCTACTTCGGGCTGGTGTTCCGAAAGAAGTACGGCTGCCCTCCGGGTGCCTACGCGCGGGGCACCGAGGCGCCATCGACGTAAGCCCGCGATTCAAGCCGGGAGCGAGTGCCGGCGGCTCGTAAACAACGAAACGAGCGCTTCGTGCAATGCTGCCTCTGCGTGCGCGGTTTTCATATTCCTACCGCGCATCATTCGTAGTGTCGGAATTTTCTATTTACTAAAGTACACGAAAGGCACAGCCAACCGCCGTGCGGAGCTCGATATCCGCGGCGCGCAAATGAGGAACAACAATGGACAACGACAACAACCGCTACGCGTCCGGGCGCATTGCGATCCTCGGCCAGGAAAACCGCTTGCGCGAAGCCGTGCGGCGGATCGTCCGCAGGCTCGGCTACGAGCCGGTGGTTCTTTGCAGCAGCGCAGCGAGCGCCTCGGGCTCCGACAATCCTGAAGCTTTCAAGATGCTTATCCTGACCGGCGAGAGCGACAGCCTGTCGTCCATGGCGCTGATCCGTGAAACGAAGGGCATGTTCGATAAGCAGACGCCGATGCTCTGCCTGCTTCCCAAGGAGCAGTTCGACGACGTGAGCGCACTGCGCCGGGAGGCCACGGACGAGCTGATCGCAAAGCCTTCGTCGTTTGCCGAACTCTTCAGCGTCGTTCGGCTCTTCGCAAGCAGCTTCCCGGGCAAAATGCCGCCGCTCGAGCGCCGATGGGGCGGCTACCGCTTCCTGATGCAGAGCAATACGGTGGAGTTCGGCGGTCGGCGGGTGCAACTGCGCCCTGACGAGTTCGATCTGGCCATCGAACTCTTTGGCCACGAAGGCTCCACGGTCGCACGGGACGCCCTCTGGGACGCAGTGTGGGCCAAGCCGTGGGACGGGAAGTCGCGCATGCTCGACACCTGCGTCTCGGTGCTCCGTCGGGCATTGAAGCTGCCTTCGAACGGCTGGGAGCTGCGGGCTGTCTGGGGTGCGGGTTATCGCCTCGACGGTTCGTCGGGGCGCGAGGGGGCCGCCATTCCTTACTGGACGCCTTCGTCGATGCGCGCCTGACCCGGCGACGCCCGGGTGCCGGCGCTTCCGCCTGCCGCGGATGTCGCTCCGATCCAAGACAAGAACTGGAAACGATTGATTCTTAACTATTAGAATGCGAATCGTTCTTAGTGAGTTTTGGAGTGGAGCAGGAAATGACGAGGTTCATCGCGCGGCACAAGGTCGCATCCGTTCTGGCGGGTTGCCTGGCAATCTATGTGCAGCAGCATGCGGTGGCACAGCCCGCCGCGCCGGCCACTGGCTCGCTGCCGGAGGTACGCGTCGACGCGAGCACCGAAGCCGAGACAGCGACTTCGCCCGTCGTCGGCTACCGCGCGAGGAACGCCGCAACGGCCACCAAGACGGACACCCCGCTGGCCGAAACACCCCAATCGGTGACGGTGGTCACGCGCGACCAGATCGTGGATCAGGGCGCCACGAACCTGCAGGATGCGCTCACTTACGCGGCGGGTGTGCGCTCCGATGCGTACGGCCTCGACTCGCGTGCCGACAGTTTCCAGGTGCGCGGCAGCGAGCCCACGATTTACCTCGACGGATTGCAGATGTACTCGGCCGGCTGGTACACCGCGACGGCGCGGCCCGACCCGTACACGCTGGAGCGCCTGGAAGTGCTGCGCGGTCCGGCGGGCATGCTTTTCGGCGCGGGCAACGCCGGCGGCGTGGTCAACATGGTCAGCAAGCGCCCACAGCGGGAGACCTACCGCGAAGTGGGCGTGCAGGTGGGTTCGTTTGGCCGCAAGCAGGTCCAGGCCGACCTCACTGGCGCGCTGACCGCGGATGGCGACTGGACTTATCGCCTGGTGGCGCTGCACCGAAAATCCGATACGCAGGTCGACCATGTGCCTGACGACCGCTCGCTTCTCATGCCCTCACTCACATGGCGGCCCACGGCTGCCACCTCGCTGACGCTGCAAGGGCTTTGGCAAAAGGACAAGACCGGCAGTACGTCGCAGTTCTTCCCCTGGCAAGGCACGCAGCTGCCTAACCGCAATGGTCCGTTGCCGCTCAGCCGCTTCATCGGAGAGCCCGGTGACGGATACGACACCGAGCGCAAGACCCTGGGTTGGTTGTTCGAGCACCGGTTCAACGACCAGTGGGCGTTCCGGCAGAACTTCCGTGTGTCTCGCACCTTCAACGACTCGCACTACCACTATGCCGATTCGTTCTCGCTGCCGGGTGGCTGGGCAAAGGACCCGTTCGGCCAGCGAATCCTCGGCCGCTACAACGACAAGTCGCTCGCCTGGACGCGCATGGCGGGCATCGACAACCATGTCGAAGGCCATTTCGACACCGGCGCCCTGCGCCACACGCTGCTGGTGGGCGCCGAGTATTCGCGCCAGCGCCAGGACAAGCGCGAGGGCTCAGCGTTCAGCACCATCGATGCCTACGCGCCCATCTATGGCATCGGCCACGTTCCCGTGACGGAACTGACCGACCGGCCTCGCACGACGCAGCGCAACGCTGGTGTGTATGTGCAGGACCAGATGAAGCTGGACAACTGGATCTTCGTGGCTGGCCTGCGCTACGACCGCAGCACCGCCGGATCGGCGGGCAGTGCTTCGGAGACGACGAGCGCCACGTCGCGCCGTTTGGGCGTCATGTACAACCTGCCTTCTGGCTGGTCGCCCTACCTGAGCTACACCGAATCGTTCACGCCCCAGGCGGGCACCGACGCAAATGGCAATCTGTTCAAGCCGCTGCGTGGCGAGCAGGTGGAAGCGGGCATCAAGTACCAGCCCCTGGGGTCGTCCACGAATTTCACTGCGTCGGTCTTCTCGCTCAAGGAAAAGAACCGCACCGTTTTCGACAGCGCCGACATCAACTACGGCCGCCAGGTCGATTCGAGCAAGAACAAGGGCGTCGAGCTCGAACTGAAGACCACCCTCGGCCGCGATCTCGACGTCATCGCCAACTACACGTACATCGACGTCGACAAGAAACTCACCGACGCGCCCCGCACCCAGTTGTCGGTCTGGGGCAAGTACCGCTTCTCCGTGGGCGGCGTGCCGGGCTTCTCGGCGGGTGCCGGCGTGCGCTACATGGGGAGTTTCCGCGACGTCGAAGGTACCAGCGTGGGGCCCAACATGCCCGCCGTGACCCTGCTGGACTTGATGCTGGCCTACGAGTCGGACAAGTGGCGCTATGCCCTGAACATCAACAATGCGACCGACAAGACGTACTCCAGCACCTGCCTTGCGCGCGGCGATTGCTGGTACGGCGCCCGCCGCAGCGTTGTGGCAAGTGCGACCTATCGCTTTTAATATTCCACTTTCGACCGGAGCCGCCGCGACATGAACAGCCGCAAGATCAAGACCTGGGCCTGGGTGCACAAGTGGAGCAGCCTGGTATGCACCGTGTTCATGCTGCTGCTGTGCATCACGGGGCTTCCGCTGATCTTTCACCATGAGATCGGGCATCTGCTGGGCACCGAGGTCGAGTCGCCCGCCATGCCGGCGGACACGCCGCGCGCAAGCCTGGACCGCGTGCTCGAGGTTGCGCGTGCGAAGCATCCCGACCGCGTGGTGCAGTTCGCGTCGCAGCCCGAGGACGACAAAGGCCTGTGGTTCGTCACGCTGACGCCCACGCCCGATCCCACCGACGACTTCAAGTCGGTGGCGGTCGATGCGCGCACCGCCGCCGTGCTGGCAGAGCCCAAGTTCGGCGAGGGCTTCATGTACGTGATGCTCAAGCTGCACGTCGACCTGTTCGCCGGGTTGGCGGGCAAGCTGTTCCTGGGCTTCATGGGCCTGCTGCTGCTGGTGGCCGTGGTCTCGGGCGTGGTGCTCTATGCGCCGTTCATGCGCAAGCTCGAATTTGGCACCGTGCGTCGCGAGAAGCGCCCCCGCCTGAAGTGGCTCGACCTGCACAACCTGCTGGGCATCGTCACCTTGGTGTGGGTGTTCGTGGTGGGCGCCACGGGCATGATCAACACCTGGGCGGACCTGCTCATCAAGTACTGGCAGTACGACCAGCTGAGCGCGTTGCTGGCGCCGTACAAGGGCGAACCGACGGTGGCCGTGGCCGAGCGGGCCTCGGTCCAGCGATCGATGGAAGCCGCCGTCCAGCAGGCGCCCGGCATGGAGCTGTCGTTCATCGCCTTCCCGGGCACCGCGTTCTCGAGCCCGCACCACACGACCTTCTTCATGCGGGGCAACGAGCCCTTCACCTCGAAGCTGCTGAAGCCGGTGCTGGTCGACGCCAAGACCGCGCAGGTCACGGCCGTGCCCGAGCTGCCGTGGTACCTGACCGCGCTCCTGGTGTCGCAGCCGCTGCACTTCGGCGACTACGGCGGCATGCCGATGCAGATCCTCTGGGCGCTGCTCGACATCGCGACCATCATCGTGCTGGGCAGCGGGCTCTATCTCTGGCTCAAGCGCGGCAACACGGTGCCCACGCCGGCTGGGCCTGCCGCGGCGGCCGGCGCCGCCGGGCGAACGCCGGCGCAGGGCGGCGGAAAGCCAGGCGAACCGGCGCCGGCGATGAAGGTGCAGGCATGAAGCCGCAGCGCCATTCGCAGTCGTTCGGACGCATGTGGGGCTGGCCGATTGCACTTGGCCTATTGACCGGGGTGGGCCTCATCTCCGCGCTGTTCAGCGACGGTGGGGCAGGCGATGTGGTCGCCTGGTTCGCTCTGGGCGTCCCCGTGGCAGTGTGCGCCTGGTTCGGCTGGCGCAAAGGCAAAAGTTGATCCCGACCCGACCGGGTGGTTGCCGGTAGGCCGGGCGGCGCGCGCCGAAGCAGAATCGGCGCATGAACTCCGCCTTTTCCGCCAGTGTCGCCACAACGCGGGTCTTGCTATTCGGCATCCCCCTGATCGCGCAGGCGCAGATGGCAGCGCCGCCGCAGGCCGACCGCGGCCAGTTGCCCGAGGTCACCGTGTCGACGCCGCGCGGCGAGGTCGCGCCCTTCAGCGTGCCGGGCTCGGTCGACCGGATCGACGGCGCCGATATGCGCGACAGCCGCCTGCAGGTCAATCTCTCCGAGAGCCTCGGGAGCGTGCCGGGTCTGCAGGTGCAGAACCGCATGAATTACGCGCAGGACCTGCAGCTCTCGATCCGCGGCTTCGGCGCGCGCTCGACCTTCGGCGTGCGCGGTGTGCGGCTCTATGTCGACGGCATTCCGGCGACGCTGCCCGACGGGCAGGGGCAGACCTCCAACATCGACATCGGCTCGATCGATCGCATCGAGATCCTGCGCGGACCCTTTTCGGCGCTGTACGGCAATTCGTCGGGCGGCGTGCTGCAGGCCTTCACCGCATCGGGCGAAGGCGCGCCGAGGCTTGCCTATTCGGCGGCGGGCGGGAGCTTCGGTACCTGGCGCCAGTCGCTGCAGGCCAGCGGATCTCAAGGCGCGGTCGACTACCTGCTGAACGCGAGCCGGTTCCGCACCGAGGGCTGGCGCGCGCACAGCGCGGCCCGGCGCGACCTGGTGAACGGCAAGCTCGGCGTCACGCTCGACAACGGCGACCGCCTGACGCTGGTGGTCAACAGCGTGCGCATCGATGCGCAGGACCCCCTGGGCCTGACGGCGAGCCAGTACGCGCTCGCGCCGCGCGGCGCGCCACTCGCCATGCAGTACGACACGCGCAAGACGGTCGAGCAGACCCAGCTCGGCCTGTTGTACGAACGCCGTATCGATGCGACGCAGGGATTGCGGCTGATGGTCTACGGCGGCGAGCGCAAGACCGTGCAGTACCAGTCGATCCCGCCCTCCGCGCAGCAGAACCCGCTGCATGCCGGCGGCGTCATCGACCTTTCGCGGCAGTACAGCGGCATCGACCTGCGCTGGAGCGCCGCCGGGACGGTGGCCGGACGGCCGTTCGATCTCGTGGCAGGCCTGGGTTACGACAGCCTGCGCGAATTGCGGCGCGGCCACGAGAACTACCTGGGGCCCGCCTCGTCGGCACTGCTCGGCGTGCGGGGCCGGCTGCGGCGCAACGAGCGCAACGAGGTCTGGAACCTCGACCCGTATGCGCAGGCGACGTGGCAGCTGGCCGAACGATGGACGCTCGAAGCCGGCGTGCGCCGCAGCAGCGTGCACTTCGATTCGCGCGACCGCTACATCCTCGGGCCCAACCGCGACGACAGTGGCAGTGCACGCCATGCCAAGACACTGCCGGCGGCCTCGTTGCGCTTCGAGGCCACGCCCGACCTTGCGCTGTACGGATCGATCGGGCGGGGCTTCGAGACGCCGACGCTGAACGAACTCTCGTACCGCGCCGGCGGCGCCAGCGGGCTCAACTTCGCATTGCGTCCGGCCGTCAACGACAGCGTCGAGCTTGGCGCCAAGGCCCGGCTGGGCGGCGGCCTGCTGACCGCAGCGCTGTTCCAGACGCGCACGCGCGACGAGATCGTGACCGACACCAACAGCGGCGGGCGTGCCACCTTCCAGAATGCGGGCCGCACGCGCCGCGACGGTTTCGAGCTCGCCTGGCAGCACGAGACGGCCAACCACTGGCGCACGCAGCTGGCCTACACCTGGCTCGATGCGCGCTACCGCGATACCTTCTGCTCGCCGTCGCCATGCACCGCATCCAGCCAGGTCGCGGCCGGCAACCGCATTCCCGGGATTGCGCAGCAATCGCTCTACGCGTCACTCGGCTGGGTGCCGCCCGAAGGCTGGCGTGCGGGCATCGAGATGCGCGCGCTCGGGCGCATCCTGGCCAACGACGCCAACAGCGCGAGCGCACCGGGCTATGCGGTGGCGGCGCTGTACGCCGGCTATCTCCGGAAATGGGAGCGCTGGGAGTTCAACGCCTTCGCGCGCGTCGACAACCTGTTCGACCGGCGCTACGTGGGCTCGGTCATCGTCAACGAAGGCAATGCGCGCTATTTCGAGCCCGCGCCGGGGCGCAACTGGACGGTGGGCCTGAGCGGCGCGTACCGCTTCTGACCGGGCCCACCATCGCGTCGTTGCGCCTCGTTTACTTCAGGCCGGCCGCCGCGCGCAGCGCCGCAGCTTGGGTGGTCGCTTCCCAGGTGAACTCGGGCTCTTCGCGGCCGAAGTGGCCATAGGCGGCGGTCTTCTGGTAGATCGGGCGCAGCAGGTCGAGCATCTGGATGATGCCCTTCGGACGCAGGTCGAAGAACTCGCGCACGAGCTCGGCGATCTTGTCGTCGGGGATCACACCGGTGCCTTCGGTGTAGACCGTGATGTTCATCGGCTGCGCCACGCCGATCGCATAGGCCACCTGGATCTGGCACTGGCGCGCCAGGCCGGCGGCCACCACGTTCTTGGCCACGTAGCGCGCGGCATAGGCGGCCGAGCGGTCGACCTTCGACGGGTCCTTGCCCGAGAACGCGCCACCGCCGTGCGGGCAGGCGCCGCCATAGGTGTCGACGATGATCTTGCGGCCCGTGAGGCCGCAGTCGCCCTGGGGGCCACCGATGACGAAGCGCCCGGTCGGGTTGATCAGGTAGCGCGTGTTCTGCAGCCACTCCTTGGGCAGCACCGGCTTGATGATCTCCTCGATGATGGCTTCGTTGAACGAAGCCTTCATCTTGGTGGGCGTTTCGCTTTGGTCGGGGCTGTGCTGGGTGGAGAGCACGACGGTGTCGATGCTGTGCGGCTTGCCGTCGACGTAGCGCATCGTGACCTGGCTCTTGGCATCGGGGCGCAGGAAGGGCAGGCGGCCATCCTTGCGCAGCTGGGCCTGGCGCTCGACGAGGCGGTGCGCGTAGTAGATGGGCGCGGGCATCAGCTCGGGCGTCTCGTCGCAGGCGTAGCCGAACATCAGGCCCTGGTCGCCGGCGCCGGTGTTGAGGTGGTCGTCGCTCGCGTGGTCCACGCCCTGGGCGATGTCGTTGGACTGCTTGTCGTAGCAGACCATCACGGCGCAGCCCTTGTAGTCGATGCCGTAGTCGGTGTTGTCGTAGCCGATGCGCTTGATGGTGTCGCGCGCCACCTGGATGTAGTCGACGTGCGCGTTGGTGGTGATCTCGCCGGCGAGCACCACGAGACCGGTGTTGGTCAGGGTCTCGGCGGCCACGCGGCTGCGGGGATCCTGCTCAAAGATCGCGTCGAGGATGGCGTCCGAGATCTGGTCGGCGACCTTGTCGGGATGGCCTTCGGAGACCGATTCGGAAGTGAAGAGAAAGTCGTTCGCCATTTGTACAAAACTCCTAGAAGTGACTTGGCGCGTTGCCAACTCTGCGGAGCCCTGGCGAACGCTTTAGCAGATGCCGGTGATCGGCGGGGCACAATCGCTTCGCGCTTGTGTTTGTCGCCCTGCAAGTTGTTCCGTAACTCGGCGACAATTTCGATTGTATTCGAGCCGCGCAATAACATGCGCGCGCGTCCCGCTTTTGACACCCGTTCCCGCCCGTTGATGATCACCCTGTTTCGCCTGCTTGCCCGCGTGCCGATGCCGCTGATGCATGGCCTCGGCAGCTTGCTGGGCTGGCTGGTCTGGTTCTGTGCGCCCGGCTACCGGCGCCGTTTCAAGGCCAACGCCGAGAGCGCGGGCATCTCTCCCGCGCAATACCGGCCGGCGATCGCGGCGGCCGGCCACATGGTGTCGGAACTGCCCTGGCTGTGGCTGCGGCCGCAGGGCGAGACCGTGCTGTCGCGCGTGGCGCGATGGGAAGGCGTCGAGGCCTTCGAGGCGGCCATGCGCGCGAAGAAGGGCGTGATCCTGGTGGCGCCGCACCTCGGCAGCTGGGAGATGTGCGGCCAGGCCATCGGCGAGCGCTTTCTTTCCACCTTCGGGCCGATCACGGCGCTGTTCCGTCCGGCGCGCAAGAAGTGGATGGCCGAACTGATCGCCGCCGGCTCGCGCGACCGCCCCGGACTGCAGACGCTGCCGACCAACAACACGGGCGTGCGTGGCCTGATCCGCACGCTGCGCAGCGGCGGCTACACCGGCATCCTGCCCGACCAGGTGCCGCCGGCAGGGCAGGGCGTGTGGGCGCCGTTCCTGGGGCGGCCGGCCTACACCATGACCTTGCTGCCGCGCCTCGCGCAGCAGACTGGCGCGGCCTGCTTCCTGAGCGTGTGCGAGCGGCTGCCGCGCGGTGCGGGCTACGTGATCCGGTTCGAGCCGATCGTCGGCACCGCGCTCACCGATCCGAAGGCGTCCATCGAAGAGGCCGCCACCGCCATGAACGATGCCATCGGTAGGCTGATCCGCAGCCTGCCGGGCCAATATGTGTGGGACTATGCGCGCTACAAGGAACCGCGGGCCGAGCGTGTGGCGGCCGCGGCCGCGGGGGAGGCGCCATGAGCCTTGGTTCGCGACTCGGCATCGGTTTCATGCGCGCGATCGCGCCCTTGCCCCTGCCGCTCGTGCGCGGTGTCGGCGCTGTGCTCGGGCGCGTGCTGCACACGCTCGCCGTGCCGCGCCGGCGCGTGGTCGACCGCAATCTGGCGGTCTGCTTTCCGCACAAGTCCGAGGCCGAGCGCCGTGCCATCGCGCGCCAGACCTTCGTGTACGTGGCGCAGTCCTGGCTCGACCGCAGCTGGCTCTGGCATGCGCCCGAGCGCGTGGTGGCAAGCCGCCTCAAGGTGGTGGGCTCGGTGCCCGAGATCCGCGAGATCGCCGACGGCGAGGCGCCAATGATCCTGTTCGCGCCGCACTTCTACGGCCTCGATGCCGCAGCCACCGCGCTGACCAGGCACACCGAGCGACCCTCGGCCACCATCTACACGACCCAGCGCGATCCGATGGTCGACGAATGGATTCGCCAGGGTCGCACGCGCTTCGGCAACGTGGCCGCGCTCAACCGCGTCGACGGCATCAAGCCCGTGCTCGCGGGGCTGCGCAAGGGCGGCTTGCTCTACCTGTTGCCCGACATGGATTTCGGCCGCGACCAGACGATCTTCGTGCCGTTCTACGGCGTGCAGGCCGCCACCGTGCCGTCGCTGTCGCGCTTTGCGCGGCTGGGCAAGGCGAAGGTGGTGCCGATCGTCTCGAAGCTCACGCGCGAGGGCTACGAGGTCGAGGTGCTGCCGGCCTGGCAGAACTTTCCGACCGACGACGTGGCCGCCGACACGACGCTGATGAACCTGCGGCTGCAGGGCTACATCGATGCGATGCCCGCGCAGTACTACTGGGTACACCGGCGCTTCAAGACCCGGCCCGACGGAGAAGCGCCGATCTACTGAGGGCGCACGAACGCCTCGATCTCGCCGGCGACCAGCCCGGGTTGCTCGTGCACGATCCAGTGGGTGGCGCCGGGCACCTTCTTCACGACGAGGTTGGGCACGTAGTCGTCGAGGCCCTCGAGCAGTCCCGGCAGCAGCGCCACGTCGTCGAGTGCCCAGAGCACCAGTGTCGGCACGTTCACCGTGAGGCGCTCGCGCGGTGGCACCGGGATGCTGTCGGCGCTCTGGCCCGGCGGAGGCGGCTTCAGCGGCGTCACGCGGTAGAGGTTGCAGCCGCCCGTCAGGCCTGCGTTCCAGACCTCGCGGTACTGCTGCTTCACTTCGTCGGTCAGCCAGCCGTGGCCATCGGGGCCCGCTTTCATCATCGTGAAAAAAGGCCACATGCGCCGGTAGTCGTCTTCGGCGAGCAGCGTCTCGGCGTCGGGCCGCGCGAGGAAGTTCATGTAGGCGCTGGCTTGCTGCTGCGCCGGGTTGTCGCGCAGTTCGCGCGCGAAGGTGCCCGGGTGCGGCGAATTGACGATGACCAGCCGCTCGACCTGCCCAGGGAACGCGTTGGCGTAGCCCCAGCCGAAGGCGCCGCCCCAGTCGTGGGCCACCAATGCGGCCAGCGTGCCGGCCGGGTTTTCGGTGGCGACGAGCTGCTGGATGTCCTGGATCAGCAGATGGGCCTTGTACTGGGCCACGTCGGCAGGAGCGCTCGATCGTTCGAAGCCGCGCAGGTTCGGCGCGACGCAGCGATAGCCGCCGTGCGCCGGGTCGGCGAAATGCGCGAGCAGTTCGTCCCAGATGAACGCGGCCTCGGGGAAGCCGTGCAGGAACATCATCAACGGCCGCCCCGGCGTGCCGGCCGCGCGGCAGCTCAGGGTGGTGCCGTTCGGCAGTTGGCGCTGGAAGGTCTCGATCATGGTGGCCTGGCCTCTCTTTGCTATGGTTTCGATAGCTGCACGCCGGGAGAGCCGGGCCGCGGCGGATTCGCTACGGGCCGTCGGTGGCCTCGGGCGGCGGCGTTGCCTGCGTCGTCTCTTCGGTCGGATGCGCCCAGCGCCACAGCAGCTCGGCGGCTTCGCCGACGCCCTGTTTCTTGAGCGCGGAGAACAGTTTGACCTCGCCGCCGCCGGCCTGCAGTCGCGTGATGGACAGCACCTTGGCGCCCTCGCTGCGCGTGAGCTTGTCGGCCTTGGTCAGCAGCACGAGGAACTTGAGCCCCTGCTGCACGCGCGGGCGGATCACGTCCAGCAGGATCTCGTCGAGCTCGGTGAGGCCCTGGCGCGGGTCGCACATCAGCACCACGCCGCGCAGGTTCTCGCGCGTGATCAGGTAGTTGCCCATGACCCGCTGCCAGCGCAGCTTGGCCTCCTTGGGCACCGCGGCATAGCCGTAGCCCGGCAGGTCGGCCAGCACGGCGTCGTCCGCCTTCTGCTTGCCGACGCCGAACAGGTTGATGTGCTGGGTGCGGCCCGGCGTCTTGGAGGCAAAAGCCAGCCGCGTCTGCTGCGTGAGCGTGTTGATGGCAGTCGACTTGCCTGCATTCGAGCGGCCGACGAAGGCGATCTCGGGCAGCTCGATCGGCGGCAGATGCTCGAGCTGCGGCGCGCTGGTCAGGAAGTGGGCGGTGTGCAGCCAGCCGAGCGCAATGCGCTCGCGCTCGGCGACGACAGGGTCCACGGCCGGGGTCGCGCGGGAAGGGGGGGCGGCGTGCTTGCGCGACGGGCTGGTCATCAATAGGCTTTCGGTACGAGCCGCCATTGTAGAATCGCGGGGTTTTGCGCCAATAAATCGAGCCCCCGATATGAAGTTGTTTGCCAATTTTCTGCTTGCAGCCCTCATGGGCGTTGCAGCCAGCGCGAGTTTTGCAGCCGAAGAGCCTGCAACTGCCCCTGCGGCGGCCGCCAAGCCAGCCAAGCCCGACCCGGCCAAGGGCGATACGCTGTTCAGTGCGACGCCGGCAAACAGCCAAAGCTGCGCTTCGTGCCACAACGCCGACGGCAACTCGGCCATCGCGGCCAACCCGAAGCTGGCGCAGCAACATCCCGAATACATCCTCAAGCAGTTGCAGGACTTCAAGTCCGGCAAGCGCAAGAGCCCGATCATGCAGCCGCTGGCCGCGAAGCTGTCCGACCAGGACATGCGCGACATCGCCTGGTTCGTCGGTTCCAAGCAGATCAAGACCGGCTTCTCCAAGGAGAAGGACCTGGTGGCGCTCGGCGAGCGGATCTACCGCGGCGGCATTGCCGATCGCCAGATCCCGGCCTGCGCCGGCTGCCACAGCCCCAACGGCGCCGGCATGCCCGCGCAGTACCCGCGCCTGGGCGGCCAGCATGCCGACTACACCGCGGCGCAGCTGGTGGCGTTCCGCGACAAGGTTCGCCTCAACAGCATCCCGATGAGCGACGTCGCGGCCAAGCTGAACGACCGCGAGATCAAGGCCGTGGCCGATTACATCGCCGGCCTGCGTTGACGCACCGCTGCGCTCAGGGCGCATGCACCGCTTGAACTAACCGCCGATAAAAATCCCAAACAGAGGGCGGGCCGATCCAGCTGGATGGCCCGCCCTTTTGTTTTTCCCGCTTTCCTGCCCTTTTCTTCTTCTTTTCACGTTCGCTGCCCGATGTCTGTCTCCACCCACGGCCTTCGCGTCCATCGCGGCCCGCAAGTGCTTCGCGCTGCGGTGGAACTGCTGTCCTCGATGCGCTTCGCGATCGCGCTGCTCACGGTCATCTGCATCGCATCGATCATCGGCACCGTGCTCAAGCAGCACGAGCCCATCAACAACTACATCAATCAGTTCGGGCCCTTCTGGGCCGAGCTGTTCCGCGCGGCCAAGCTCGATTCGGTGTACAGCGCCTGGTGGTTCCTGCTGATCCTGTTGTTCCTGGTGGTCAGCACCTCGCTGTGCATTGCGCGCAACACGCCGCGCATCCTGGTGGACCTCAAGACCTTCAAGGAAGACATCCGCGCGCAGAGCCTCAAGGCTTTCGGCCAGCGTGCCGAGAGCCGGCTCGACGAGGCGCCCGCGGCCGCTGCCAACCGCATCGGCCAGCTGCTGGTGAGCGGTGGCTGGAAGGTCAAGTTGCAGCAGCGCGACGGTGCCGACGGGCAAACCGGCGCCGGCTGGATGGTGGCCGCGCGCGCGGGCGGCGCCCACAAGCTCGGCTACATCGCGGCCCACAGCGCGATCGTGCTGGTCTGCATCGGCGGCCTGCTCGACGGCGACCTCGTGGTGCGCGCCCAGACCTGGTTCAACGGCAAGAGCGTGTTCACCGGCGGCGGCATGATCGCCGACGTGCCGGCGCAACACCGGCTCTCGCCGCGCAACCCCACCTTCCGCGGCAACATCCTGGTGCCAGAGGGCGGGCAGGGCAGCGTGGCCATCCTGCAACAGTCCGACGGTGTGCTGCTGCAGGAGCTGCCGTTCTCGATCGAGCTCAAGAAATTCATCGTCGACTACTACTCGACCGGCATGCCCAAGCTGTTCGCGAGCGAGGTGGTGCTGCACGACCGTGAAACCGGCGCGCAGGTGCCGGCGCGCATCGAGGTCAACCATCCCGCGAGCTACAAGGGCGTGGAGATCTACCAGTCGAGCTTCGACGACGGGGGCTCGCGCGTGAAGCTCAAGGCCGTGCCGATGGCCGCCGCGGCCAAGCCTTTCGAGGTCGAGGGCGTGATCGGCGGCCCGAGCACCGAGATCACCAACGGCACCGAGAAGCTCACGCTCGAATACGCGGCGCTGCGCGTGATCAACGTCGAAAATTTCGCGGATGGCGGCGCCATGAGCAGCGGCGCCGACGTGCGCAAGGTCGACCTGCGCCACGACATCGAGTCGCGCTTCGGTGCGGCCAACAAGACCAACAAGCCGAAAGTGCTGCGCAACATCGGCCCGAGCATCGGCTACAAGCTGCGCGATGCCGCGGGCCAGGCGCGCGAGTACCAGAACTACATGGTGCCGGTCGACACGGGCGACGGCCAGCCGGTGTTCCTGCTCGGCATGCGCGAGAAGCCCGAGGAGCCTTTCCGTTACCTGCGCGTGCCGGCCGACGAAGAGGGCGCGATGGACGGCTTCGTGCGCATGCGCACCGCGCTGGCCGACGCCGACACCCGCGCCCGCGCGGTCGAGCGCTACATCGCCAAGGCGGCCGATCCGAAGCGGCCCGAAATGGCCGAGCAACTGCGCGTCTCGGCGGCGCGGGCGCTGGCCCTGTTTGCCGGCAGCGAACGCGCCAAGGCCGACGCGAGCACGCGTGGCGGCTGGCAGGCGATTGCCGAATTCATGGAGGCCAACGTGCCCGAGGCCGAGCGCGAGCGCGCCGGCACAGTGCTGGTGCGCATCCTCAACGACGTGCTGTTCGAGGTGCTCAACCTGAGCCGCGAGGGCGCGGGGCTGGCGGCATTGCCGAGCGAACCGAAGTCGCAGGCCTTCCTGACGCAGGCGGTGCTGGCCATCAGCGACGCCCATTTCTATCCGGCACCGGTCGCGATGCTGATGACCGACTTTACCCAGGTGCAGGCAAGCGTCTTCCAGGTGGCGCGCGCGCCCGGCAAGAACGTGGTCTATCTGGGCTGTCTGTTGCTGATCATCGGGATTTTTGCCATGCTGTACGTGCGCGAGCGCCGTCTCTGGGTGTGGCTGACGCCCGGCGAGGGCGCCGGAGACACCGCTGCGACCGCCGCGACCATGGCGTTCTCGGTCAACCGCAAGACCATCGACAGTGATCGCGAGTTCGAGCACCTCAAGCACAAGTTGCTCGCCCTGAAAAAAGAAGAGCCGGCCTCACCATGAACACCACCACCCTCACGCTCCACGAAAGCTGGCTCTCGCGCCGCAGCCTGTTCGACTGGTTGTTCGCGGCGCTGGTCATCGCCGGCGGCCTGTTCGCATTGACGCAATACGCCAGCGCGATGGACAACTACGAGAAACCCATCCTCGTGGGCGCGATGATTTCCATCATCGCCATCTGCTGGTTCTGGCGGCCGCTGCGCGTGCTGGCGATCGTGGTCGCGGCGGCCTCGCTGCTGGCCATCGTGTCCTACCAGGGCGACCTCGCGCGCGCCGAGACGGTGTTCTGGCTCAAGTACTTCCTGTCGAGCCAGTCGGCCATCCTCTGGATGAGCGTGCTGTTCTTCATGAGCACGCTGTTCTACTGGCTGGGCCTGTTCGGCGGCAAGCAGGGCGATGCGTTCGAAGCCATCGCATCGCGGCTGGCCTGGGCCGCCGTCACGATGGCGCTCATCGGCACCATGGTGCGCTGGTACGAAAGCCACCAGATCGGGCCCGACATCGGCCACATCCCGGTGAGCAACCTGTACGAGGTGTTCGTGCTGTTCTGCTGGCTCACGACCGCGTTCTACCTGTACTACGAAGAGCGCTACCGCACACGGTCGCTCGGCGCCTTCGTCATGCTGGTCGTGAGTGCCGCCGTCGGCTTCCTGCTCTGGTACACGCTGGTGCGCGAAGCCCACGAGATCCAGCCGCTGGTGCCCGCGCTGCAGAGCTGGTGGATGAAAGTGCACGTGCCCGCCAACTTCATCGGCTACGGTACCTTCGCGCTCGCGGCCATGGTGGCCTTCGCCTACCTCGTCAAGGAGCAGGCGAACGAGACACGCTGGTACAAGCTCACGCCGATCTGGCTATTGGGCATGGCGCTGTGCTTCGTGCCCGTGGCCTTCCGCCAGCGCGCACAGGAAGCCGGCGGCAGCTACTGGGTGGTCTATGCGGCCATCTCCGCACTCATCGCCGCGGGCATCCTGTTCGGCCGCAAGCGCATTGCCGCGCGGCTGCCTGCCAACGAGGTGCTCGACGACGTGATGTACAAGTCGATCACGGTCGGCTTCGCCTTCTTCACCATTGCCACGGTGCTCGGTGCACTGTGGGCGGCCGATGCCTGGGGCGGCTACTGGAGCTGGGATCCGAAGGAAACCTGGGCCCTGATCGTCTGGCTCAACTACGCCGCCTGGCTGCACATGCGGCTCGTCAAGGGCCTGCGCGGCACCGTGGCCGCATGGTGGGCCCTGGCAGGGCTGGCCGTGACCACCTTCGCCTTCCTCGGCGTGAACATGTTCCTGAGCGGGTTGCACAGCTACGGCACCCTTTGACGGGCAGACGGCGGCTTTTTAGCGAAGAATGAAACCGCGCGCGCCAAAAGCGCGTAACCGGATCAGGGGAAGTCGCGAACTACCCCGAGCAAACGATTCACGCGAAAGGCCTCCACCATGACGTTCCATTCCCGCCCGCAGGGTCGCAGCAGCGGTTTCATCCACCCGGTTGCGAGCGAAATCACGCCGCGCGAAGTCTACGAGCGCCGGCGCGACCTGCTCAAGCTCATGGCCGGCGGTGCCGCAGGTGCTGCGCTCGCGAGTTTCGCGGGCCGCGAGGCCTTTGCCCAGGGCACGGGGCCGCACAAGCTCGCGCTGCTGCCCGGCGCCAAGTCGGCCGTGGCCGGCGCGCAGACGATGGAAAAGCTCACCGACTACAAGGACGCGGCGAGCTACAACAACTTCTACGAGTTCGGCACCGACAAGGGTGATCCGGTCAAGAATGCCGGCACCCTCAAGACGCGCCCCTGGACCGTGGAGGTCGAGGGCCTGGTCAAGAAGCCCGGCAAGTACGGCATCGAAGACCTGCTCAAGCTCAGCGCACAGGAAGAACGCATCTACCGCCTGCGCTGCGTCGAGGGCTGGTCGATGGTCATTCCCTGGGTGGGCTACTCGCTGGCCGAACTCATCAAGCGCGTCGAGCCGCAGGGCAATGCGAAGTTCGTCGAGTTCGTGACGCTCGCCGACCCGAAGACCATGCCCTTCGTCGGCTCGCGCGTGCTCGACTGGCCCTACGTCGAGGGCTTGCGCATGGACGAGGCCATGCATCCGCTCACGCTGCTGGCCTTCGGCATGTACGGCGAGGTGCTGCCGAACCAGAACGGCGCGCCTGTGCGCCTCGTGGTGCCCTGGAAGTACGGCTTCAAGTCGGCCAAGTCGATCGTGAAGATCCGCTTCGTCGAAAAGGAACCGAGCACGGCGTGGAACAAGGCCGCGGCCAACGAATACGGCTTCTATTCCAACGTCAATCCGAACGTCGACCATCCGCGCTGGAGCCAGGCCACCGAGCGCCGGATCGGCGAGGGCGGCGGGCTGGGCGGGTTGTTTGCCAAGCGCCACAAGACGCTCATGTTCAACGGCTACGAGGCCCAGGTCGGGCAGCTTTACGCCGGCATGGACCTGAAGAAGAACTTCTGAATGAGCCTGTGCCGGCCTCCGGGCCCGGCGCGCATCGCCCCATGAACAAGCTGCTCATGCACCCGGCGGCCAAGCCGCTCGTCTTCCTTCTGTGCCTGCTGCCATTCGCCTGGCTGGTCTATGGCGTGGTGGTCGACCAGCTGGGGGCCAATCCCCAGGAGTTCCTGATCCGCGCCACGGGCGACTGGACGCTGCGTTTTCTCTGCATCGTGCTTGCGGTGACGCCGCTGCGGGTGATGGCCAAGCTCAATGCGCTGGCGCGCTTTCGCCGCATGCTCGGGCTGTACGCGTACTTCTACGTCGTGCTGCACCTGCTGTGCTACAGCCTGTTCGACAAGGGCTTCGACTGGGGCGAGATCGCAAGCGACATCATCAAGCGGCCGTTCATCCTCGTGGGGTTCTCGGCCTTCGTGCTGTTGACGCCGCTGGCCGCGACCTCGTTCAACCGCGCCATCAAGGCCATGGGCGCGAAGCGCTGGCAGATGCTGCACAAGCTGGTCTACTTGATCGCCGGCCTCGGCCTGCTGCACTTCTTCTGGATGCGGGCCGGCAAGAACGATTTCGCCGAGGTGTTCGTCTACGCGGGCATCATCGCGGTGCTGCTGGGCTGGCGAGTGTGGCACGCGTTGGGCAAGCGCAAGCCGAAGCCCACCGCGGCGAGCGGTGGCGAGAAGCCGCTGCGCGGCAGCAGCCCCGGCTGACCCGTGCCGGCCGCTCAGCCGTCGATCTGCTGCTCGGTGCGCAGCTGGTCTTCCACCGTTTCGCGGCGGCGTATGAGCCGCGCCTCCTGGCCGCTCACCAGCACTTCGGCCGCCCGGCCGCGGGTGTTGTAGTTGCTGGCCATGCTCATGCAGTAGGCGCCTGCGGACAACACGGCCAGCCGGTCGCCGGCCACCACGTTGAGTGCCCGGTCGCGGCCGATCCAGTCGCCGCTCTCACACACCGGGCCGACCACGTCGTAGGTCGTGCCGTCGCCGGCGCGCGGGCGCAGCGGCACGATCCTCTGGAACGCCTGGTACATCGCGGGCCGCGGCAGGTCGTTCATGGCGGCATCGACGATGCAAAAGTTCTTTTCCTGCCCCGGTTTGATGTAGAGCACCTCGGTCACGCAGACGCCTGCATTGCCGACGAGCGAGCGGCCCGGCTCGATGACCAGCTTGCGCTGGCCGAAGCCGCGCGCATCGAGCTTGGCGAGCAGCTGCTGCCAGAGTGCATCGGCCTTGGGAGGGACTTCGCCGTTGTAGTCGATGCCCAGGCCGCCGCCGAAGTCGAGGTGATGGACCGGCACGCCGGCTGCCTCGATGGCTTCGACCAGGTCGAGCACCCGGTCGCAGGCGTCCAGATACGGCGACGCCTCGGTGATCTGCGAGCCGATGTGGCAGTCGATGCCGACCACCTCGATGCCGGGCAGCCCTGCGGCATGCCGGTAGGCCTCGACCGCGCGGTCGTGTGCGATGCCGAACTTGTTGCCCTTGAGCCCGGTCGAGATGTACGGGTGCGTTTTCGGATCGACGTTGGGATTGATTCGGATGCTGATCGGTGCGCGCTTGGTCTCGGCCAGCGCCACCTCGTTGAGCACGTCGAGCTCTGCCTCGCTCTCGACGTTGAAGCAGGCGATGCCGGCCGTGAGGGCCTGGCGCATTTCGGCGCGGGTCTTGCCGACCCCCGAAAAGATGATCTTCGCGGGATCGGCGCCCACCGCCAGCACGCGCGCCAGTTCACCGCCCGAGACGATATCGAAGCCGCAGCCCGCCTCGGCGAAGACGCGCAGCACGCCGAGCGACGCGTTCGCCTTCATCGCATAGCAGATCAGCGCATCGCGCCCTTCGAAGCCGCGCTGGTAGGCGGCCAGCGCGTCGAGCATCCATTGCTTCGAATAGACGAAGAGCGGGGTTCCGTGTTCGCGGGCCAGCGCGTCGAGGCTCAGGCCTTCGACATGGAGCGCGCCGCCCTGGTCGGCGATGTGCGGATGGCCGGGGAGCGGGGTGCTTGCCGTCATCGCGTCGCTCCATTGCCGACTGGCGCACTGCTTCGCGCAGCGGGTGCAGGCGCCGTCTCGGCGCCGGGCGCGCCGCCGGGGATCAGCAGTTGCGGCAAGGTGGCGCGCTGTGCGGCCGCCGGATCGGTCGGCAGGAACAGCGGTCCACGCTGCCCGCAAGCCGACAGGACCGCGGCGGCAGCCGCGAGGCCGGCGACCATGAGCGCAGCACGGGTGGAGGCGCTCACTAGAATTTGACGAACATTCAACATGACGAAATTGTAATGACCGACTCCGAATACCTGGACCGCGCCGAAGCCGCGCTCGCCGCCATCGAGCAATGCTGCGATCGCATCAACGATGCCACCGACGCCGACGTCGACAACCAGCGGGTCGGCGGCATGATCACGATCTCGTTCAGGAACGGCAGCCAGCTGATCGTCAATCTGCAAAAGCCGCTGCAGGAGATCTGGCTCGCCGCGCGTTCGGGCGGCTATCACTACCGCCACGACGGTAGCGCCTGGGTCGACACCAAGACGGGCGAGGAGTTCTTCGCGAACCTGACGCGCGAAGCAAGCCTGCAGGCCGGGCAGCCACTGGAATTCACGGCCGCCTGACCCGCCGCTTTGCGTCGGATCAGTTCCTGAAGAGGTCGAGGATGCGGTTGCGCTCCTCGGGCGGGGGCGGCGGGGCGACGGGCACGCCGGTCAGGGCCTCCACTGGCGCGGCGACGGGGGTCTCGACGCCGAGGCTCGACACGCCGCGGCCCGGTGCATAGTCGTCGTAGTACCACTCGCCGCCCACGCTCACGACGCCGCTTGGCGGGGACGCCGAGAGTTCGGTGACCGGCACGCCCTTGAGCGCGGTCTGCATGAAGTTGACCCAGATCGGCAGGCTCAGGCCGCCGCCGGTCTCGCGGTCGCCCAGGTTGCGTGGTGTGTCGTAGCCGATCCAAGAGATGGCGGTCATGGTCGGCTGGAAACCCGCGAACCAGGCATCGAGCGAGTCGTTGGTGGTGCCGGTCTTGCCGTAGAGGTCGGGTCGCTTCAACAGGGCTTGCGCCTTGGCGGCAGTGCCCGAGCGTGTCACCGACTGCATCAGCGTGTTCATGATGAACGCATTGCGCTGGGGAATCGCGCGGATCGTCTCGTTGAGCAGCGGCGGCTGCTTCTCGACCAGCACCCGGTCCTTGTGGTCGGTGATGCGGGTCACGAGGTAGGGATTGACGCGGTAGCCGCCGTTGGCGAACACCGAATAGGCGGTGGCCATCTGCATCGGCGTGACCGAGCCGGCACCGAGCGCCATCGGCAGGTAGGCCGGATGCTTCTCCTTGTCGAAGCCGAAGTTGGTGACCCAATCCTGCGCGTAGCGCGTGCCGATCGACTGCAGGATGCGGATCGACACCAGGTTCTTCGACTTCATGAGCGCGGTGCGCATCGACATCGGACCGTCGTAGCCGCCGCCGTAGTTCCTGGGTTCCCAGGGTTGGCCGCCCGTGGTGCCGGCATCGAAGAAGAGAGGCCCGTCGTTGATGACCGTGGACGGCGTGAAGCCCTTTTCGAGGGCCGCCGAATAGATGAACGGCTTGAAGCTCGATCCCGGCTGGCGCCAGGCCTGCGTGACGTGGTTGAACTTGTTCTTGCCGAAATCGAAGCCGCCCACCAGGGCCTTGATGGCGCCGTCGCGCGGGTCCATGGCGATGAAGGCGCCTTCCACTTCGGGCAACTGGGTGATCTCCCAGGTGTCCTTCGGCGTCCTGACCACGCGGATCACCGCGCCGCGACGGATCTTGATGTTTGGCGGAGCCTTGCTGGAAAGCCCTGACTGTGCGGGCTTCAGGCCTTCGCCTGTGATCTGCACCAGGTCGCCGTTGCCGCGCACGGCGGAGATCTCCTTCGGCCCGGCCTGGAGCACCACGGCCCCCCTCACGTCGCCGTTGTCGGGGTGTTCCGCGAGCGCGTCGTCTACGGCCTCGTCGAGTTCCTTCGGGTCGTTGGGCAAGTCGACGAACTTCTCGGGCCCGCGGTAGATCTGGCGCCGCTCGTAGTCCATGATGCCCTTGCGCAGCGCCTTGTAGGCTGCGGCCTGGTCGGCGGCCACGAGCGAGGTATAGACCTTGAGGCCGCGCGTGTAGGTACTGTCGCCGTACTGCGCGTACATCAGCTGGCGCACCGTCTCGGCCACGAATTCGGCGTGCAGCCGGTCCGGGTTGGACGCGTCGCGCAGGTGGAGTTCTTCCTTCTTGGCCTCGGCCGCCTGCTCGGCCGTGATGAAACCGGCGTCCTGCATCCGGTCGATTACGTAGAACTGCCGCCCGCGGGCGCGCTGCGGATTGTTGACCGGGTTGTTTGCGCCCGGCGCCTTCGGCAGCCCCGCCAGCATGGCGGCCTCTGCAATGGTCAGCGCGTGCAGCGGCTTGCCGAAGTAGGCCTCCGATGCGGCGGCGAAACCATAGGCGCGGTTGCCAAGATAGATCTGGTTCAGGTAGATCTCGAAGATCTGATCCTTGGTCAGCAAATGCTCGAGCTTGAAGGTGAGCAGCACCTCGTAGATCTTGCGGGTCAGCGTTTTTTCGGAGCTCAGGTACACGTTGCGTGCCACCTGCATCGAGATGGTCGATGCGCCCTGGCTCTTCACCCGGCTCAGGTTGGCAATGGCGGCACGCACCATGCCCTTGTAGTCCACGCCGCCGTGGTCGTAGAAGCGGGTGTCTTCCGCGGCCAGCACTGCGTCCTTCACGAGCTTGGGAATGGCTGCGATCGGGGTTAGATTGCGGCGCTCTTCGCCGAATTCGCCAATCTGGATGCCTTCGGCAGAGAAGACCCGCAGCGGCAGCTTCGGCCGGTAGTCGGACAGTTCCGAGATGTCGGGCAGATTCGGGTAGGCGACCGCGAGGGCGACGGCAATAACGCACAGGATCGCCAGGGCGCCGGCTGCAGCAATGCCGAATCCCCAGGCAAGAAAGCGCAGCAGCCATTTCAGCCAGGCGGGGCGTGCGGGAGAGGGGGTCTTGGCTGCCCCTTTGGGGCGTGGAGTTTCTTGCATGGGGGCCCGGAGAGTCACCGCGCATTATAAAAAGCCGACTACCCGAAAGGGGTTCAACTGTGAGGGAGAGGTTTCCCGCTAAGCCAAAAGTTACCGAATGTCGCTGCCGCGTCAGGTTTTGACAACGAACCGGAGTTTTGCCCGCGCCGCCCGCTTGGATGGCGCTACGCCTGCTGATAGCATGCAACCGAACGCAAATCTTTCCATTAGTTACAAATGCAGGGCTAGAGGGACCTAACTTGGCTTCTTTCGGATCATTGTTTCGCCGGCAAGGCGCTCCCATGCTCGGCCTGGACGTCAGTTCGTCCAGCGTCAAGCTGGTCGAGCTCGGCCGCGAAGCCAGCGGCAAGCTGGTTCTCGAGCGCTGCGCGATCGAACCCCTGGAGCGGGGCTGGATCACCGATGGCAACGTCGAGAAGTTCGACGAAGTGGCCGAAGCCGTGCGCCGCGTCGTGCGCAAGAGCGGCACCCGCACCCGCAATGTCGCCCTGGCGCTGCCGCCCTCGGCGGTCATCACCAAGAAGATCATTCTCCCGGGCGGCATGAGCGAGCAGGAACTCGAGATCCAGGTCGAGTCCGAAGCCAACCAGTACATCCCCTTTTCGCTCGACGAGGTCAGCCTCGATTTCTGCGTCACCGGCCAGAGCACCGCGTCCGCCGGCGACGTCGAAGTGCTGATCGCCGCCTCGCGCAAGGAGAAGGTCCAGGATCGCGAAGGCCTGGCCGAAGCGGCCGGGCTGAAAGCCGTGATCCTCGACGTCGAGTCCTTCGCTTCCCGCCTTGCAGCCGCCCGCCTGATCGAGCAGTTGCCGAGCAATGGGGTCGATGCGGTCGTGGCGCTCTTCGAAGTGGGCGCCTTCACCACCAGCATGCAGGTGCTGCGCAACCAGGAGGTGCTGTACGACCGCGACCAGGCCTTCGGGGGCGCGCAGCTGACCCAGCTCATCGTTCGCCAGTACGGTTTCTCCGCCGAGGAGGCCGAGGCCAAGAAGCGCAGCGGCGATCTGCCCGACGACTACGGCTCGGGCGTGCTCAAGCCCTTCGTCGAGAGCATCGGCCAGGAAATCGCCCGCGCGCTGCAGTTCTTCTTCACGAGCACGCCGCACAACCGGGTCGACTACGTGCTGCTCGCGGGCGGTTCGGCCTCGTTGCCGGGCCTGGCCAGCGCGGTGACGCGCCAGACCTCGTTCGCCTGCTCGCTCGTGAACCCGTTCGACGGCATGGACATCGGACCCAACGTCCGCGAGAAGAAGGTCCGGCGCGAGGCGCCCTCGTACCTGACCTCTTGCGGCCTGGCCATGCGGAGGTTCGTGCAGTGATCCTCATCAACCTGCTTCCGCACCGCGAGGCCGCACGCAAGCGGCGGCGCGAGGCGTTCTATGGCGCGCTCGGCGCCGCGGCGGTGCTGGGCGTCGTGATCGCCGGCCTCGGCTACCTCTGGTTCGAGGCGCAGATCTCGGCCCAGCAGGACAAGAACAGCTTCCTCAAGGCGGAGATCACCAAGCTCGAGGTCGAGATCAAGGAAATCTCCACGCTGCAGGAAGAAATCGCCGCGCTGCGCGCACGCCAGCAGGCGGTCGAAGACCTCCAGGGCGACCGCAACCTGCCGGTCCATCTGCTCAACGAACTGGTCCGGCAACTGCCCGATGGCGTCTATCTTACGAGCATGAAGCAGGACAACCAGACCGTTACCCTGCAGGGCATGGCGCAGTCGAACGAGCGCGTCTCGGAACTGCTGCGCAATCTCGGCAACAACAGCCCCTGGCTCGTCAAGCCCGAATTGATCGAGATCACCTCCGCCACCGTGAGCCTGAGCCAGCGCGACCAGCGCCGTGTGGCGAACTTCACGATGCGCATCGGCCTCAAGCGGCCGACCGACGCGCAGAAGGCGGCCGAGAAGGCGCTGACCGCACCGGGGTCGGCACCGGCGCCGGGCAAGGGGTAGACGAACCATGGCAAGCAATCGCCCCTCCCAGAAACTCGACGTCGGCGCGGCACTGCGCAACTTCGGCGACCAGTTTCGCAACCTGAATCCGAACGACCCCTCGATGTGGCCGCCCGTGCCGCGCTACGCCCTGTGCGTGGCGGTCACGCTGCTGGTGCTCGTCGCGCTGTGGTTCGTGTGGCTCACCAATGCCAACGACGAACTCGAGAGCGAGCGCGCCCGCGAAGTCGCGCTGCGTGCCGACTACAAGAAGAAGGTCGGGCTGGCCGCCAACCTCGACCTGCTCAAGAAGCAGCGCGAGCAGGTGCAGCAATACGTGACGCTGCTCGAGAAGCAGCTGCCCAGCAAGGCCGAAATGGACGCCTTGCTGTCCGACATCAATCAGGCCGGCCTGGGCCGCAGCCTCCAGTTCGAGCTGTTCCGCCCGGGCCAGGTCTCGGTGAAGGACTACTACGCGGAGCTGCCGATCGCAGTGCGCGTGACCGGTCGCTACCACGACATCGGCGCCTTCGCCGCCGATATCGCGAGCCTCTCGCGCATCGTCACGCTGAACAACCTGACGGTCACGCCGCAAAAAGAGAAGGACGGCACCCTGACGATGGACGCCACGGCACGCACCTACCGCTACCTCGACGACGAAGAGCGGGCAGCCCAGAAACGCGCCGCTGCGCCGAAGGCGAAGAAGAAATGAGGACGTTCGCGAAATTCCTCTGGCTGCTGATGGCCGCGCTGGGCCTGAGCGCCTGCGCCGACGCCGAGCGCGAAGAGCTGCGGCGCTGGATGGCCGAGCAGCGCGCCCAGGTCAAGCCCAACGTGCCGCCGATCACCGAGCCCAAGAAGTTCACGCCGCAGGCCTACACCGAAGGCGCGGCCTTCGAGCCGTTCAACCTGCTGAAGCTGACCCAGGCATTGCGCCGCGAGTCGAACCAGCCGAGCACCTCGGAACTGATCGCGCCGGAGCTGGCGCGCCGCAAGGAGGCGCTCGAAGCCTTCCCGCTCGATGCGATGGCCATGGTGGGCAGCATGAACCGCAACGGCCAGCCCGTGGCGCTGATCCGCGTCGACAAGCTGCTCTACAAGGTGCGGGTCGGCGAATACCTGGGCCTCAACTACGGGCGCATCACCCGAATCAACGAAACCGAAGTGAGCCTGCGGGAGATCGTGCAGGATGCCGCCGGTGAATGGATCGAACGCGCGGCGACACTGCAGCTGCAAGAGAGTGCGAAATGAATCACAAGAAACTAACGTTGGTACAGCGGCTGCGAGTGGCGGGCCTGGGCCTGCTGGCATTTGGCGCATTCGCGATCGCGCATGCGCAAAACGCTATTGAAGCGGTCACCAGCTCGACGCAGTCCGGTTCGGAGGTGATCCGCATCGATCTCGCCCAGCCGCTCACGGCCGTGCCGACCGGCTTCGCGGTCCAGACGCCGGCGCGCATCGCGCTCGACTTTCCCGGCGTGACAAACGCCATCGGGCGCTCCGCCATCGAGGTGAACCAGGGCAACCTGCGCTCGGTGAACGTGGTCCAGGCGGGCGACCGCAGCCGCGTGGTGCTCAACCTCAAGCAGGCGACTGCCTACAAGGCCGAGATCCAGGGCAAGTCGCTGCTCGTGATCCTCGAGCCTGTGGCGGGCACGGCGCTCGCGTCGTCGACGCCCTCGGTCTTTGCCGAAAACCGCAACCGTGACACCCTGCCGCTGCGCGACGTCGACTTCCGCATGGGCCCCGACAATTCGGGCCGCGTGATCGTCGACCTGGCCAATAACCAGGTCGGCGTCGATGTGCGGCAGCAGGGCAAGAACCTCGTGGTGGAGTTCACCAAGTCGACGCTGCCCGAGGGCCTGCGCCGCCGCCTCGACGTGGCCGACTTCAACACGCCGGTCCAGCTGATCACCTCGCAGCAGTCGGGCGACCGCGTCCGCATGACAATCGAAGCGCGTGGCGACTGGGAGCACAGCGCCTACCAGAGCGAGAACCAGTTCGTGGTCGAGCTTCGCGCGCGCAAGGTCGACCCGACCAAGCTGACGCAGGGCGTGGGCTACAACGGCGAGAAGCTCTCGCTGAACTTCCAGAACATCGAGATCCGTTCGCTGCTGCAGGTGATCGCCGACTTCACGAACTTCAACATCGTGACCTCCGACTCGGTCACCGGCGCCCTGACGCTGCGCCTGAAGGACGTGCCCTGGGATCAGGCGCTCGACATCATCATGCAGGCCAAGAACTTGGGCATGCGCAAGAACGGCACCGTGCTGTGGATCGCGCCCAAGGACGAGATCAATGCCAAGGAAAAGCTCGAGTTCGAGGCCAAGGCCGCGATCGAGAACCTCGAGCCGCTGCGGACGCAGTCGTTCCAGCTCAACTACACCAAGGCGATCGCGATCGCCCAGGGCCTGACCGGCACCGGCGCCTCGGCCGGCGGCGGTGGCGGCTCCGGCTCCACCACCCGCATCCTGAGCCCGCGCGGCAGCGTGATCGCCGAAGCGCGCACCAACCAGCTGTTCGTGTCCGACATTCCGTCGCGGCTCGCGCAGGTCAGCGAACTGATCCAGAAGCTCGACATACCGGTGCGCCAGGTGCTGATCGAAGCCCGGATCGTCGAGGCTTCCGACACCTTCGGCAAATCGCTCGGCGTGCGGCTGGGCGGCGGCATCTCCCGCGAACGCGTCGCGTCGTCCAACGGCAATCCGGCCTTCGGCACCGTCGGCGTGATGCCCGCCACCACCGGCGGCGGCGTCGGCGGCGCAGCAGCCACCTGGACCAACTCCAACTTCATCAACCTGCCCGCAGGCGATGCCGGCGGCACCGGCAATACGCCCGGTGCCTTCGCGATCTCGCTGTTCAACTCGAGCTTGTCGCGCATGTTGAACCTCGAGATCTCGGCGCTCGAAGCCGACGGCAGGGGCAAGCTGGTCTCCAGCCCCCGCGTGATCACCGCCGACCAGACCAAGGCACTGATCGAGCAGGGCGAGGAAATCCCCTACCAGCAGGCCACCTCGAGCGGCGCCACCTCTATCTCATTCCGCAAGGCCGTGCTGAAGCTCGAGGTCACGCCGCAGATCACCCCCGAAGGCAACATCATCCTGACGCTCGACGTCAGCAAGGACGCCCGCGGCGTGAACACCTCGGCAGGTCCGGCTATCAACACCAAGCACGTGCAGACCGAAGTGCTGGTCGAGAACGGCGGCACGGTCGTCATCGGTGGTATCTTCGAACTCACCGAAACCAATGACGAATCGCGCGTGCCGGTGCTGGGTGAAGTGCCCTACCTCGGGGCACTGTTCCGCAAGCGCGAGCGCGTTGCCAACAAGACCGAAATGCTCGTCTTTATCACTCCGAAGATGATTACCGACCGCAACGCCGCGCGCTGACGCGCGAGGTGTAGCAGCCACCGCGTGGCGATCGCATTCGTCGGCTTGCCCGGCGCCGGCAAATCTGCAGTGGGCCGGCGCCTCGGTGCCCGCCTGGACCTTCCGTTCGTCGACACCGACCATGTGATCGAGCAGCGCATCGGCTGCTCCATCCGCGACTACTTCGAGCGCGAGGGCGAGACGGCGTTTCGCGATCTTGAGCAAGCCGTCATCGAGGACTTGGGCGCGCAGCCACACGGCATCCTTGCCACCGGCGGCGGCGCGGTGCTCAGGGAAGCCAACCGCAGGCAGCTGCACGAGCGCTTCCATGTGATCTACCTGCGCTCCTCGCCCGAAGACCTGTTCCGGCGCCTGCGCCACGATGTCAAGCGGCCCCTGCTGCAGGTGGCCGATCCGCTCGGCCGGCTGCGCGAGCTGCACGACGTGCGCGACCCGCTCTACCGCGAGACCGCCCACGACGTGGTCGACACCGGCCGGCCCTCGATCACGATGCTGGTGAACGTCATCGTGATGCAGCTCGAACTGGCCGGCATCGTCTCGCCGGGCGCCTACCCCGAAGCGTCGGAGCCCTGAGCCGAACCCGCGCAACGGGCAGGGACGTGGCAGCGCCTAAACTCGCTGCCATGTCCCTTCCCGCATCTTCCGCCACGACAGAACGCGTCGACATCCAGCTCGGCGACCGCAGCTATCCGATCCTGATCGGCGCCGGCCTGCTCGACGTGCCGCAGAGCTTTGACGTGGTGCCCTCGGCTGCCAGCGCGTTGATCGTCAGCAACACCACCGTGGCGCCGCTCTATGCCCAGCGGCTGCGTGCCGTGCTGGCCGGCCGCTTCCGCAGCGTGCACCTGCTCGAGCTGCCCGACGGCGAGAGCCACAAGAACCTGCAGACCCTGAATTTGATCTTCGACCAACTACTCGGCCGCGGCAGCGACCGCAAGACGGTGCTGTTTGCCCTCGGCGGTGGCGTCGTTGGCGACATGACGGGTTTCGCCGCTGCGAGCTACATGCGCGGCGTGCCCTTCGTCCAGGTGCCCACCACGCTGCTGGCGCAGGTGGATTCGTCGGTCGGCGGCAAGACGGCCATCAACCATGCGCTCGGCAAGAACATGATCGGCGCGTTCTACCAGCCGCAGCTCGTGGTGTGCGACCTGGAAACGCTGCAGACGCTGCCGCCGCGCGAACTGAGCGCCGGCCTGGCCGAGGTCATCAAGTACGGCCCGATCCACGACATGGCGTTCCTCGACTGGACCGAGGCGAACATCGATGCGTTGGTGGCGCGCGATCCGGCTGCGCTGGCGCATGCCGTGAGGCGCAGCTGCGAGATCAAGGCGCTGGTCGTCGGCCAGGACGAACGCGAGACCGGGCTGCGCGCCATTCTCAACTTCGGCCATACCTTCGGCCATGCCATCGAATCAGGGCTCGGCTACGGCGAATGGCTCCATGGCGAAGCGGTCGGCTGCGGCATGGTCATGGCGGCGCATCTGTCGCAGCGCCTCGGCGGCGTGGATGCGGCCTTTGTCGAGCGGCTCACGCGGCTGGTCGAGCGCGCCGGCCTGCCGACCGTCGGACCGGCGCTGGGCGCCGACCGGTACCTCGAACTGATGCGGGTCGACAAGAAGTCCGAGGCGGGCGAGATCCGCTTCGTGGTCATCGACAGGCCGGGCTCGGCCGCAGTCCGCAGCGCGCCCGATGCGCTGGTGCGCGAAGTGCTCGCGCAGTGCTGCGCAAGCGAATGAGCGCCGCGCCGGGCCGCCCCAAGCAAGCTCGCTCCCGCTTGGCGGGAAGGCGCGCAGCGCCAAGGGTGCACCAATGACCCTCGCGGCCTTTGCGTGCCATCCGTCGCGCTCGCGCGGGCGCCGGCATGCCGAGCCGCCGGCGCCGACGCGCGACGCATTCCAGCGCGACCGCGATCGCATCGTGCATTCGACCGCATTTCGGCGCCTGGTCTACAAGACCCAGGTCTTCCTGAACCACGAGGGCGACCTGTTCCGCACCCGGCTGACGCATTCGCTGGAGGTGGCGCAGCTGGGCCGCTCGATCGCACGTGCGCTGCGCATCAACGAGGACCTGGTCGAAGCCATCGCGCTGGCGCACGACCTCGGCCACACGCCGTTCGGCCATGCGGGCCAGGATGCGCTCGACGCCTGCATGGAAGGCCACGGCGGCTTCGAGCACAACCTGCAGAGCCTGCGCGTGGTCGATGCGCTGGAGCATCGCTATCCGCAGTACGACGGGCTGAACCTGAGCTTCGAGACGCGCGAAGGCATCCTCAAGCACTGCTCGCGAACGAATGCGGAGCGGCTCGAAGCGGCCGAGCCCGGCGGCGTGGCCCGGCGCTTTCTCGACCGCACGCAGCCGGCGCTCGAGGCGCAGCTGTGCAACCTGGCCGACGCGATCGCCTACAACGCGCACGACATCGACGACGGCGTGCGCTCCGGCCTCATCAGCGTCGAGCAGCTCGGCGAGGTGCCGCTGTTCGAGCGATACCGCTGCGAGGCGGTGGCTGAGCACCCGGGGCTGCAGGGGCGGCGCATGCTCTACGAAACCATCCGGCGCATGCTGAGCGCCCAGGTCTACGACGTGATCGACGCCACCCGGGCGGCGATCGAGGCGGTGCAGCCGGCTGACGCGGACGCAGTGCGCCAATCGCCACCGCTGGTGCGTTTCAGTCCGGCCATGCAGGCGCAATCCGACGAACTCAAGCGCTTTCTGTTCCGCAATCTGTACCGGCATCCGCAGGTCACCCAGACCACCGACCAGGCGCAGCAGGTGGTGCGCGAGCTGTTCGACGCGTATCTCGAACGCGACGCCGAGATGCCGGCTTCCTTTGCGGGCCGCCGCGACCGCCACCGTGCGGTGGCTGACTACATCGCCGGCATGACCGATCGCTTCGCGATGCGCGAGCATGAGCGCCTGACCGGGCGTCGGGCGATCGAATGAGCGCCGCGCCAAGGGTGCACCAGTGAGTGCTGCAGCCGCCGCGCCGGCACGCGTTCCGCTCGCCGCCTTTGCCGTGGTTCTGGGAGGCGTCAGCGCCGCGCTGCACCTCGGCAAGCTGCCGCCCGCGGTGCCGGCGCTGCAAGCTATGATGGGCATCGACCTGGTCGAGGCCGGGTTCCTGCTGTCGCTGGTGCAGGTGGCGAGCATGGCGCTGGGCCTGGTTGCGGGGCTGGCAGCCGACACGATCGGCCTGCGCCGCAGCATGCTGGCGGGATTGGCGATCCTGACGGTCGCGAGCCTGCTGGGCGGCGCGGTGGGCGCGGGTTGGCTCGGCCGAACGTTCGCGCTGCAATGGCTGCTGGGCCTGCGCGCGCTCGAAGGCGTCGGCTTCCTGATGGCCGTGATGCCGGGACCGGGGTTGATCCGGGCCTTGACGCCGGCCGGCGCCGACAAGGCCGCGCTGGGCGTGTGGGGCGCTTACATGCCGTTCGGCGTCGCGCTCGCGCTGCTGGCCGGCCCGGCCCTGATCGCCTGGGGCGGATGGCCCGACTGGTGGTGGACGCTGTCCGCGGTCTCCGCGGGTGCGGCGCTCTGGTTGTGGCTTGCGGTGTCCCCGGACGCACGGCGGGCCGGCGCTGCCGCGAAGGTGGCGGACGGGGCGGCGGCCACCGGCTGGCCGGCGCGGCTGCGCGCCACAGTCGGCGCACGGGGGCCGTGGATGACGGCTGCGACCTTCGCGGTGTATTCGGCCCAATGGATGGCGGTGATCGGTTTCCTGCCCGCCATCTACGCGGGGGCGGGCGTGCCGGCCGGGCTCAGTGCCGTGCTGACCGCGCTGGCTGCCGCGATGAACATCGTCGGCAACCTCGCGGGCGGCCGCTGGCTGCAGCGCGGCGTGGCGCCCGAGCGCCTGCTGCGCTGGGGGTTCCTGGCCATGGCGCTGGGCGGCATCGCGGCCTTTGCGCAGGTGGGGCAGGGCGGCGACGCGCTGGGGCTGCCGCCGGCGCTGCGCTACATCGCGGTCTGCGTCTTTTCGCTGGGTGGCGGCATGGTGCCTGCCACGCTGTTCCTGCTCGGCGTGCGCCTGGCGCCGGGGCCTTCGACCGTCTCCACCACGGTCGGCCTCATGCAGCAGGCCTCGTCGCTGGGGCAGTTCCTCGCGCCGCCGGCGGTGGCCTGGATCGCGCTGCGCGCCGGCGGCTGGCATTGGACCTGGATCGCCACGCTCGCTTGCTCGCTCGCGGGCATGCTGCTCGCGGCGGGCCTCGGGCGAATACGCCTTGCGACGGAAGTGGCATGAAGGACGCAGCGACAATCGACGCCATGCAGGCCGAAGCCGATACCCGGCGCTGGCTGGAGCGCGCGGTCATCGGGCTCAACCTGTGCCCCTTCGCAAAGGCGGTGCACGTGAAACGGCAGATCCACCATGCCGTCTACCTGGGCGCCGACGAAGGCCCTCTGATCGAGATGCTCCTGGCCGAAGCCCGTGAACTCACTGCGCACGATGCTTCCGTGCGCGACACCACCTTGCTCATCGCACCCAACACCTTGGCGGACTTTCTGGACTTCAACGACTTCACGGCCCGCGCCGAACGCAAGCTCGCGCGCGCAGGCTTCGACGGCGTGCTGCAGCTCGCGAGCTTCCATCCGCAGTTCGAGTTCGCCGGCAGCGCGCCCGACGACATCGGCAACGCCACCAATCGCGCGCCCTATCCCACGCTGCACCTGCTGCGCGAAGACAGCGTGAGCCGCGCGGTCGAGGCCTTTCCCGAGGCCGAGGCGATCTTCGAGCGCAACATCGAAACGCTCGAAGCGCTGGGCCAGGCCGGCTGGAATGCGCTCGACGTCGGCGCCGGGAGTGCAACGCGATGAACGCACAGCCGACCCGGGCCGGGATGACCGCCAAAGCGTCGAAGGCCGAAAACGAATTGTTGGAGGTGCTGCGTCCGGGCCAATCGGTCGAGCTCTTGAAGGAACTGCACATCCTCACGCGCGAAGGCCGCCTCAACCAGGACTCGCGCCGCAAGCTCAAGCAGGTCTACCACCTGTTCCAGTTCATCGAGCAATTACTGCGCGAGCTGCCGGAGGCGGGCACCGGCGCCACGCTGGCCGACCACGGCGCCGGCAAGTCGTACCTCGGCTTCATCATCTACGACCTGTTTTTCCGCTCGCACGCGGGCGGTCACGTATACGGGATCGAGACGCGCGGCGAACTCGTCGAGAAATCGCGTGCGCTGGCCACGCGGCTCGGCTTCGACCGCATGTCTTTCCTGAACCTCACGGTGGCCGAGTCGGCCAGCGCCAGCGAATTGCCCGAGCGCATCGACGTGGTCACCGCGCTGCATGCCTGCGACACCGCGACCGACGACGCCATCGCCTTCGGACTGGCGAAGAAGGCGCGCGCGATGGTGCTCGTGCCCTGCTGCCAGGCCGAGGTCGCGGCCTGCCTGCGCGAGACCAAGGCGCTCGCGCTGTCGCGCACGCCGCTGGCCGAGCTCTGGCGCCATCCGCTGCACACGCGCGAAATCGGCAGCCAGCTCACCAACGTGCTGCGCTGCCTCTACCTCGAGGCCAACGGCTACAGCGTGACCGTCACCGAACTGGTCGGCTGGGAGCACAGCATGAAGAACGAACTGATCCTGGCGCGCCATACCGGCCAGCGCAAGGCTGCCGCCGCGGCGCGGCTGCGCGAATTGCTGGCGCAGTTCGGACTCGACGCCCTGGGCGATACGCGGTTTCGGCTGGGCTGAACCGGCGTCGACGCAACCCGCGCGAGCGTTCGACGCCATGGCCCGTCTTCCCCGCCTCACGCTCCCCGGTATGCCGCACCACGTGATCCAGCGCGGCAACAACCGCCAGCCGATCTTTGTGGATCGCGCGGACCACGAAAAGCTGCTCGGCCTGCTCGCCGACAACGCCGCGCGCTTTGGCATCGCGCTGCACGCCTACGTGCTGATGGACAACCATTTCCACCTGCTGGCCACGCCTGACAGCACCACCGGCCTGCCGCAGTTCATGCAGTCGGTGGGACGCAGCTACGTGCGCTATTTCAACGACCGCCATGGCCGCAGCGGCACGCTGTGGGAAGGGCGCTACAGATCCACGCTGATCCAGACCGACCGCTATCTGCTGACCTGCATGGCCTATATCGACCTGAACCCGGTGCGCGCAGGGCTGGTGTCGGATGCGCGTGACTTCGCCTGGTCCAGCCACGGTCACTACGCGGGCTTGCGCCACGACAGGCTGCTGACGCCACATCCGCTCTATTGGGAACTCGGCAACACGCCGTTCGCGCGCGAGGCTGCCTATGTAGAGCTCGTACGCGGCGGCGTGCGTGCTGCCGATCAGGTCGCGCTCACCGATGCAACCTTGCGGGGCTGGGCAGCGGGCGATGCCGACTTTCTGGCCTCGCTTCAGAAATCGACCGAGCGCCGCGTGACCAAGGCCCGCGCCGGCCGGCCTCCCTCAGCGCCCGAGACGCAGGCCTGAACGCAGGGGCATGGAAGCCGCTCCGCGTGCCGGCCAATCAATCTGTCCCCGATTTTATCCTCACCAAAACCCTCGAAATTCAATGAGACTCTGACCCCGATTAAAGTGTTTGGCATTCTTTGTGCATCGCAATATCCTCACCATCCCTGCGAAAACTGAAGGAGTGCGCCATGACGACGGCTGCCGAGATCGAACATCTCCAACAACACGGTCTGTATTCCGGTGCCGACGAGCATGACGCCTGCGGCGTCGGCTTCGTCGCGCACATCAAGGGCGAGAAGAGCCATGCCATCGTGCTGCAGGGCCTCAAGATCCTCGAGAACCTCGACCACCGCGGCGCAGTGGGCGCCGACAAGCTGATGGGCGACGGCGCCGGCATCCTGATCCAGCTGCCCGACCGCCTCTACCGCGAAGAAATGGCCAAGCAGGGCGTCACGCTGCCCCCGCCCGGCGAATACGGCGTCGGCATGATCTTCCTGCCCAAGGAACATGCCTCGCGCCAGGCCTGCGAACAGGAGATGGAGCGCGCGATCAAGGCCGAGGGGCAGGTGCTGCTGGGCTGGCGCGACGTGCCGGTGAACCGCGAGATGCCGATGTCGCCGACCGTGCGCGAGAAAGAGCCGCTGCTGCGCCAGGTCTTCATCGGCCGCGGCAACGACGTGATCGTGCAGGACGCACTCGAGCGCAAGCTCTACGTGATCCGCAAGACCGCGAGCGCCAACATCCAGCGCCTGAAGCTCAAGCACAGCAAGGAATACTACGTTCCGAGCATGTCGAGCCGCACCGTGGTCTACAAGGGCCTGCTGCTCGCCGACCAGGTCGGTACCTATTACCTCGACCTGCAGGACAAGCGCTGCGTCTCGGCGCTCGGCCTGGTGCACCAGCGCTTCTCGACCAACACCTTCCCGGAGTGGCCGCTGGCCCACCCGTACCGCTACGTCGCCCACAACGGTGAAATCAACACGGTCAAGGGCAACTACAACTGGATGAAGGCGCGCGAAGGCGTGATGTCGTCGCCGGTGCTCGGCCCCGACCTGCAGAAGCTCTACCCGATCAGCTTCGCCGGCCAGTCCGATACCGCCACCTTCGACAACTGCCTCGAGCTGCTCACGATGGCCGGCTACCCGATCAGCCAGGCCGTGATGATGATGATCCCGGAACCCTGGGAGCAGCACGCCACCATGGACCCGCGCCGCCGCGCGTTCTACGAATACCACGCGGCCATGCTCGAGCCGTGGGACGGCCCGGCCTCGATCGTCTTCACCGACGGCCGCCAGATCGGCGCCACGCTCGACCGCAACGGCCTGCGGCCTTCGCGCTACTGCGTGACCGACGACGACCTCGTCATCATGGCCTCGGAGTCGGGCGTGCTGCCCGTGCCCGAGCAGAAGATCGTGCGCAAGTGGCGCCTGCAGCCCGGCAAGATGTTCCTGATCGACCTGGAGCAGGGCCGCATGATCGACGATGAGGAGGTCAAGGCCACCCTCGCGAACAGCAAGCCCTACAAGCAGTGGATCGAGAACCTGCGCATCAAGCTCGACAGCGTCGAGGCCGAGCCGGCCGGCGCGGTCAGCGCGCCGATCTCGCAGGTGCCGCTGCTCGACCGCCAGCAGGCCTTCGGCTAC
Organism: Variovorax sp. Soil_C_19; assembly: GCF_057657255.1. Classification (NCBI taxonomy): domain Bacteria; kingdom Pseudomonadati; phylum Pseudomonadota; class Betaproteobacteria; order Burkholderiales; family Comamonadaceae; genus Variovorax; species Variovorax sp. Soil_C_19. The sequence goes on along the minus strand of NZ_JBDGIV010000003.1, from coordinate 311,677 downwards.
ACCCAGGAAGACATCAAGTTCCTGATGAGCCCGATGGCGCAGGCCGGCGAAGAGGGCATCGGCTCCATGGGCAACGACAGCCCGCTGGCCGTGCTCTCGAGCAAGAACAAGCCGCTCTACAACTACTTCAAGCAGCTGTTCGCGCAGGTGACCAACCCGCCGATCGACCCGATCCGCGAAGCGATCGTGATGTCGCTGGTGTCGTTCATCGGCCCCAAGCCGAACCTGCTGGACATCAACCAGGTCAACCCGCCGATGCGGCTCGAAGTGAGCCAGCCGATCCTCGACTTTGCCGACATGGCCAAGCTGCGCGACATCGGCACCTACACGCAGGGCAAGTTCAAGAGCTACGTGCTCGACATCACCTACCCGCTCGACTGGGGCTACGAAGGCGTCGAGGCCAAGCTGGCATCGCTGTGCGCCGAGGCGGTGGACGCGATCAAGGGCGGCCACAACATCCTGATCGTGAGCGACCGCGGCGTCGGCCCGACGCAGGTGGCGATTCCCGCTGCGCTGGCGCTGTCGGCCGTGCACCAGTACCTCGTGGGCGAGGGCCTGCGCACCACGGCCGGACTGGTCGTGGAGACCGGCTCGGCGCGCGAGGTGCACCACTTCGCTGTGCTCGCGGGCTACGGCGCCGAAGCCGTGCACCCGTACCTGGCCATGGAAACGCTGGCGGCGATGCACGCGGACCTGCCGGGCGACATGAGCGCCGAGAAGGCGGTCTACAACTACGTCAAGGCCATCGGCAAGGGCTTGTCGAAGATCATGTCGAAGATGGGTGTCAGCACCTACATGAGCTACTGCGGCGCCCAGCTGTTCGAGGCCATCGGCCTCAACAGCCGGACGGTCGGCAAGTACTTCACGGGCACCGCGAGCCGCGTCGAGGGCATCGGCGTGTTCGAGATCGCCGAGGAAGCGATCCGCATGCACAAGGCCGCGTTCGGCGACGACCCGGTGCTTGCCAACATGCTCGACGCGGGCGGCGAATACGCCTGGCGCACGCGCGGCGAGGAGCACATGTGGACGCCCGATGCGATCGCCAAGCTGCAGCACAGCACGCGCGCCAACAACTGGAACACCTACAAGGAATACGCGCAGCTCATCAACGACCAGAACCGCCGCCACCTCACGCTGCGCGGCCTGTTCGAGTTCAAGATCGATACCGCCAAGGCGATTCCGGTCGACGAGGTCGAGCCCGCGTCCGAGATCGTGAAGCGCTTCGCCACCGGCGCGATGTCGCTCGGCTCGATCAGCACCGAGGCGCACTCGGTGCTCGCCGTGGCCATGAACCGCATCGGCGGCAAGAGCAACACCGGCGAAGGCGGCGAAGACCCGGCGCGCTACCGCAACGAGCTCAAGGGCATTCCGATCAAGCAGGGCGACACGCTGCGCAGCATCATCGGTGCCGAGAACGTCGAGGTCGATCTGCCGCTGCGCGATGGCGACTCGCTGCGTTCGCGCATCAAGCAGGTGGCCTCGGGCCGCTTCGGCGTCACGGCCGAGTACTTGCATTCGGCCGACCAGATCCAGATCAAGATGGCGCAGGGCGCCAAGCCCGGCGAGGGCGGCCAGCTCCCGGGCGGCAAGGTCACCGAGTACATCGGCAAGCAGCGCTACGCGGTGCCGGGCGTGGGCCTCATCAGCCCGCCGCCGCACCATGACATCTACTCGATCGAAGACCTCGCGCAGCTGATCCACGACCTGAAGAACACCGCGCCGCATGCGAGCATCAGCGTCAAGCTGGTGAGCGAGATCGGCGTCGGCACCATCGCCGCAGGCGTGGCCAAGTGCAAGAGCGACCACGTCGTGATCGCCGGCCATGACGGCGGCACGGGCGCCTCGCCCTGGTCGTCGATCAAGCACGCCGGCAGCCCGTGGGAGATCGGTCTGGCCGAGACGCAGCAGACGCTGGTGCTCAACCGCCTGCGCAGCCGCATCCGCGTGCAGGCCGACGGCCAGATGAAGACCGGCCGCGACGTCGCCATCGGCGCGTTGCTGGGCGCCGACGAGTTCGGCTTCGCCACCGCGCCGCTGGTGGTCGAGGGCTGCATCATGATGCGCAAGTGCCACCTGAACACCTGCCCGGTGGGCGTGGCCACGCAAGACCCGGTGCTGCGCCAGAAGTTCTCGGGCAAGCCCGAGCACGTCGTCAACTACTTCTTCTTCGTGGCCGAGGAAGTGCGCCAGATCATGGCCCAGCTCGGCATCCGCAAGTTCGACGACATGATCGGCCGCGCCGACCTGCTCGACATGCGCCGCGGCATCGAGCACTGGAAGGCCTCGGGCCTGGACTTCAGCCGCCTGTTCGCACTGCCGAATGTGCCCGCCGATGTGTCGCGCTACCACGTCGAGAACCAGGACCACGGCCTCGACCGCGCGCTCGACGTGAAGCTGATCGAAAAGTCGCGCTCCGCCATCGACCGCGGCGAGAAGGTGCAGTTCATCGAGGTGGCGCGCAACGTCAACCGTTCGGTGGGCGCCATGCTCTCGGGCGCGCTGACCAAGGTGCATCCGCAGGGCCTGCCCGACGATTCGATCCGCATCCAGCTCGAAGGCACCGGCGGCCAGTCGTTCGGCGCCTTCCTGGCGCGCGGCATCACGCTCTACCTGATCGGCGACGCCAACGACTACACCGGCAAGGGCCTGTCGGGCGGCCGCGTGGTGGTGCGCCCTAGCCTCGACTTCCGGGGCGAGGCGGTGCGCAACACCATCGTGGGCAACACCGCGCTGTACGGCGCGACCACCGGCGAAGCCTACCTCTGCGGCGTGGCCGGCGAACGCTTCGCAGTGCGCCTGTCGGGCGCCACCGCGGTGGTCGAAGGCACGGGCGACCATGGCTGCGAGTACATGACCGGCGGCACCGTGGCCGTGCTCGGCAAGACGGGCCGCAACTTCGCGGCCGGCATGAGCGGCGGCGTGGCCTTCGTCTACGACGAGGACGGCCAGTTCGCCTCGCGCTGCAACATGGCGATGGTCTCGCTCGAGAAGGTGCTGACCTCCACCGAGCAGACCGCGAGCGTGCACCGCAAGATCTGGCACGGCGGCGAGACCGACGAGGCGCAGCTGCGCAAGCTGCTCGAAGACCACCACCGCTGGACCGGCAGCAAGCGCGCGCGCGAGCTGCTCGACAACTGGGCCGAGGCGCGGACCAAGTTCGTGAAGGTGTTCCCCAACGAGTACAAGCGCGCGCTCGCCGAACTCCACGACCGCAAGGTCGAGCTCACGAGCAGCGGCAACAACGCGCACGTCGGCCTCGAGCCGCATGCGATTGCCGCGTCCAAGACGGCGCCGGCGGCTGCCTGAATGCCCGGGTGAACGCAGAAGACATAACGAAGGAACATCACGATGGGAAAGATCACCGGCTTCCTGGAGCATGAGCGCGTCGAGGAGGGCTACCGCCCGGTCGAGGAGCGCCTGAAGCACTACAAGGAATTCGTCATCGGCCTGGACACCGAACAGGCCAAGGTGCAGGGCGCGCGCTGCATGGACTGCGGCACGCCGTTCTGCAACAGCGGTTGCCCGGTCAACAACATCATTCCGGACTTCAACGATCTCGTGTACCGCAACGACTGGCAGAACGCCTTCGCAGTGCTCGACTCCACCAACAACTTCCCCGAGTTCACCGGCCGCATCTGCCCTGCACCCTGCGAGGCCGCCTGCGTGCTCAACGTGAACGACGATCCCGTGGGCATCAAGTCGCTCGAGCACGCGATCATCGACCGCGCGTGGGACGAAGGCTGGGTCGCGCCGCGCGTGGCCAAGCACAAGACGGGGAAGAAGGTTGCCGTGGTGGGCGCCGGCCCGGCCGGCATGGCCGCAGCGCAGCAGCTCGCGCGCGCCGGCCATGACGTCACGCTGTTCGAGAAGAACGACCGCATTGGCGGCCTGCTGCGCTACGGCATCCCCGATTTCAAGATGGAGAAGTCGCACATTGATCGCCGCGTCGAGCAGATGAAGGCCGAGGGCGTGGCCTTTCGCACCGGCGTGGTCGTCGGTGCCGCGAAGGACCCGCTCGGCAAAGGCTCCAAGGTGACCAACCTGGCCAAGGAAACGGTCACGCCCGAGCAGCTGCAGAAAGAGTTCGACGCCGTGCTGCTCACCGGCGGCGCCGAGCAGTCGCGCGACCTGCCCGTGCCCGGGCGCGACCTCGACGGCATCCATTTCGCGATGGAGTTCCTGCCGCAGCAGAACCGCGTCAATGCCGGCGACAAGCTCAAGGGCCAGCTGCGCGCCGAAGGCAAGCACGTGATCGTGATCGGCGGCGGCGACACCGGCTCCGACTGCGTGGGCACCAGCAACCGCCACGGCGCAGCGAGCGTCACGCAGTTCGAGCTGATGCCCCAGCCGCCTGAGGAAGAGAACCGCCCGCTGACCTGGCCCTATTGGCCGATCAAGCTGCGCACCAGCTCCAGCCACGAGGAAGGCTGCGAGCGCGAGTTCGCGATCTCTACCAAGGAGTTCATCGGCGAAAAGGGCAAGGTCACCGGCCTCAAGACCGTCCGTGTCGAATGGAAGGACGGCAGGATGCAGGAAGTCGCAGGCAGCGAGCAGATCCTCAAGGCCGACCTCGTGCTGCTCGCCATGGGCTTCGTGAGCCCCGTGGCGGCGGTGCTCGATGCCTTCGGCGTCGAGAAAGACGCGCGCGGCAACGCCCGCGCTAGCGTCGATTTCGTCGGCGGCTATGTCACCAACGTGCCCAAGGTGTTCGCGGCCGGCGACATCCGCCGGGGCCAGTCGCTCGTCGTCTGGGCGATTCGCGAGGGCCGGCAGGCCGCGCGCTCGGTGGACGAATTCCTGATGGGATTCAGCGACCTTCCGCGCTGAGATTTTTGTTTCAGTTTGGCGGGGCCTGCCGCGCTCCCGCTATCATTCGCGGAAACCGCACGCCGGGATGCCCGAAAGGGTGCCCGGCTTTTTCATTGAGATGGACGCAGCCGTACCCCAGCCCCAACCCTTCGTAGAGTTCCGCGACGTCACGTTCGGCTACGGCGCACGCGCGATCCTCGGCGGCGTGTCGTTTTCCGTGCCGCGCGGCAAGGTCACGGCACTGATGGGCGCTTCGGGCGGCGGCAAGACGACCGTGCTGCGGCTCGTCGGCGGCCAGCAGCGGGCGCAGCGCGGCGAGGTGCTGTTCGACGGCCACGATGTGGGCGGCTTCGATGCGGCGTCGCTGTACGCGGCGCGGCGCCGCATGGGCATGCTGTTCCAGTTCGGTGCGCTCTTCACCGACATGAGCGTGTTCGACAACGTCGCCTTCCCGCTGCGCGAGCACACGCAATTGCCCGAGCCGCTGGTGCGCGACATCGTGCTCATGAAGCTCGACGCGGTCGGCCTGCGCGGTGCGCGCGACCTGATGCCGAGCGAGGTCTCGGGCGGCATGGCCCGGCGCGTGGCGCTGGCCCGCGCGATCGCGCTCGACCCCGACCTGGTCATGTACGACGAGCCCTTCGCCGGCCTCGACCCGATCTCGCTGGGCACGGCGGCGCGGCTGATCCGGCGGCTCAACGACACGCTCGGGCTCACGAGCATCGTGGTTTCGCACGACCTCGAGGAAACCTTCCGCATCGCCGACCATGTGGTGATCCTGGCCAACGGCCGCATCGCCGCGCAGGGCGCACCCGACGACGTGCGCCAGAGCGACGACCCGCTGGTCCACCAGTTCGTCAATGCGCTGCCCGACGGACCGGTGCACTTTCATCACCCGGGCGTCGGCATCGAGGAAGACTTCGATCCGCAGGGAGGCCGCTCATGAGCTGGTGGAATCCGGCCGACGTCGGCTTCACGGTGCGCAGCAAGCTCGCCGGCCTGGGCTACGGCGCCAAGCTGTTCGTGCGCTTGGTGCTGCAGGGCGCGCAGAGCCTGCGACGCTTCAGCCTGGTGCGCGACCAGATCCATTTCCTCGGCAACTACTCGCTCGCGATCATCGCGGTGTCGGGCCTGTTCGTCGGCTTCGTGCTCGGGCTGCAGATGTACTACGCGCTGCAGCGCTACGGTTCCTCCGAAGCGCTCGGCCTGCTGGTGGCGCTGAGCCTGGTGCGCGAGCTCGGGCCGGTGGTGGCGGCGCTGCTCTTCACCGGTCGGGCCGGCACCTCGCTGACCGCCGAGATCGGCCTCATGAAGGCCGGCGAGCAGCTCAGCGCGATGGAGATGATGGCCGTCGATCCGGTGCGGCGCATCCTGGCGCCGCGCTTCTGGGCCGGCGTCATCACGATGCCGCTGCTGGCGGCGGTGTTCAGCGCCGTCGGCATCATGGGCGGCTACGTGGTCGGCGTGCTGATGCTCGGCGTCGACCCCGGTGCGTTCTGGGGGCAGATGCAGGGCGGCGTCGACGTGTGGCGCGACGTCGGCAACGGCGTGATCAAGAGCATCGTCTTCGGCTTCACCGTCACTTTCATCGCGCTGCTGCAGGGCTACGAGGCGCAGCCCACGCCCGAAGGCGTGTCGCGCGCCACCACGCGCACCGTGGTGATGGCGTCGCTGTCGGTGCTGGGGCTCGACTTCCTGCTCACCGCCATGATGTTCAGTATTTGAAGGAGCCCCGGCTCCATCGTTCTAGAGAGTGCCAACCATGCAACGTTCCAACAACGACCTCTGGGTCGGCCTGTTCGTCCTGATCGGCGGCGCGGCGCTGCTTTTCCTCGCGCTGCAGTCCGCCAACCTGCTGAGCCTGAATTTCCAGCAGACCTACAACGTGGTCGCCCGCTTCCAGAACATCGGCGGGCTCAAGCCGCAGACGGCGGTCAAGAGTTCCGGCGTGGTCGTCGGCCGTGTCGAATCGATCACCTTCGACGACAAGACATTTCAGGCCAACGTGACGCTGGCTTTGCAAAAACGCTACAGTTTTCCCAAGGACAGCTCGCTCAAGATCCTGACCAGTGGCCTGCTCGGCGAGCAGTACATCGGCATCGAGGCGGGCGCCGAGGAGAAGAACCTCCAGGCCGGCGACACGATCACTGCGACCCAGTCGGCCGTGGTGCTCGAAAACCTGATCAGCCAATTCCTCTACAGCAAGGCGGCCGAAGGAAGCACTTCGACGCCGGGAACAGCCAACAAGAAATGAAATCAACGAGCACTCTGAGGCCGCTCGCTATCAATAAGGTAGCGCGCGGCGCACATTGGGCGGCCGCTGCCGTCGCCCTGGCCCTGGCTGCGGGATGCGCCAGCGGCCCCCAGGCCCATCCGGGCGATCCTTTCGAGCCTTTCAACCGCGGCGTCACGCGCTTCAACGACGTGGTGGACGACGCAGTGCTCGTGCCCGCGGCCACCGCCTACGAACGCGTGCTGCCTTCGATGGTGCGAACGGGCGTGGGCAACTTCTTCAGCAATGTCGGCGACATCTGGAGCTTCGCCAACAGCGTCGCACAGCTCAAGCTGCGCAACAGCGCCGAGACCTTCATGCGTCTCAACGTGAACACCTTCTTCGGGCTTGGCGGTCTGCTGGACATTGCCACCGAGGCCGGCATCGACCGCCACGAGGAAGACTTTGGCCAGACACTCGGCCGCTGGGGCGTCGGGCCCGGACCGTACGTGGTGCTGCCGGTGTTCGGCCCGTCGACGGTGCGCGACACCGCCGCCCTGCCGGTCGACCGCGCCGGCAGCGTGATCGGCAACATGCACGACGTGGCATGGCGCAACTCGCTGGCGCTGCTCGAAGCCGTCGACACGCGCGCGCGGTACCTGCGCGCGGGGCGGCTGCTGAACGACGCCGCGCTCGACAAGTACACCTTCACGCGCGACGCCTACCTGCAGCATCGCCGCAGCGACGTCTACGACGGCAATCCACCGGACGACGACGATGAAGGCGGAAAGTAGATCGGGGCGGAAGCAGGGCTGATCGCCGCCGGATGCGAGCGTTTCTGCTTGCATCCCGTTTCAAGGCTTCACCTGTGCTTCAGGGAACCGGGTCGGCCGGCGGCCTGTCGAACACGTTCTTTCCAGCAGACGCGCGAACAATCGAATCGATCGCGCGGCCCTGCAGGAGTTTCAACTTGAAGGGGTTTTCATGAACAACAAGATCTTGCAACGCCGCGGCTTCGGCCGGCTCGTACTGGCCAGCGCACTGCTCGTGGGCGCCGCCACCGCCTTCGTGCGTCCCGCGCATGCGGCCGACGAGGCGCCCGACGCGCTCGTCAAGCGGCTGTCGACCGACGTGCTCGAGACCATCAAGGCGGACACCTCGATCAAGGCCGGCGACATCAACAAGATCATGCTGCTGGTCGATAGCAAGATCATGCCCAACGTCAACTTCCAGCGCATGACGGCGTCCGCGGTGGGCCCGGCCTGGCGCCAGGCCACGCCGGAGCAGCAGAAGCGCCTGCAGGAAGAGTTCAAGACGCTGCTGGTGCGCACCTACGCGGGCGCGCTCGACCAGGTCAGCGACCAGAGCGTCACGGTGCGTCCGTTCCGCGGTTCGACCGAGGACAACGAAGTGCTGGTCCGCACCGAGGTCAAGGGCCGCGGCGATCCGGTCCAGCTCGACTACCGGCTCGAGAAGACGCCGGGGCAGGGCGGTGGCTGGAAGGTCTACAACCTCAATGTGCTGGGCGTCTGGCTGGTCGACACCTACCGCACGCAGTTCGCGCAGGAAATCAACGCCCGCGGCATCGATGGCCTGATTGCAGCGCTCGCCGCGCGCAACAAGGGCAACAGCGGCCGGAGCTGACGCCATGCTGGTGCTGCCCTCGAAGCTCACGCACGACGACGCCCCGGCCTGCATGCGCATGCTGCAGCAGGGGCTCGCGGGGCAGACCGATACGTCGACAGTGGTCGACGCCAGCGCGCTCGCGCAGTTCGACTCCTCGGCGCTTGCGGTGCTGCTCGAATGCCGGCGCGAATCGAGCGCGATCGGCCGCGGCTTCGCGGTCAAGGGACTGCCGCCCCGACTGCGCGAGCTGGCGGCGCTGTACGGCGTCGCGAGCCTGCTGCCGGCGGCGCCCTGAGCCGCCTTCCGGATCGCCGCATCGGCCGGCGCCAGCGCAGGGCATCGGGCCTGCGTCCAGCGTGCAAACTGGCGCGCCCGTAAAATCGCCGGCTCCCATGCCCGCGATCTCATTCCAGTCGGTCTCCAAGACCTATCCCCCCTCCAGACAACAGCGGGCCCAAGGCCAGCAGGGTTTGCGCGCCGTCGACGACGTCAGCTTCCAGATCGAGGAGGGCGAATTCTTCGGCCTGCTCGGTCCCAACGGCGCCGGCAAGACCACCCTGATCAGCATGCTCGCGGGCCTGTCGCGGCCCACGGCCGGCGCGATCAGCGTGCACGGCTTCGATGTGCAGCGCGACTACGCCGAAGCGCGGCGCCAGCTCGGCATCGTGCCGCAGGAGCTGGTGTTCGACCCGTTCTTCAACGTGCGGGAGTCGCTGCGCATCCAGTCGGGCTATTTCGGCATCAAGAACAACGAGGCCTGGATCGACGAGCTGCTGCAAAGCCTGGGCCTGGCCGACAAGGCCACCGCCAACATGCGCCAGCTCTCGGGCGGCATGAAGCGCCGCGTGCTGGTGGCGCAGGCGCTGGTGCACAAGCCGCCGGTCATCGTGCTCGACGAGCCCACGGCCGGCGTCGACGTCGAACTGCGCCAGACGCTGTGGCAGTTCGTCGCCAGGCTCAACAAGCAGGGCAGCACCGTGCTGCTCACCACCCATTACCTCGAAGAGGCCGAAGCGCTGTGCAGCCGCATCGCGATGCTCAAGCTCGGCCGCGTGATCGCGCTGGACCGCACCAGCGAGCTGCTCAAGTCCGCCGCGAGCAATGTGCTGCGCTTCAAGACCGACGCCATGCTTCCGTGGTCCATCGCCCAGCATGCGCGCATCACCGGCCGCATCGTGCAACTGCCGGCGCAGAACGCGCATGAAGTCGAACAACTGCTGGCCGCGATCCGCGAGGCCGGCGTCGTGGTGGAAGACGTGGAAATGCGCAAGGCCGACCTGGAAGACGTGTTCATCGACCTGATGGCGGGCGAGCAGACGCCGCTGGAGCTGTCCCGATGATGGCCGTTACGGGATGGCGCGCGCTGCTTTACAAAGAGACGCTGCGCTTCTGGAAGGTCGGCTTCCAGACCGTCGGTGCACCGGTGCTCACCGCGCTGCTCTACCTGATGGTGTTCGGCCATGTGCTCGAAGACCATGTGAAGGTCTACGGCTCGGTCAGCTACACCGCCTTTCTGGTGCCCGGGCTCGTGATGATGAGCGTGCTGCAGAACGCCTTCGCCAACAGTTCCTCGTCGATCATCCAGAGCAAGATCATGGGCAACCTGGTCTTCGTGCTGCTCACGCCGCTGTCGCACTGGGGCTGGTTCTTCGCCTACGTGGGCTCGTCGGTGATCCGCGGGCTGGCCGTGGGACTCGGCGTCTTCGTGGTCACCATGTTCTTCGCGATGCCGAATTTCGTGGCGCCGCTCTGGATCGTGGTGTTCGCGCTGCTTGGCTCGGCCATGCTCGGCACGCTGGGGCTCATCGCAGGGCTCTGGGCCGAGAAGTTCGACCAGATGGCCGTGTTCCAGAACTTCCTGATCATGCCCATGACCTTTCTCTCGGGCGTGTTCTATTCGATCGGGTCGCTGCCGCCGTTCTGGCAGAAGGTGAGCCACCTGAACCCGTTCTTCTACATGATCGACGGCTTCCGCTACGGCTTCTTCGGCGTGAGCGACGCCTCGCCCTGGCTCAGCCTGGGCATCGTCGGCGCGGCGTGGCTCGTGATCAGCGCGATCGCGGTCCATCTGCTGCGCATCGGCTACAAAATCAGAGGCTAAAACCCCCATGACCGCTGAAGAACTTCAAGCCATCATCCAGTCCCATCTGCCTTGCGAGCACATCGCGCTCGAGGGCGATGGCCGGCACTGGTATGCCACCATCGTCTCGGCCGAATTCGAGGGCAAGCGCCCGATCCAGCGCCATCAGCGGGTCTACGCCACCCTGGGTGCGAAAATGCACACCGACGAGGTGCATGCACTCTCGATGAAGACCTACACGCCGGCCGAATGGGCGGCGATCGACAAATAAGTAAGCAAGCAACGGCCGCCGAGCGGCCCCTATTCGCTGGATTCCTGATGGACAAGCTTCTGATTCGCGGCGGGCGCCAGCTTCGCGGCGAGGTACTCATTTCCGGCGCCAAGAACGCCGCGCTGCCCGAGCTGTGCGCAGCGCTCCTGACCGACCAGCCCGTGGTGCTGCACAACGTGCCGCGGCTGCAGGACGTGTCGACCATGCTCAAGCTGGTGCGCAACATGGGCGTCACGGCCGAACGCGACGACAACGGCACGGTGCGGCTCGACGCCGGCGATCTCGTCAACCCCGAGGCGCCCTACGAACTGGTCAAGACCATGCGCGCCTCGGTGCTGGCGCTGGGCCCGCTGCTCGCGCGCTTCGGCCATGCCAAGGTCTCGCTGCCGGGCGGCTGTGCCATCGGCTCGCGGCCGGTCGACCAGCACATCAAGGGACTGCAGGCCATGGGCGCCGAGATCGCGGTCGAGCACGGCTACATGCTCGCACGCCTGCCGGCCGGCCGCACGCGGTTGAAGGGCGCCCGCATCCTGACCGACATGGTCACCGTGACCGGCACCGAGAACTTCCTCATGGCCGCAGCGCTGGCCGAAGGCGAGACCCTGCTCGAGAACGCCGCACAGGAGCCCGAGATCGTTGACCTGGCCGAGATGCTGATCCGCATGGGCGCGAAGATCGAAGGCCATGGCACCAGCCACATCCGCATTCAGGGCGTCGATAAGCTGCACGGCTGCGAGCATGCGGTGGTGGCCGACCGCATCGAGGCCGGCACCTTCCTCTGCGCCGTGGCCGCGACGGGCGGCGATGTGCTCCTGCGCCATGCGCGCGCCGACCACATGGAGGCCGTGATCGACAAGCTGCGCGATGCCGGGTGCACGGTCGCTGCGGAAGAGGGCGGCGTGCGCATCAGCTCCAGCGCGCCCGCCAGCGGGCATCTCAAGGCGCAAAGTTTCAGCACCACCGAATACCCGGGCTTCCCGACCGACATGCAGGCCCAGTTCATGGCGCTCAACGTCATCGCGCGCGGCGCGTCGATGGTCACCGAAACGATCTTCGAGAACCGCTTCATGCATGTGAACGAAATGATGCGCCTGGGCGCCCGCATCCATGTCGAAGGCAAGGTGGCGATGGTCGAGGGCGTGGAGCAGCTCTCGGGCGCCACCGTGATGGCCACCGACCTGCGCGCCTCGGCAAGCCTCGTCATTGCCGGGCTCGTGGCCGAGGGCGAGACGCTGGTCGACCGCATCTACCATCTCGACCGGGGCTACGACCGCATGGAAGCCAAGCTGCGCGGCCTCGGCGCCGACATCGAACGACTGACCGGAGCCGCCGCCGCATGATCACCCTCGCATCACAGGAGTCGCAATCGTGATCACGCTTGCTCTGTCCAAGGGCCGCATCTTCGAAGAGACGCTGCCCCTGCTGGCCGCGGCCGGCATCGAGGTCACCGAAGACCCCGAGAAGTCCCGCAAGCTGATCCTCGGCACCACCCGGCCCGACGTGCGCGTGGTGCTGGTGCGCGCCTCCGACGTGCCCACCTACGTGCAGTACGGCGGCGCCGACCTCGGCGTGACCGGGCTGGACGTGCTGCTCGAGCACGGCAACCAGGGCCTGTACCAGCCGCTCGACCTGCGCATCGCGGCCTGCCGCCTCAGCGTGGCGGTGCGCGCCGACTACGACTACGCCTCGGCCGTGCGCCAGGGCTCGCGCCTCAAGGTGGCGACCAAGTACGTGGGCCTTGCGCGCGAGTTCTTCGCGAGCAAGGGCGTGCACGTCGACCTGATCAAGCTCTACGGCAGCATGGAACTGGCGCCGCTCACCGGGCTGGCCGATGCCATCGTCGACCTGGTCTCGACCGGCAACACGCTCAAGGCCAACCAGCTGGTCGAGGTCGAGCGCATCATGGACATCAGCGCGCGTCTCGTGGTCAACCAGGCCGCGCTCAAGCTCAAGCGCGAGCCGATCCGCCGCATCATCGACGCCTTCGCGTCGGCCATTCCCTCTGCCTGATCTCTTTTCGAAGCCATGACCCCGAAAGCAGCCCCCGCCCGACTGTCCACCGCCTCGGCCGGCTTCGATGCCGAATTCAAGGCGCGGCTGCATTGGTCCGCGGATGCCGATGCGGCCATCGAGAAGGTCGTGGCCGACATCCTGGCCGACGTGCAGCGGCGCGGCGACGAGGCGGTGCTTGAATACACGCGGCGCTTCGACCGGCTCGAGGCGACGACGCTGTCGCAGCTGGAGCTCACGCAGGCCGAACTCAAGGCGGCCTTCGAGTCGCTTCCCGCCGCGCAGCGTGAGGCGCTCGAAGCCGCGGCGCAGCGCGTTCGCAGCTACCACGAGGCGCAGAAGAAAGCCTCGGGCGAAAGCTGGAGCTACCGAGACGCCGACGGCACGCTGCTGGGCCAGAAGGTCACGCCGCTCGACCGCGTCGGCATCTACGTGCCGGGAGGCAAGGCCGCCTACCCGTCGAGCGTGCTGATGAATGCCATTCCCGCACATGTCGCGGGCGTGGGCGAGATCATCATGGTCGTGCCGACGCCCGGGGGCGAGAAGAACCCGCTCGTGCTCGCCGCCGCCTACGTGGCCGGCGTGACGCGCGCCTTCACCATCGGCGGCGCCCAGGCCGTGGCCGCGCTGGCCTACGGCACCGCCACCATCCCCGCGGTCGACAAGATCACCGGCCCCGGCAACGCCTATGTGGCGGCCGCCAAGCGCCGCGTGTTCGGCACCGTGGGCATCGACATGATCGCGGGCCCGAGCGAGATCCTGGTGCTGGCCGACGGCAGCACGCCGCCCGACTGGGTGGCGATGGACCTGTTCAGCCAGGCCGAGCACGACGAGCTCGCGCAGAGCATCCTGCTGTGTCCCGACGCGGCCTACATCGACCGCGTGCAGGCCGAGATCGACCGGCTGCTGCCGACGATGCCGCGCGCCGAAATCATCGCCGCCTCGCTCAATGGCCGAGGCGCGCTGATCCACACCCGGAGCATGGAAGAGGCCTGCGAGATCAGCAACCGCATCGCGCCCGAGCACCTCGAGGTCAGCAGCAGAGAGCCGCAGCACTGGGAGCCGCTCTTGCGCCATGCGGGCGCGATCTTCCTCGGCGCTTTCACGAGCGAGAGCCTCGGCGACTACTGCGCGGGCCCGAACCACGTGCTGCCCACCAGCGGCACGGCGCGCTTCTCGAGCCCGCTCGGTGTCTACGACTTCCAGAAGCGCTCGAGCCTGATCGAGGTCAGCGAGGCCGGAGCGCAGGTGCTCGGCCCGATCGCCGTGACGCTGGCCGAGGGCGAAGGCCTGCAGGCCCATGCCGAAGCGGCGCGGCTGCGGCTTCGCAAGGCCTGAGTCCGGCCCATTTCATTGCGCCAGGAGAGGCACGCACGATGGCCAGACGCCGTTTTCATCGTCCGCGCACGGCGGCCGTGCTGCTGGCGCTGCTTGCAGCCGCGGGCATGGCGCAGGCCATGAGCATCCGCGAACTGCGCACGCTCGAAGCCGGCGAGAAGGACGGCAAGGCCTATGCGAGCTACTACCTCGTCGGCCTGCTCGAAGGCCTGCGCGAAGGCGTGGAGTCCTCGCAGCGCAACGGCCAGAAACCGCTCTTCTGCGTCGAAGACCGCCGGCTCGAACCCGCGATGGCGCGCTCCCTCTACCAGACCGAACTGAGCCGCAACGCCGACAGCTACGAAGCCGACATGCCGGTCCAACTGGTCATGGCCGGCGCCCTCCGCAACAGCTATCGCTGCACAAAATGACCACTTCCCTACCTGTCCGTCCGATCGACCGCATCCGCTCCGACGTGCAGTCCATGCACGCCTATGCAGTGCAGGATGCACGCGGGCTCGTCAAGCTCGACGCCATGGAGAACCCCTTCGGCCTGCCGACGTCGCTGCAGGCCGAACTCGGCGCGCGGCTCGGCGCGCTGGCGCTCAACCGCTATCCGGGCGAGCGCGGCACCGACCTGCAGCGCGCGCTGGCGGCGCATGCGCAGATGCCCGAAGGCTTCGCCCTGATGCTCGGCAACGGCTCGGACGAGCTGATCTCGCTGCTGGCCATTGCCTGCGACAAGCCCGGCGCCGCAGTGCTCGCGCCCGTGCCCGGCTTCGTGATGTACGCCATGAGCGCCCAGCTGCAGGGCCTGCGCTTCGTGGGTGTGCCGCTCACGGCGGACTTCGAGCTCGACGAGGCCGCGATGCTCGCCGCCATCGCACGCGAAAAGCCCGCCATCGTCTACCTCGCCTATCCGAACAATCCCACCGCCAACCTCTGGGACGACGCGGCGATCGAGAGGATCGTCGAAGCCCAGGGCGCCGAGGGTGGGCTGGTGGTCATCGACGAGGCCTACCAGCCCTTCGCCGCCCGCAGCTACATCGACCGCATCGCGCGCCACGGCCATGTGCTCCTGATGCGCACGCTCAGCAAGTTCGGTCTCGCCGGCATCCGGCTCGGCTACCTCATGGGGCCGGCCGCGCTGGTCGCCGAGATCGACAAGGTGCGCCCGCCCTACAACATCAGCGTCCTCAACTGCGAGTGCGCGCTGTTCGCGCTCGAGCATGCAGAGGTGTTCGAGGCGCAGGCACGGCAGATCCGCGACGAGCGCCATCGGCTCATGATGGGCCTGGGACGGCTGCCGGGCGTCAAGACCTGGCCCAGCGACGCCAACATGATCCTGGTGCGCGTGCCCGACGCTGCGAAGACCTTCGAGGGCATGAAGAGCCGCGGGATCCTGGTCAAGAACGTTTCTAAAATGCACGAACTGCTCGCAAACTGCCTGCGCCTGACTGTCGGCACCGCCGACGAGAATGCGCGCATGCTCGCGGCCCTCGAAGATTCACTATGACCACCCCACAGCCTGCCGACACCGGCACCGCCGCGCGCACCGCCTCCGTCACGCGCAACACCGCCGAGACCAAGATCACCGCGAGCGTCAATCTCGACGGCACCGGAAAGGCCAAGCTCTCGACGGGCATCGGCTTCTTCGACCACATGCTCGACCAGATCGCCCGCCACGGGCTGATCGACCTCGAGATCGACTGCCAGGGCGACCTGCACATCGATGGCCATCACACCGTCGAGGATGTCGGCATCACGCTCGGCCAGGCCGTGGCCAAGGCCGTGGGCGACAAGAAGGGCATCCGCCGCTACGGCCATGCCTATGTGCCGCTCGACGAAGCGCTGAGCCGCGTGGTGATCGATTTCTCGGGCCGCCCGGGCCTGGAGATGCACGTGCCGTTCACGAGCGGCATGATCGGCACCTTCGACAGCCAGCTCACCTACGAATTCTTCCAGGGCTTCGTGAACCATGCCTTCGTCACGCTGCACATCGACAACCTCAAGGGCATCAATGCGCACCACCAGTGCGAGACCGTGTTCAAGGCCTTCGCACGCGCGCTGCGCAGCGCGCTCGAACTCGACCCGCGCTCGGCGGGCGTGATCCCGTCGACCAAGGGCTCGCTCTGAGCCAAGCGGCGCTATGAAGCTATGAAATCTGTAGCAGCAAACACCGTCGCCGTGGTCGACTACGGCATGGGCAATCTGCACTCGGTGTCGCAGGCCGTGCGCCATGCGGCCGACCTGGCGGGCGTGGAAGTGTTCGTGACATCCGATCCCGAGGTGGTGCGCCAGGCCACACGCGTGGTGCTGCCGGGGCAGGGCGCCATGCCCGACTGCATGCGCGAACTGCGCGAGTCGGGGCTGATGGAAAGCGTGCTCGAGGCGGCGGCGGCCAAGCCGCTCTTCGGCGTCTGCGTCGGCATGCAGATGCTGTTGTCGCGCAGCGACGAAGGCCCGACCGAGGGGCTCGACCTCATTCCGGGCGAGGTCGTCAAGTTCGATCTCGCCGGGCGCCTGCAGCCCGACGGCAGCCGCTTCAAGGTGCCGCAGATGGGCTGGAACCAGGTGCGCCAGGCGCATGCGCATGCCATGTGGGCCAGCGTGCCGGACCTGAGCTACTTCTATTTCGTCCACAGCTTCTATGCCCGGCCGGCGGACGTGCGGCACAGCGTGGGCGAGTCGGATTACGGGGCATGCTTTACCGCTGCCATCGCACGCGATAATATTTTTGCCACCCAGTTCCATCCCGAGAAGAGTGCGGACCATGGGTTGCAGCTCTACCGAAATTTCCTTCACTGGAATCCCTGACCACCATTCCCTCGCCTGGGCTTCGCCATCCGACAGCCCTTTCTTCGCCCACTCGCGCCACTTTCATGCTCCTCATCCCAGCGATCGACCTCAAAGACGGCCACTGCGTACGCCTCAAGCAAGGCGATATGGACCAGTCCACCATCTTCAGCGAAGACCCCGCCGCCATGGCCCGCAAATGGGTCGACGCCGGCGCGCGGCGGCTGCACCTGGTCGACCTGAATGGCGCCTTCGCCGGCAAGCCGCAGAATCACGCGGCCATCAAGGCGATCCTGAAGGAAGTCGGCGACGACATCCCGGTGCAGCTCGGCGGCGGCATCCGCGACCTCGACACCATCGAGCGCTACATCGACGACGGCCTGCGCTACGTGATCATCGGGACCGCCGCGGTCAAGAACCCCGGCTTCCTGAAGGACGCCTGCGTGGCCTTCGGCGGCCACATCATCGTGGGGCTCGACGCCAAGGAAGGCAAGGTCGCCACTGATGGCTGGAGCAAGCTCACGGGCCACGAGGTGGCCGACCTCGGCAAGAAGTTCGAGGACTACGGCGTCGAGTCGATCATCTACACCGACATCGGCCGCGACGGCATGCTCTCGGGCATCAACATCGAGGCGACGGTGCGGCTCGCGCAGGCACTGACGATCCCGGTGATCGCCTCGGGCGGCCTCTCGAACATGGCCGACATCGACAAGCTCTGCGCGGTCGAGCCCGAGGGTGTCGAAGGCGTGATCTGCGGTCGTGCGATCTATTCGGGCGACCTCGACTTCGCGGCCGCGCAGGCGCGGGCCGACGAGCTCGCGGGCGCCGGACAGCCGTAGACAGCGGACTTCCCGGCCGCTTTCCGGGCGCGCCAGCGGAGTCCTTCCAACGTGCTCTCTGCGCTTGCCATCGCCAACTACCGGTCGCTGCGCGCGCTCACGGTGCCGCTCGCGCAGCTCACCGTGGTCACGGGGCCGAACGGCAGCGGCAAGTCGAGCGTCTACCGCGCGATGCGCCTGCTGGCCGAGATCGCCAGCGGCGGCGTGATCCGCTCGCTGGTGCGCGAGGGCGGGCTCTCTTCCACGCTGTGGGCCGGGCCCGAGCGCTTCTCGGCGGCCATGCTGCGCGGGGAGCATCCGGTGCAGGGCACCGTGCGCAGCGAGCCGGTCAATCTGCGCCTGGGCTTCGCGGGCGCGGCCAGTGACGATTTCGGCTACGCGATCGACATCGGCCTGCCGATTCCGCGCGACGGCAGCCGCTTCAACCGCGACCCGCAGATCAAGCACGAGGCGATCTGGAGCGGCCCGCTGCTGCGTGCGTCGACGCAACTCGTCGACCGCAAGGGCGCCTCGCTGAGGCTGCGCGCCGAGCGCGGCGGCGGCTGGACGCCCGTGGGGCGGCCGGTCGCGCACTTCGCGAGCATGATGACGGAGTTCGCCGATCCGCAGGCCGCGCCTGAGATGCTGACGCTGCGTGAGCAGATGCGCTCCTGGCGCTTCTACGACCATTTCCGCTCCGATGCCGGCGCGCCCGCGCGCCAGCCCCAGCTCGGCACCTACACGCCCGTGCTTGCCGACGATGGCGCCGACCTGGCCGCCGCGCTGCAGACCATCCGCGAGATCGGGGACGGCGAGGCGCTCGACCGCGCGGTGGACGATGCCTTTCCGGGCGCGCGCCTCGAGGTGCGCACCGTCGAGGACCGCTTTGAGACGTTGATGCACCAGCACGGCCTGCTGCGCCCGCTGACGGCCGCCGAGCTCTCCGACGGCACGCTGCGCTACCTGCTGTGGATCGCCGCGCTGCTCACGCCCCGCCCGCCAGCGCTCCTGGTGCTCAACGAGCCCGAGACCAGCCTGCATCCCGACCTGCTGCCTGCACTCGGCCGGCTGGTCGCGCACGCCGCGCGCGCGTCGCAGGTCATCGTGGTGTCACACGCCGCGCGCCTCATCGCCGCGCTCGAGGATGCGGCGCAGGACGGAGCCCCGCTGCAGCCAGTGGTGCTCGAGAAGCGCCTGGGCGAGACCCGCATCGCCAACCTCGACATGAGCGAGATCCCGCGCTGGGCGTGGCCGGCGCGCTGACGCGGGCGGACCGCTGCCTACAATTCCCCGATGGATATCAGCTCGATCGAGTTTCGCGGCCAGCCCGCCCTTCGCGCCGCGGGTGCCGACGGCAGCCTGCTGACGGTGTCGCTGCACGGGGCGCAGGCGCTCTCGTGGGTCACGGCCGATGGGGTGGAGCGCCTCTACCTGAGCCCGCGCGCGGTGTTCGACGGCAAGTCTGCCATCCGCGGCGGCGTGCCCATCTGCTGCCCGCAGTTCAACCAGCGCGGCACGCTGCCCAAGCACGGCTTCATGCGGAACCTGCCCTGGGAAGACCGCGGCATCGACGCAACGTCGGGCGACTGGGTGCTGCGCCTCCGCGACAGCGACGCCACCCGCAGCCTCTGGCCCCATCCTTTCGAGGCGCGCCTTCATCTGGCCATGGCGCCGGGGCGGCTGCGCATCGCGCTCGTGCTGCTCAACACGGGCTCTGCGCCGCTGAGCTTTGCCGCGGCGCTGCACACCTATCTGTGCGTCGACGACATCGCCGAAGTGCGCCTGGAGGGCCTGCAGGGTGCGAACCGCTGGGATTCGGTGCGCGACGATCGCCACGTGGAGACGGCGCCGGCGCTGCGCTTCGATGCCGAGTTCGACAGCGTCTACGCCGCGCCCGCGCAACCGCTCCAGCTCGTGCAGCCCGGCGGCACGCTCGAGATCTCCCAGAGCGCGAGCTGCAGCGAAACCGTGGTCTGGAACCCGGGCGCCGCGCTCAGTGCGAAACTCGCCGACATGCCCGACGACGGCTTTCGCCACATGCTCTGCGTCGAAGCCGCCCGCATCGACGAGCAGGTGCTGCTGATGCCCGGTGCCGAATGGCAGGGCTGGCAGCAACTGCGCGTTCTTTGAAATTTTCCCTCTCACCGACCATGCTCGCCAAACGCATCATTCCCTGTCTCGACGTCACCGGCGGCCGCGTCGTGAAGGGCGTCAACTTCCTCGAACTGCGCGATGCGGGCGATCCGGTGGAGATTGCCGCGCGCTACAACGCGCAGGGCGCCGACGAGCTCACCTTCCTCGACATCACCGCCACCAGCGACGGCCGTGACCTGATCCTGCCGATGATCGAGGCCGTGGCCTCGCAGGTGTTCATTCCGCTCACCGTGGGCGGCGGCGTGCGCACGGTCGAGGACGTGCGGCGGCTGCTCAATGCCGGCGCCGACAAGACCAGCTTCAATTCGGCCGCCATCGCCAATCCGCAGGTGATCGAAGAGGCCTCGCAGAAATACGGCGCCCAGTGCATCGTGGTGGCCATCGACGCCAAGCGCCGCAGCGCCGAGGAGGCCGCCACCCGCGGACCAGGCTGGGACGTGTACAGCCACGGCGGGCGCAAGAACACCGGGCTCGACGCCGTGGCCTGGGCCACCGAGATGGCGCGCCGCGGCGCGGGCGAGATCCTCCTGACCAGCATGGACCGCGACGGCACCAAGAGCGGCTTCGACCTCGCGCTCACGCGCGCCGTGAGCGACGCGGTCGACGTGCCCGTCATCGCCTCGGGCGGCGTCGGCAGCCTCGACGACCTCGCCGACGGCATCCAGACCGGCGGCGCCGATGCGGTGCTCGCCGCGAGCATCTTCCACTACGGCCAGCACACGGTCGGCGAGGCCAAGGCCCGCATGGCCGCCCGGGGCATTCCGGTGCGCACCTGAGGCGTTGCCCAGGGTGGGACAATACGCGCCATGAACTGGCTCGACGAAGTGAAGTGGGACGCGAACGGCCTGGTGCCCGTGATCGCGCAGGAACAGGGCAGCAACGACGTGCTGATGTTCGCGTGGATGAACCGCGAGGCGCTCGAGAAGACCGCCGAACTCGGCCGCGCCGTGTATTTCAGCCGCTCGCGCGGCAAGCTCTGGTTCAAGGGCGAGGAATCGGGCCATGTGCAGACCGTGCACGAGATCCGCATCGACTGCGACAACGACGTGGTGCTGCTCAAGGTGACGCAGCGCGGCCACGAGCCCGGCATCGCCTGCCACACCGGCCGCCACAGCTGCTTCTTCAGCAAGTACGAGAACGGCCGCTGGACGGTCACGGAGCCGGTCTTGAAAGACCCGGAGTCGATCTACAAATGACCGCCACAGTGAACAACAACACTTCGGACGCCCTTGCACGCCTGGCCGCGGTCATCGAGAGCCGCCTGCCCGCGCGCGGCGGCGACCCCGAGAAGAGCTACGTCGCGCGCCTGCTGCACCGCGGCCCCGATGCCTTCCTCAAGAAGATCGGCGAAGAGGCCACCGAGGTCGTGATGGCCGCGAAGGACGCCGACCATGGCGGCGACCGCGCAAAAATAGTGAACGAAGTGGCCGACCTGTGGTTCCACACCATGGTGGCGTTGGCGCACTACGGCGCATCGCCGGCCGAGGTCATCGCGGAGCTCGAGCGCCGCGAAGGCACCAGCGGTATCGAGGAAAAGGCCCTGCGCAAGGCGCAGGCGCGTGAAGCATCCAACGATTGAAAGGACAGGCATGGCCAACGAGATCGTGAACGTGGAACCCGAGGAGTCGCTCAAGACCTGGGGCTGGATCAGCTACATCCTGCACCTGGTCGTGGCCGTCGGCGCCGTGCTGCCGGGCATGCAGGCTTCGGTGGCGCTGCTGCTGGTGGCGCTTTTGATCGATTTCATCAAGCGCGACAACGCAGCCGGCACCTGGCAGGCCTCGCACTTCAGCTGGCGCATCCGCTCGGTGCTCTGGGCCGGCCTGCTGTACATCGTGACCTCGTGGCTCTGGCTGCTGCTGCTCGTGCCGGGCTGGATCGCCTGGAGCCTGATCTCTCTGTGGTTCCTGTACCGGATCGTCAAGGGCATGATCCGCATGAACGACAACCGCGCCATGGAACCCAAAGATGTCATCTGATCCGAACTGCATCTTCTGCAAGATCGTCGAAGGCAAGATCCCGTCGCGCAAGGTCTACGAGGACGAAGAGCTGTTCGCCTTCCACGACATCGCGCCCTGGGCGCCGGTGCATTTCATGGTGGTGCCCAAGCGCCACATCGCGTCCATGGCGCAGCTCACCGAGGACGACGCCGCGCTGATGGGCCGGATCATGACCCTGGCACCCAAGCTGGCGCTCGAGCAGGGCTGCAGGCCGTATCCCGAAGGCGGCTTCCGCGTGGTCGTCAACACCGGGGCCGAGGGCGGGCAGGAAGTGCAGCATCTCCATGTCCATGTCATGGGCGGTCCCCGGCCCTGGCTTCGCGGCTGAGCGATAAGCCAAACTGTCACACTTACCCCGACTAAAATCGGACACATTCTTAGGAGTCTTCCATGGGTTCTTTTTCCATCTGGCACTGGCTGATCGTGCTGCTCGTCGTGGTCATGATCTTCGGCACCAAGAAGCTGCGGAACATGGGTTCGGACCTTGGCGGTGCCGTCAAGGGCTTCAAGGACGGCATGAAGGACGGCGGCTCGACCGACGCCTCCGCGGCCGCACCAGCCCCGACCGCGCAAGTGACCGGCCAGCCCCCGGCCAACAGCGACAAGTCGGCCATCGACGTCGAAGCACGTCAGAAGTCCTGAGCGCCGTCCGCAAGTGCTCGACCTCGGCATTGAGAAGCTGGCGCTGGTCGGCGTCGTGGCGCTGATCGTCATCGGACCCGAAAAGCTGCCGCGGGTGGCCCGCACCGTCGGCATGCTGCTCGGCAAGGCGCAGCGCTACGTGAACGACGTCAAGGCCGAGGTCAATCGGTCGATGGAGCTCGACGAGCTCCGCAAGATGAAAACCACGGTCGAGGACGCGGCGCGCGACGTGGAGCACAGCATCCACACGGGCGCGAGCGATCTCGAGAAACAGCTGTCGGGCTCTTCGGGCGAAACGCTCTCGGCGCTGGCCGAGCCCGAGCTGTCGGTGCCCGAATACAGGCACCCGCGCAAGAACTGGCGGCTGAAGCAGGGCGCCACGCCGCAGTGGTATAAGGCCCGCAATGGCATGCGCACCAAGGCGCTGTCCGGGGCGGCGCGCGTGGCGCGCTACCGTCCCCGCAAGATCAACTAGCGAATCCGCAGCGTTCCTCGTGCGCCGAACGCCGGCCGGAGCCACGTTTTCCCCGCTCTTTCTTCCTCCCCCATGGCCGATTCCGACAACAAGAACAAAGACGCAGAAGACGAGCTGGCGGGCACCGAACAGCCGTTCGTGCAGCACCTGGTCGAGCTGCGCGACCGGCTGCTTTACTGCGTCTACGGCCTGGCGATCGCGGGCGCGCTGCTCGCCATCTGGCCGGGCCCAGGCGGGCTGATCGACCTGATCGCCATGCCCATCCGCGCGCACATGCCGCCGGATGCCAAGCTCATCGCGATCGGCGTGTTCTCGCCCTTCTTCGTGCCGCTCAAGGTGCTGATGATGACGGCGGTGCTGCTCACGCTGCCCTGGCTCATGTACCAGGCCTGGATGTTCATCGCGCCGGGGCTCTATAGCCACGAAAAGCGCTTCGCGCTGCCGCTGATCTTCTTCGGCAGCCTGCTGGCCTATGGAGGCATCGCGTTCGTGCAGTTCTTCGTGCTCGACAAGATGTTCGGCTTCATCCAGAACTTCACCCCCGACGCGGTGGCGGCCACGCCCGACATCTCTTCGTACGTGGAGGCCATCCTCTCGCTCTACATCGCCTTCGGCGTGGCCTTCCAGGTGCCGATCGTGGTGATGCTGCTGGTGCGCTTCAACATGGTCACGATCGAGAAGCTGCGCTCGTTCCGTGGCTACTTCATCGTCATGGCTTTCGTGATTGCCGCGGTGCTCACGCCGCCCGACGTGATCTCGCAGCTCGCGCTGGCGGTGCCGATGTGCCTGCTGTACGAGGTGGGCATCATCGGTGCGCGCTATTTCGCACAGGGCAACAAGAAGCCCGACGAGGAAGGCGCCGACTCCTCGGTCTGACCGGCGCCCTGCGGGCCCGGTCTTTTCAGTGCGTCACTCTGGCTGGTTCGGCATCTGCCGGATCGGCGTTCTCGGGCGCAGGCCCGGCGTCACGTCGAGTTCCATCTTGTCGCTACCGCGTTGCAGCGCGAAGCGTGCCGAAGTGCCGGGCTTGAGCCCGGCCACTGCGGTCAGCAGGGACTGCACGCTGTCGGTGCGCTTTTCGCCCACCGAGGTGATCACGTCGCCCGGGCGGATGCCGGCCTTCGCTGCGGGGCCGTTCTGCAGCACGCCGGTGATGATCACGCCCGAGTCGGCCTTGACGCCGAAGGTTTCAGCCAGTTCGGGCGAGAGTTCGTTGGGCTCGACGCCGATCCATCCGCGGCGCACCTGGCCGTCCTTCACGATGCCTTCGAGGACGATCTTCGCCATCGACACCGGAATCGCGAAGCCGATGCCCATGCTGCCGCCCGATCGCGAATAGATGGCCGTGTTGACGCCCTGGAGGTTGCCGTTCACGTCGATCAGCGCACCGCCCGAATTGCCGGGGTTGATGGCCGCATCGGTCTGGATGAAGTTCTCGAAGTTGTTGATGCCGAGCTGGTTGCGCCCGAGCGCCGAGACGATGCCGCTGGTGACGGTCTGGCCCACACCGAACGGGTTGCCGATGGCGAGCACCTGGTCGCCTACCTGGAGTTCGTCGGAGTTGCCCAGCACGATCGCGGGCAGCTTGTCGAGTTCGATCTTGAGTACCGCGAGGTCGGTGTCCGGGTCGGTGCCGATGACCTTGCCGCGCGTGTGGCGGCTGTCGTTGAGCGTGATCTCGATCTCGTCGGCGCCTTCGACCACATGGTTGTTGGTCAGGATGTAGCCGTCGGAGCTCACGATCACGCCGCTGCCCAGGCCGACCTGGGGCTGGTCCGCCTGGTCGCCGAAGAAGAAACGGAACCAGGGATCGTTGCTGCGGGGATGGCGCGGCGCGGCCTTGCTGGTGTTGATGCTCACCACGGCCGGCGAGGCCTTCTTGGCCGCCGCGCTGAGGCTGCCCGGCGCCGGCGCGGACGGGGCGCCGCCCGGCGCCTCGACGATCGACACCACGCCGCCCAGTGACGTCGTGCGCCGGTTGATCCACTCGGGCTTGAGCGTCGCGACGACGAAGTAGGCCGCGAGCAGGACGGTCACGGCTTGGGCAAAGAGCAGCCAGGTGCGTTTCATGAAAACTTGGAAGAGAAAGACAGACGGTGAATGCGCGCGCCACCCACTGGCGGCGCAAGGGTCGATTCTCCCTCAACGTCAACCCAGCTAGAAAACTGCGCAATGCCGGCCGGAATGCGACTTTTGCCGCGTGGGTCTTGATCCCTGCGGAATTGCACGGCGTATGCTCCCCAAGGCGAATCCTCAGCGAAGTGAAAATCGCGTCAAAACGCAACATTGTTTCCAAACTGCTGGTTAAGCCGCCTATTTACATGAAACGCCATTTGCTTCTCGCGGCCGCTTCCCTCGCCCTGCTCGGCCTCGCCGCCTGCATCACGCCCTCGTCCTCCAACGCGCCGGCCCAGCCGGCAGCCGCGTCGGCGAACCCGGGCGCAGGCCGCGACGCCCAAGGTTGCATCCCCTCCGCCGGTTACGCCTGGTGCGCCAGCACGAACCGGTGCGAACGACCGTGGGAACTGGCGAGAAAGAACGGCCTGCCCAACACCATGCAGGCGTTCGAGGCGTTCTGCCGCGGGTCTGCGAGCGGCAGGTAGTTCGCTCGGCCTCCGATCGCCGGGCGATGCGCAGGCGCGGCGAGGGCGCGACAATGTCGTGATGAGCACCACACGCAACGAGCTGCTGCACGCCTTCGATCTGCTGCTCGCGCCCTCGCGCTTCAAGGACTACGGACCCAACGGCCTGCAGGTCGAGGGCCGCACCGTGGTGCGCAAGATCGTCTCGGGCGTGACCGCGAGCCGCGCGCTCATCGAAGCCGCCATTCGGGCCGAGGCCGACGCCATCTTCGTGCACCACGGTCTGTTCTGGCGCGGCCAGGACGGCCGCGTGACCGGCTGGATGAAGCAGCGCCTGAGCCTGCTGCTGGGCGACGACGTCAACCTGTTCGCCTACCACCTGCCGCTCGATGCGCATCCGGAGCTCGGCAACAACGCGCAGCTCGGCCTGCAGCTCGGGCTGCTGGCCCATCCCGGCTCGGCAGGGCGCTTCGGCGAGCAGGAGCTCGGCTTCCTCGGCGCGCCCGAGAACGGGGAGCCCTTCGCGAGCGGCAAGGCGCTCGCGGCACATGCCGAGAAGGTGCTGGGGCGGCCCGTCACGCTGGTGGACACGGCCCAGCGCCCGATCCGGAACGTCGCCTGGTGCACGGGTGGCGCCCAGGGATATTTCGAGGCCGCCATCGCTGCCGGCGCGGACGCGTTCATCACGGGGGAAATCTCCGAGCCGCAGGCCCACTATGCACGCGAGATGGGGGTAGCCTTCCTGGCCTGCGGCCACCATGCGACCGAGCGCTTCGGTGCGCCCGCGGTGGCGGGGCACGTGGCGGCGCAGCTCGGGCTCAAGCACGAGTTCATCGACATCGACAACCCCGCATGAGCGATCTGGCCACGCACGCACCGATCGCGATCACGCTCGGCGATCCGGCGGGCATCGGGCCCGAGATCATCGTCAAGGCGTTTCAGGCTGCGCCCGAGACCACGCGCGGCGCGTTCGTGGCCGGCGACGTCGCCACCGTGCGCAGCGCCGCCCAGGCGCTTGCGCGGCCAGGCCTGCCGGCGTGGCCGGTGGCGCAGATCGAGCGCATCGCCGAGGCTGCCGCCGTGCCGCCCGGCTGCATCCCGGTGCTGCAGGTGGTGGCGCCGCCTGCGCAGCCGATCGTGCTCGGCCGCATCAGTGCCGAGGCCGGCCGCATTGCGGGCGAGTGCGTCGTCTGGGCCGCGCGCGCGGCGCTGCGCGCGGAGGTCGCCGCAATCGTCACGGCGCCGCTCCACAAGGAAGCCCTGGCGGCGGCCGGCCTTCCGTACCCGGGCCACACCGAACTGCTGCAGGCCGAGGCGGCGGCGCATGCGGGGCTCGCGGTCGAGGGCATGCCGGTGCGCATGATGCTCGCCAACGACGAACTGCGCACCGTGCTGGTGAGCATCCACGTGTCGCTGCGCGATGCCATCACGGCCGTGAGCTTCGGCGGCGTCCTCGAGACGCTGCGCATCACGCACCGCGCGCTGCAGCGCATCCTCGGGCGGGCGCCGCGCATCGGCGTGGCCGGTCTCAATCCGCATGCGGGAGAGGGCGGGCTGTTCGGTTCCGAAGAGCGCGATGTGATCGCGCCCGCCATTGCCGCCGCGCGCGCCGAAGGCATCGATGCCGACGGCCCGCACGCGCCCGATACCGTCTTCATGCGCGCGCGCGCCAAGGGCAGCGTGCCCGACAGCGGCGAGTTCGACGTGGTGGTGGCGATGTACCACGACCAGGGGTTGATCCCGGTCAAGTACCTCGGCGTGGAGAAAGGCGTGAACGTGACGCTCGGCCTGCCGCTGGTGCGCACCAGCCCCGACCACGGCACCGCCTTCGACATTGCCGGCACGGGGCGGGCCGATGCGTCGAGCCTCGTCGAGGCCCTGCGCATGGCGCGCCGGCTGGCCGCAGCGCGTTGATTGCGCCGCTCAGGGCCGCTTGAGGCTGTCGCGAATCTCGCGCAGCAGCGCGATGTCTTCGGGCGGGGCGACCGGTGCCGCTGGCGTCTCGGCCTGGGTTTTGCGCAGCTTGTTGATCTGCTTGACCATCATGAAGATGATGAATGCGAGGATCAGGAAGTTGACCGCGATGGTGATGAAGTTGCCATAGGCCAGCACCGGAACGCCTGCCTTCTTGAGGTCCGCGAGGTTGTTTGCCACGCCGGCCGGCGCCGTGCCCAGCACCACGAAGAGGTTCGAGAAATCGAGCTTGCCGAACACCAGCCCGACGAGCGGCATGATGATGTCGTTCACCAGCGAGTCGACGATCTTCCCGAACGCCGCGCCGATGATTACGCCCACGGCGAGATCCACTACGTTGCCCTTGACGGCAAATTCCTTGAACTCACTGACGATGCTCATGATGTCGTTACCCTCTGCGTTCTTTGGTGTGGAATGGGCCGCCAGTATGCCGTCACGCGTTCGGGATTCGCCAACCTGAGGCTTCCGGGCAGCGCCCGAGTGTAGTTCGAAAGCGTTGCATGCCAATGGCGTCCGGTTGTTTTGCCACACGCGGCGTCGCGGGCATCAATAATAAGAAGAATATCTTCCTCAATTCGATGAATAATTTCTGGTTAGTTGTCACGGCATTCGGTGACAGTGGTTTTCTGCTGCCCGCGGCATTCTGGATTGCAATCTGGCTCGCGAGCAATCCGGAGACGCGACGTGCAGCGGTGCATTGGGTATTCCTATTCGGCGGCTGCGGATTGCTGGTGATGATCTCGAAACTGGCTTTCCTGGGCTGGGGAATTGGCAGTGCCCGTTTCGATTTCACCGGATTCAGCGGGCACACCGCGTTGGCAACGGGGCTCTGGCCGGTCATCTTCTGGCTCGCGGCCCAGCGCGCTTCGCCTGCCGTGCGCTTCGCTGCCGTGGCAGCCGGGTGCGGCTGGGCGGTCGTGGTGGGCACCTCGCGGTTGGCCCTCGAGGCGCATTCCACGACGGAAGTCGTAACCGGAACGTTCCTCGGTCTGATGGCGAGCATCGGCTTTCTCTGGTTGCATGGTGCGCGGCGGATTCCGCCGCCGGCGCCGCGCTGGCTGGCCGCCGGCCTGGCCGTGCCGCTCGTGTTCTTTCTCGTGGGGCGCCCTGCACCGACACAGGGCGCACTGGAAGCGCTGGCCAAGTGGATGGCGGGCATCGAACGCCCGTACACGCGCCTCGATCTGCGGCAGCTGCGCGAGCCTCCGCGCAAGCGGGCGTAGCAAAAAACCTCTGCTTACAAAAGAGCAAACCTTTTCAACGCATTGCCGGGGCCTCGGGTTCGTGGCATGGATGCCACAAAGGGCAATGTCAAGCCGGTAATTGATAGTTCACATTTGGGGGTGAGCGGTCGGCTCGTCGGGCAGGGGATTCCAGCCCCTTCTCCCAATGGAGGAGGGGCCTCTTTTATTGAGGTGCTAGATAACCACAGGCCGGATCAGGGTATTCCGCAGATGGAAACAAGTTTTTCATCTATTCAACGGAAAACCACTGTTGAGCGGACAGCGACAATTCGACGCGGCCTGCCTGCCGATGCGGCGCAGGCTTGCTTTGACGAACCGCGGACATAAAGACAAGGCGTAATTGCCGGTTTGGCTCGGGCCTTGCATGGGCATCGCGGTTGTTAAAACCAATTAGTGCAATGGGGATCAATTTGACACGCTTCGTGTACCCGAAGGGGTGGGGTTTTGCCCTAATGGGCGCGTTATTGCTGCAGGGCTGTGCACCGGGGTTCGGGTCGTTGGGCGCTTACGAGGCCGACCAGAGCCTGCCTCCCGAATTCCAGTACCTGCCGGCCGACGGTGCGCCGGACGGGGTGATCACGTCCATTTCGCCTGCGCTCATCCGCACGATGGCCGAGGCGGAGCCGACTTCCGTTGCGCCGGACGTGAAGGCACTGTTCGGGGAAGCTCCGGCGTACACCATCGGACCCGGCGACGTGGTCGGGGTGATCGTCTACGACCACCCGGAACTGCTGCCGAACGCGGGTGCAGTGATCACGCAGCAGGCCGACCCCACGGGCATCAGCGTGGCCCCCGGCTTCATCGTTGGCGCCACGGGCCAGATCAGCTTTCCGTACATCGGCCGCGTAAAGCTCGAGGGGCTCACCGAGATCGAAGCCTCCGACCTCATCGCTAGCCGGATCTCCGAGTACATCAAGTCGCCGCAGGTGACGGTGCGGATCCAGTCGTTCCGAAGCCGCCGCGCATTCGTGGAAGGCGAGGTGCGCAACCCCGGGCTGCAGATCTTCACCGACGTGCCGATGACGCTGGCCGAAGCCCTGAGCCGGGCCGGCGGCGTCACCGCGAATGGCGACCGGTCGTTCGTGACGCTCACGCGCGGCGACAGGACCACGCAGATCGACCTGGAGCGCCTGCAGGCGCGCGGTGCCGATGCCAGCAGGATCCCGCTGCGCAACGGTGACGTGGTGCAGGTGCGCAACCGCGACGAGAGCAAGGTGTTCGTGATGGGCGAGATCGCGCGGCCCTCGGCGCTGCGCATGTACAACGGGCGGCTCAGCCTCAACGAAGCGCTCGGCGAAGCCGGCGGTCCGAACCTGGCGTCCGCCAACACGGGCCAGATCTACGTCATCCGCAACAACGCGCGCGGCCTGCCGGCGATCTTCCATCTGAATGCACGCAACCCTGCGGCGTTGGCGCTCGCCGAGCGCTTCCCGCTGCAGCCCAAGGACGTGGTCTACATCGATTCCGTGCCGCTCGTGACCTGGAACCGCCTTGCAAGCCTGATCTTGCCGGCCGCGCAGGTCATCAACGCGGGCGACGAAGTCTGGAGCCGCCACCGATGAAATCCGTACTGACGGTCTGCATCGGCAACATCTGCCGCAGCCCCATGGCCGAAGGCCTGCTGGCGGCAGGACTGCCGCACCTGCGTGTCATGTCCGCGGGCACCGGCGCGCTCGTCGGGCGCGCCGCCGATCCGATGGCGCAGCAGCTCATGCAGGCGCGCGGCATCGACATCTCGGGCCACGTGGCGCAGCAGGCGAACCAGCTGCTGTGCCGGCAGGCCGACCTGATCCTCGTGATGGACATGGACCAGCGCCGCCACCTCGAGACGACCTACCCGTTCGTGCGCGGCAAGGTGTTCCGCATCGCCGAGGCCGCCAAGCAGGACGTCCCCGACCCCTACCGGCAGGACGAGGCGGCGTTCGCGCACGCGCTCTCGCTCATTGACGTGGGGGCCAGGACCTGGATCGACCGCATTCTGAAAATTACAACACCCGAGCAGCAACCGACATGAATGCAGCACCGCAGCAAGCCGCCCTGCCGATGCCACCGCTGGAAGAGGAGAGCGAAGGCATCAACCTGGTCGAGTACCTGGACATCCTGATCGACAACCGCTGGCTCATTGCCGGCGTCGTTGCGGTCGCGCTGTGCCTCGGTGCCGCCTATGCGCTCTTCGGCAAGCCGGTGTACGAGGCCAACCTCGCCGTGCAGGTGGAAGACTCGGGCAATTCCGCCGGTAGTTTCCTCGGCGATGCCGCCTCGTCGCTGCTGAGCGTCAAGACCCCGGCCGCCGGCGAGATCGAGATCATCCGTTCGCGCGCGATCCTCGGCCAGGCGGTGGAGAACACCAAGCTCTACATCAGCGCCCGGCCGCGCTATGCGCCGGTCGTGGGCAGCTGGCTTTCGCGGCGCGCGAGCGAGCTCTCGGACCCCGGCTTCATGGGGCTTTCGGGCTACGTGAGCGGCACCGAGCAGATCGTGGTTCCGCAGTTCGACGTGCCGGCGAGCCTGGAAGAGAAGCCCTTCTGGCTGACCGTGAAGGCGAAAAACCAGTACGAACTGAGCCATCCCGACATGGCCGCGCCGCTTGCGGGTGCGATCGGCACGCCGCTTCTGGCCGAACTCGGCGGCGCACGGCTCCGGCTGCTGGTGAGCACTGTGAACGCGAAGCCGGGTGCGCAGTTCGAGCTGGTGCGGTTCTCGAAGCAGAAGACGCTGCTGGCGCTGCAGGACAGCCTCAAGGTGGCCGAGAAGGGCAAGCAGTCGGGCGTGCTCGACGTCAGCTGGAAGAACCCCGATCCCGAGCGGCTCACGCAGGTTCTCAACGAGGTCGGCCGGCTCTACGTTCGCCAGAACATCGAGCGCAAGGCGGCTGAGGCCGAGAAGACGCTGGGTTTCCTCGACACCGCGTTGCCCCAGTTCAAGAAGCAGCTCGAGCAATCCGAAGATCTCTACAACCGCTACCGCAACGAGAATGGCACCGTGAGCCTCGACGACGAGGCGAAGAACGCGTTGTCGCAGACCGTCGAGCTGCAGGCCAAGCTGCTCGAGGCGCAGCAGAAGCGGCGCGAACTCTCGGCGCGCTTCACCGACAAGCACCCGACGCTGCAGACGCTGGACAACCAGATCGCCGCGTGGAAGGGCGAGATCGCAGGTGTCGACGTCCGTATCCGCAAGATGCCGCTGCTGCAGCAAAACACCGTGCAGATGCAGCGCGACATCAAGGTCAACACCGATCTCTACGTGTCGCTGCTCAACAGCTCGCTGCAGATGCGCCTCGCCAAGGAAGGCAAGGTCGGCAATGTGCGGCTTCTGGACGAAGCCATCGTTCCCGAGGAGCCCGTCTGGCCCAAGCGCTCGCTGATCTTCGCCGTGGCCCTGCTGTTGGGGCTCGGCGCCGGCGTAGCCGCGGCCATTGGGCGCAACGCGCTGTTCGGCGGCATCCGCAACCCAAGCGAGATCGAGTTGCAAACCGGGCTCAGCGTCTACAGCAGCATTCCGCTGAGCGGCGCCCAGCGGCTGATCGACAAGAGCATCGAGAACAGGGCGCCCGGCCTGCACGTGCTGGCGCTGCAGCAACCGGAAGACCCCGCGATCGAAAGCCTGCGCAGCCTGCGCACCGCGCTGCAGTTCACCATGCTCGAAGCTGCCAACAACCGACTGCTCATTTCCGGTGCGACCCCGGGCGTCGGGAAGACCTTCGTGTCGGTCAACTTCGCGGCCATCACCGCGGCCTCGGGCAAGAAGGTGCTGCTCATCGATGCCGACCTGCGCAAGGGCCGGGTGAACCAGTTCTTCTCGATGCCGCGGTCACCGGGCCTGTCCGAATTGATCGCCGGCACCATCACGCAGGACAAGGCGCTTCGCTCATCGGTCCAGCCGAACCTCGACGTGATCACGACCGGTGTGCTGCCGCCCAACCCGGCGGAATTGCTACTGAGCGAATCTTTTTCGCAGATTCTGCAAAAGCTCTCCCCTGATTACGACCTGGTGATCGTCGACACGGCGCCCGTGCTGGTGGCTGCGGACACCGCGTCGGTGGCGCCGCTCGCCGGCTCGCTGCTGCTCGTGGCGCGTGCTGAAAAGACCCAATTGGGCGAATTGAACGAAAGCATCCGCAGGCTGGCCCATGCCGGCTGCGCCGCCAATGGCGTCATATTGAATGCTATGGACTTATCTCGACGGCATGCCGGTAGCAGCAGCTATAAGTACGGCGGTTACCGATACACACACTATAAATACAAAAACAACAGGGATATCACCTAGTCTTAAGCTCCGTTTCTGGGAAAATTTGCCAAGAATGTGAGATTTATCACTGGACGCACTAAATAGGTGCGATGGGTTATTTGCTAATTAAAAAGCACTCGGGCGAATAGCGTATTCATTTGGTATTACTCGTCCAGATCGCTTGCCCGCGCACGGATTTTTGCGCCGCAACCTTCAGGGCTTCCGCGGTCCGGGTCGAAAAGGCTCGGGCGCCGGGCCTTCATATGCCACAGGACCCGCAAGGGGCAAGCACGCGCTTGTAAGACGAAAGGTGCTCTGCAATGAGACTTCTTCAGCTGGAAATTCGTTCGATCCTTGAATGTGAAATAGGAGCATTCCGATGACCAATTTCCGTTCGGAGGAATCGATGGTGCCCCCCGGCGACGAGGCCTTCGGGGGCATTGCGGGCGATGCGGGATGGACGAGGGTGCGTCATTCGCCCATGCTGCGCGCAGGCAAACGGACAGTGGACATTTCCGCGGCACTGTTCTTCTTCTGCGCCTTCGGCTGGCTATTTGCCATTTTGGCGGTCGGCGTGCTGATCACATCGGGCGCGCCGGTACTTTATTCGCAACCCCGCTACGGACGCGGCGGGCGGATCTTCAAGTTCTACAAATTCCGCTCGATGCTGCCGAACTCCGCGCAGATCCTGGAAGAGCATCTGAAGAACGACCCGGTGGCGCGCCAGCAATGGGCCGAATACCAGAAGCTGGAGAACGACCCGCGCATCACCCCGTTCGGCAAATTCATCCGCAAGACCAGCCTGGACGAATTGCCGCAGTTCTGGAACGTGCTGGTGGGCGACATGAGCCTTGTCGGCCCGCGCCCCTGCATGCTCGACCAGAAGAGCCTGTACGGCTCGGACTGGTCGTTCTATTGCGCCGTTCGCCCGGGCATCACCGGACTCTGGCAGGTCAGCGGCCGCAACCAGCTGAGCTACAAGGCGCGCGTCGCGCTCGACGTTGCCTACGTCGAGACGCTGTCGGTCAGCCGGGACATCGGCATCTTCATCCGGACCATCTGGGTCGTCGCCGTGGGACATGGCTCGCGCTGAGCGCTTCGCCTGATTGATGATATGAAGAAGATACTGATCTGCGCTGTGCCCTTCAGCGACAACCTCGGCGACGGCGTGATCGCGGCCTCGCTCGCGCACATCGTCGGCCTCAAATACCCACAGGCGCGGGTGGAATTCCTGGACATTGCCGGTCGGCAGGGATTTGCGGAAGAGAACCTGCGTGGCGGCGGCGCCTTTCGCGTGTTCGCGAAATTGCCGTTGCTGCTGCGGTCGCTGATCGTGTTCCTGTATTGCCTCAAGGGCTACGTTTCCTCATGGCGCAGGAATTGGGAGGCGGCCGTCGACGATGCCGACCTCGTGGTGATTGGCGGCGGCCAGCTTTTCTGCGACGTGGCGCTCAACTTTCCGGCCAAGCTGTTTTTCCTGAGCCGGCTGCTGCGCGGGAAGAGGGTGGTGGTCGCGAGCGTGGGCGTGACCGCCAGATGGACGTTCTGGGGGCAATTCCTGGTCAAGCGCTTCCTCGACAACGCAAGGCCGGTGTTCTACGCCACGCGCGACCAGGAGTCGGCCGACAACCTGCACACGTATTTCAAGGTGCCGCGGCCGCAGATCCGGGTCGTGCCCGATCCGGCATTGATCTGTGCCGACGCGTTCCCCGACGAGCTGTCGCCCGAGAAGACCTGGGACGTCGGCATCTGCGTCAGCAGCCTCGATGCGCTGGTGATGAATTCGGAATACGGCAGTGCCAATTCGACGCCGTCGGCTCGGTTCTTCTCGAGCCTGGCCGACACATTGCGCGCGCAGGGGCTGCGGGTGCTCTATTTCACCAACGGCGCGGCCGAGGACAACCGGGTGCTGGACGAAATCGTCTTGGCAGCCGGCGAGGCGAAACCAGCCTTCGTGGTGCCTCGCCATCCCGACGAACTGGTGTCGCTGATCAGCGCGTGCGCCTGCATCGTGGCCCATCGGCTGCACGCCAACATCGTGGCCTATGGCCTGCACATTCCTTCGGTCGGAATGAACTGGGACAAGAAGGTCGCGTCGTTCTTCGAACTGACGGGACGCGAGCGTCACCTCTTCGACCTGTCGCCCGAGGTGGAAAAGCTCGGGTCCTCGGTGCGGGACCTGCTGGGTGAGCGGAACCCGGCCCGGCAACGCCTCGATGCGCTCCGAAGCCAGGTCGTGGCCGGCATCCATGCACTGATCTGAATGGATGGGCCGACATGAAGATATTGCACGTCGCGGAGACGCTCAAGGGCGGCCTCGAAACCTACCTGCGGATGGTGTCGGGCTTCCAGCAGAATTCGCCCGCGATCTCCCAGGCCAAGTTCGTGCTGCCAGCGCCGGTCGACTGGCTGAGCCCGAAAGATACGCACGTCGTGCCGGCGGCGCGCAGTCCGCTGGTGCTTGCCGGCTATGCGGCCGAGATCCGCAGGATCATCCGCACGGAACGCCCGACGGTGCTGCATCTCCACAGCTCGATCGCAGGGGGCATCGTGCGCGCCATGGCGCTCGTCGGCCAGGTGCCGGCCGAGACCCGCATCGTCTACTGCTCGCATGGCTGGGCCTTCGACCAGATCGGGCCGTCGTACAAGAAGGCGATCTACCGCTGGATCGAATGGCTGCTCTCGCACTGGAGCGACGCGATCATCTGCATCAGCGACCATGAACTGCGGCTGGCCGAAAAATTCGGCATCAAGCGCTGCACCTGCATTCCGAACGGCATCGCCGCCTCGCCGGCACCGGCTGCCATCGAGGCCACGCCCCGCCAGGTTCCGTCCGAAAGGAAGATCCTGTTCGTCGGGCGGCTCGACCAGCAGAAGGGCGTCGACGCGCTGCTCGATGCCTACGTCCGCGTGCGGCCGAACTTCAAGCTGGTCGTGGTCGGCGAAGCGGTCCGCAACGACCTTCCGCTTGCCAAGCCCAACGAGGTCGAGTTCAAGGGCTGGCTCGAAAAGGAAGCGCTCGACGAGGCCTACCGTTCGTGCGAGGCGATCATCGTTCCCTCGCGCTGGGAGGGCTTCGGCCTGGTGGCCGTCGAGGCGATGGCGCGCGGCAAGCCGGTGTTTGCTTCGGCCGTGGGCGGGCTGGTCGACATCGTCGAGGACCATCGAAGCGGACGGCTGTTCGCGCTCGAGCGCATCGACGACATGCTGCGCGAGATCGACCGCCTTGCCTCGGACGATCTGGCGCGCATGGGCCGTGCCGGCCGCGCGCTGTTCGAGCAGAAATACACCGCCGACCGCATGAATGCCGCAATCGTCGACCTCTACAAGGAGTCGGTGCTTTGAAGAAGATACTTGCTTTCCTGCTGGCAACGGCGGCACTGGCCGGCCTCGGCAGCGGGGCCCAGGCGCGCGGCATCGCCGAACTGGCATCGGCATACCCCGTGGCGCTGAGCGTGCAGATCGATCCCGCGGACATCTCGGACGACGACCTGCGGGAGATCAAGGCTTCGGGCTTCGAGTTCGTGCGCTTCGGCGCGCGGCCGCCGCTCAAGAGCGTGAACCCGGCGTCGATCGACTATTCGAGCCTGATCCGCCGCGTGAAGAACGCACGGCTCGAAGCGATCGTCACGCTGTTCGGCGGGCGCGAAATCTGGGGCCAGCGGCCGGCGGACCTGCGCGGCGGCCAGCGCGAGAAGCTGTTCGCGGAGTTCGCGCGCGGCTTCATGGAGGCGCATGCGGATGACGTGGCTGTGTGGGAACTCTGGAACGAGCCCGACCACAAGACTTTTCTCAATCCGTCGCTGCATGCGGACTTCGGCGTCGCGACCGCGGCCTTCTGCAGCAGCATCTCGCAGCTGAAGACGCCGCCGAAGATCGTCATGGGCTTCGGCTTCGCCAAGCTGCCGTTCCACGCGGGCCAGGTGCCGGCGCCGATCGAGAATGCCTTCGTCTCGGCCGCCAAGTCGAACTGCCTGACGGACATCTCGATCCATCCGTACCGCTCGGTGCCCGAAACCGCCATCGCCGACTACGCCAGGCTGCGCGCCGAGCTCGACCAGCGGCAGTTGAACAAGGTGGGCATCGTGGCCTCGGAATGGGGCTATGCCTCGTACCTGCCGGTGCGCGACCGCAACGGCCAGGCCTCGCTGATCTTCCGCGAATACCTCACCAACGTGGCGGCCGGCATCAAGCTGCTGAACCTCTATGCCTGGAAGGACCGCGGCACCTCGGTCGTCGCGCGGGAAGACAACTTCGGGCTCAAGTCGAAGAGCGGCGAGAAGAAGGAGGCGTTCGGGAGCCTCACCGAGTTCCTGCGGATCGTGCGCGACGCGAGGAAGGTCTCCTACGAGGAGGCCGGAGGCGTGCACAAGCTGGTGCTGAGCCGTGGAAGCGCGCTGCTGCACGTGGTGTGGACCGAGCGCGGCGAACAGAACGTGGTCGTGCCGGCCGAGAAGGGCAGGAAATGCACGCGCGTCGAGTTCTTCCCGCAGGTGCGCCGCGGCGGCTGCGGTGCGCCGGACGAGGGCGGCTTCGCAGCCAGGGCCAGCGCCCAGCCGGTCCTGCTGTCGTTCTCGGAATGAACATCGCGGGAATTCGAAAGCGCCTGGGCCCGGTCTACGCGATTGCCGATCAGTGCATCTACAGCGCGAGCCAGCTGCTGCTGAGCTTCGCGCTCGCGCGCGCCCTGTCGCCCGCCGACTTCGGCATCGCCTCGGCCTTTCTCGCGATCGTCAGCTTCCAGTACATCCTGCACACGGCCGTGGTGCACGAGCCGATCCTGATCAAGCGCTACTACGCGAGCCGGTCGGCGGCATGGTGGAGCTGGGCGCTCGTGCTGGGCGTCTCGGTGGCGGGCTTCCTCGCGTGGCAGTTCACGAGCTTTCCCGGTCCGCTGGCCTGGGCCGGCATCGCGCTGATCGTGGGCTACGAGCTGTTCTGGACCGCGCGCAGCATGCTGCTCGTGGGACGGCGCTTTCTCGCGCTCTGCGCGTCGGGCCTCCTGGTGTGCGTCGGCTACGTGGTGGTGCTGATCGGGCTGAAGCCCGCTACATGGGCCGAGGCGCTGCTGTGGATCGCCATCGTCCAGTTGCCGTTCGCCCTGCTGATCGCCGGCAACCTGGGGCGCGTGATCGCGCCGCTGCCGGCGCCTGCCGATGCACAGGCCTTGACCATCGGCGAGGCCGCCAGCTATGGCTGGAAGGCCGGCCTTTCGCAGTGGATGAGCTGGATCATGACGGGCGGCGCGATCCTGCTGCTCGGCTCTTCGGCGGATGCCGCGCAGGGCGGGCTGCTGAAGATCTACATCACTTTCCTGCTGCCGATGCAGTACGTGCTGCTGGCGCTGGGTTACTACATCCTGCCGCGGCTCGCGGCCGGCTGGAAGACGGACGCGCGCAAGGAGGCGCACCGCCTCTTCGTCAAGTTCGTGCTGTTCGGCTTTCTCGTGGCGGCCGTCGGCGGCGTCGTGCTCGGCCTGCTCGGGCCGCACCTGGTGGTGCTGGCCTTCGGCCCGAACTACGCCGGCATGGATTTCTCGCCGTTCTTCTATGCCCCGGCCGTGTTCGGCCTCACGATGTGCCTGCGCACCGGATTCAGGGCCGCCGGACGGCCCGGCGCGCTGCTGTGGTGCTCGATCTTCGGTGCGCTGGTCTTTGCGGCCTGCATGCTCGCAACCAAGCCGCCGATCTCCTACATCCAGACCATCCATGCCATGACCGTCGGCTTCGCCTGCATGGCGGCGGCCATGATCGCCTGGCTGTTCTTCATCATGCGCGCCGGCGCCGCATCGCCGGCGCGCTGAGCTAGCGCCGCTCGAAGTTCAGGATGTTGTCGCCGGCGCGCGGCTCGCCCGTGCCCGGTGCGCGGAACTTGTAGGCGCTCGGGTCGCGCGCGGAGGTCATCTCGTAGAGCGGATGGATACGGCCCAGCCGCGCACCGCCGTCGCGCACCAGCGGCGCCCAGGCGAAGTTGGCGGTGAACTTGTTCGTGCGCGGCAGCAGTGCGTCGAACGGGATCGACAGGTAGATGCCCTTGTCGAAGCTGCCTTCGCCGAACTGCCGCGCCGAGACGTTCGTCTTCGTCGCGTAGGCGCCGAGCACCACGCCGTTGTCGAAGCGGCGGCTGATGTCGATCGTCACGCCGCGGTCGCCCGCGAGGTATTGGCCCGCGCTGACCTTCGCGAGCACGCCGTTCCAGCCTGTGTCCCAGTAGACCGTCGCATGGCCAGTGTTGACCTTGTAGTCGCGCAGTCCGAAGTCCTGCTCGAAGTCGCGTTGCCGCACATGGTTGAAGTCGACGCCGAATGCGAGCTTGCTGCGCCAGGGGCGGTAGAGCCACTCGCCGCCGACGCCGGCGAACATCGTTTCGAGCGCGCCGCCGTACACGCTGTAGTACTGGTTGTCGGTGAGCCGGCCCACATGCGTGAGCTGGAACACCGGCATGGTCAGCCGCCGCGAGGTCACGTATTCGCGCTGGAAGGTCCGCACGCGCGGCAGGT
The DNA here is from genome assembly GCF_057657255.1 of Variovorax sp. Soil_C_19. NCBI lineage: Bacteria > Pseudomonadati > Pseudomonadota > Betaproteobacteria > Burkholderiales > Comamonadaceae > Variovorax > Variovorax sp. Soil_C_19. Next base: position 271,941 of record NZ_JBDGIV010000003.1, on the reverse strand, counting down.
TGCTGGGCGCGGTGTAGGTGAACTTGTCGAAGTTGTCGACCAGGCGCAGGTTCAGCGCGCCGTTGACCCAGGTGCTCGGCGTGAAGCGGTACTCGGCCACGGCCTGCACACCGATCTGGTAGAGCACGAAGGCGTTCGGTCCGCCGAGGATCTGGCCCAGGCTGGGCGTGAGCCCGATAGTGAACTTGGGCGTGTCGCGCTCCCATGCGGGCAGGCGCTTGCTGCTGTCGATGTCGCCGCCGTTGTTGTCTACGGCGGCAGCGGCGGTGCGGCTTGTCACCACAGGCACGATCACGCCGGGATCGGCACCGAGCGGCGCGGGCGCGTAGTCGCGCTGGCTCGCGGCGCGTTGCTGGGCCGGGGTCTGCGCCTGGTAGTGCGCATTCACCCATTCGTCGCGGTCGACCACCTGCGCATGCATCGGCAGTCCGCGTTCCGAATAGTGCAGCACGAAATTCCGGACCGAGCCGGGCGCGTCGCGGTGCAGCACCGCGATGATCTGCTCGACGCGCGCACTGCGGTAGACGGTGGCGCTCTCGGTGATCCAGACGTGCAGCATCGCGCCCTGCGGCGCAATGCGCTGGATGGTCCAGTCGGTGCGGCGTTCGATGTCCGCTGCCGTGGCGGCCCAGCCCTGGAAGGCGGTGGGCGCGGTCGGCGAGAACTTCGGCGCGGGCGGGTCCGCCGTCTTGGGCATCTGCATCTTCGCGAGGTTGGTCTGCAGCGTGAGCCCGACCATCACCTTGTCGCCGCGCTCGAAGCCGGCCGAGAAGGTCACGCCCGGCGCGTAGCGGTACTCGAGCCCGATGTTGACCGGCGAGCGCTGCCGCTGGTTGTTGTTGAGCGGCTCGTTCTGATAGTCATTGCCTTCGTATTCGAGCTTCAGCGTCAGCGGCTCCCAGGGCGTGCGCCACTGCACGCCGCCGAACAGCGCGGCAGGTCCGCGGAAGAGCCGGCTGAAGTTAGCGCCGCCCCAGGTCGTCTGGCTCACTCGGGTCTTGAAGCGGCTGTCGAGCAGGCCGAAGGGGTTGCTGATGGTGCCGGCGTTCCCCATGTAGCCCCAACCGATGCCGAGGCTGAAGTCGAACTCGCCATAGCGCTTGTTCGCCACCAGGTACTCGGACGAGAACAGGCCGGTGCCGCCGATGTCGCGAAAACCGAGCGCCACTTCGGGCAGGTAGGCCGATTCCTTCCAGAGCCGCGCCTTCAGGTCGATGCTCTTGTCCTTGTAGCCCTGGTTGCTGAGGCCGATGCCGTAGATCCGGTTGCTGATCGAGCTGTAGCGGAAGCCCGCCTCGAGCCAGTCCAGCGGCTGGAACATCACGTTGAGCCGGGTGTACGGGGACACATGCGAGATCGACGTTCGCATGTCGCCCGCCTGGCCCATGCGTGCGGTCGGCGTCTGCAGCAGGCCGGTTTCGCCCCAGTCGTTGCCGCTGGTCTGAAGCGCTCGGTACTCGGGGGCCGGCTCGGTGAGGACGGAGATCACCGTCGAGGGCGGCGCGGCCGGAGAGTCCGGTGCGGAGGCTGCGGCCTCGGTGAGGGGCGCCTGCGCAGTGGCTTCTTCCTGCGGCGACGGCCCCTGCGTGGCCAGCAGCTTGATGATGCCCTCGGAGATGCGCCGCAGGTCGTCCATGCCGCGTGGCGCGGACCAGATCCAGGCGCCCGGCGCGGGCTCGTCCGACGGATGCGCGTTCCATGGCGACACGCCCACGCGCGCCGTGCGGCCGTCGGGCTGGGCAACCCAGGCCCAGTCGTGGTCGCCCTCGACATCGCAGGCCGCAACGTAGTCCCACGCCTTGCGGCCAGCCTCGTGCGCGACCTGGCACAGCCGGCCGTCGGGCTGCAGCACCGTCACGGTCCGCAGCGCTGGTGGCGGCGCCACCAGCTGCTGGCCGGCCGCGAGCACCGGGTCCTGGTCGGGATGCGCCTCGAGCCAGCGCGGGTCGACGATGCCGAGGGCCACGCGGCCGGTGACCGGCAGGCCCTGTAGCCGCGCGATCAGTTGCTGGTGCTGCGCCTGTTCGGCCTTCGGTGCGCGGCGGCGCGACGCTTCGAGCCGCACCAGCAGCGTGTTCTTGAGAAATTGCTGGGCCAGCCGCTCTTGCGGAACACGCCAGGCGAGTCCGGGCGATGCCGCGGCGGGCGGCTGCCGCAGCAGCCAGGCGCTCAGCCGCTCGCCGGGCCGGATGTCTGCGTCGCTCGTGGGCGAGGAGGCACTGTCGGCCGGCGCATTGGCAGGCACCTGGGCGTTTGCGGCGCAGCTTGCCGCCAATGCACAGGCGGCCATCGCAGCGCGAAGGGGCCGGGGATCCCTGGCAAGGCCACGCAGCAGAAGCGGACGGCTCATGAACCAGCGCTCGCCGCTGCGACGGGTGCTGGAGAAGAAGGCGTCCACTGCTCGAAGCTCATACACAGGTCATTGGAAATACATTGCTCGGAATAGACGACGCGCGGCGCGCCTCCCGCTTGCAGGACACCGAAGCGGGCGGCCGGGAGCGATGCGCTTGCCGGTCGCGTCGTGCTGCGCTCCTCGTACCAGCGCAGCGATGCGGCGGGCCTGCCGGCCAGCGCCGACTGGCTGGGAGCGGCGATCGGCGCCAGTGCCACCTCGTCGCGGATGCCGAAGCGGTAGCCGGGCATCATGTCGCGCTCACGCACGTAGGTTTTCGCGGCCGCGTCGCCGGACCAGGCGGGCAGCTTCGAGAAGCGCACCTCGCGCCAGTCGGTCGACAGCCCGCTCGTACCCACCAGCCGTCCGTCGAGCAGCCGCAGCACTTCGCCGCTGCCGCTGTACCAGACCTCGACCGCGCCTTCGGAGCGCTGGTCGATATAGCCCAGCGCCATGAAGACCGTCTGCGCGCCGGTCGTCACGCGCAGATAGCGGTAATTCGGATTGAAGGTGGGTTCGGAAGCGGCAGCGGACTGGCCGCCATAGAGATGCCGCGCCGTGGCCAGCATGGCCGAGGAACCGGAAGAGCAGCCGCCAATGCCCAAAAGAAATGCTGCCAGAAGACAGCATTCGACCGACCGCACGGCGAAGCCGGCGGACGGGACCTTTGGCGAGCGCCCTCCCGCAGGGAGGGCCGGCACGTTCAGTTGGTGCCGGTCGTGCCCGTGCCGGTGCCGCCGGTACCACCCGTACCGCTGCCGCCACCGCTGTTGCCACCATTGCCGCTGGCAACGGCCGCTGCGAGGCCGACGCTGGCGGCCACGCCGCCGGCTTGGGCCGCTGTGAGCTGGCCGAAGGCCGAGCTGGAGGCGCCCGAGCCGCCCCCCGGCTGAGGTGCCGGCGTCGCGACCGAAGCGGGTGCCGGCGGCGGGGTCTGCGTCTGGGCAAACGCCGAGGAGAGGCCCAGAACGGCGACAGCGGCCGCGGAAACCAATGGCTTAATTCTCATGGCGATATATCCTCTCTATAGCAATTAACAGTTGAGAGAAGACTATCAGCTGGCGAAGTGTGCCGCAACTAATTTACCTTTTATGGCGTTTGCGGGTGCAAATGGCTGTGTCGAAATGTCTTTGAAATAAATGGCTAATTCATTGTTCTTAATTGAGCCTTCTGCATGACCTGCATGACCTGCATGACCTGCATGCATGGGTTGGGGCCTGCGCGCCCGTGACCGTTGAATATGCGCTCCACAGCCCGCTACAATCGCGGGTTGACCCTGCTCCAGCGAAGAAGACTTAGAGGATCCCCATGAGTGACATGACCTCCGGCTCCCCCCGGATCGACACAAGCAAGCGGACGTGGTTGATCGCATCCAGCTGTGCCGGCGTAGCGGGAGGCGTGGCAACCGCGATTCCCTTTGTAAGCACATTCCAGCCCTCCGAGAAGGCCAAGGCCGCGGGCGCCGCCATCGAGGTCGACATCGGCGGCCTCCAGGTCGGCGAGAAGATCACCGTCGAGTGGCGCGGCAAGCCCGTCTGGATCCTCAAGCGTTCGCCTGAGCAATTGGCCGAGCTGCCCAAGCTCGATGGCCAGCTGGCGGACCCGCAGTCCAAGCGCTACCCCGACGAGTTCACCCCGGCTTACGCGCAGAACGAACACCGTTCGATCAAGCCCGATGTGCTGGTGGTGGTGGGCATCTGCACCCACCTCGGGTGCTCGCCCGTCGACCGCCTTCAGGCCGGTCCGCAGCCATCGCTGCCGAACGATTGGGAGGGTGGCTTCCTGTGCCCCTGCCATGGTTCGACCTTCGATCTCGCCGGCCGTGTCTTCAAGAACAAGCCCGCACCCGACAACCTGCCTGTGCCGCCGCACATGTACCTGTCGGACACCAAGCTCCTGATCGGTGAAGACTCCAAGAAGGCCTGAGGCAGAAGAAGAACATGGCTGAATTCCGCGAAATCTCCCCCAACGCGCCCGCGGGCGAGAAGCTCCTCAACTGGGTCGACAACCGGTTCCCGCTGACCAAGCTCTGGAACGACCAGTGGGGCAAGTACTACGCACCGAAGAACTTCAACTTCTGGTACATCTTCGGCTCGCTCGCGATGCTGGTGCTCGTCATTCAGATCGTGACCGGCATCTTCCTCGTGATGCACTACAAGCCCGACGCGAACCTCGCCTTCGCCTCGGTCGAGTACATCATGCGCGACGTCCCCTGGGGCTGGCTGATCCGTTACATCCACTCCACGGGCGCCTCGGCGTTCTTCGTCGTGGTGTACCTGCACATGTTTCGCGGCCTCATGTACGGCAGCTACCGCAAGCCGCGCGAGCTGATCTGGGTGTTCGGCTGTGCGATCTTCCTGTGCCTCATGGCCGAAGCCTTCATGGGCTACCTGTTGCCCTGGGGCCAGATGTCGTACTGGGGCGCGCAGGTGATCGTGAACCTGTTCGCGGCCATTCCGTTCATCGGCCCTGACCTGGCGCTCCTGATCCGCGGCGACTACGTGGTGAGCGATGCCACGCTGAACCGCTTCTTCAGCTTCCACGTGATCGCGGTGCCGCTGGTGCTGCTCGGCCTCGTTGTGGCCCACCTGATCGCGCTGCACGAAGTGGGTTCCAACAACCCCGACGGCATCGAGATCAAGGCCACGCGCGGACCTGATGGTCATCCGCTCGACGGCATCCCGTCGCACCCGTATTACACGGTGCACGACATCTTCGGCGTGGTGGTGTTCCTCACGATCTTCTCGGCCGTGGTTTTCTTCGCGCCGGAAGCCGGTGGGTACTTCCTCGAGTACAACAACTTCATCCCGGCCGATTCGCTCAAGACGCCGAACCACATCGCGCCGGTCTGGTACTTCACGCCGTTCTATTCGATGCTGCGTGCGACCACCGACGACATGGTCAACGTGTTCGCGCTGATCATCGGCGCGGCCGCGATCCTGAATTTCGTCAAGGGCAGGTCGGGCATGGCCCTGAAGATCGCGGTTGTCGTCGTGGCAGCCGTGGTGATCTTCCTGCTCAAGGCCTTCGACGCCAAGTTCTGGGGCGTGGTCGTGATGGGCGGCTCGGTCATCATCCTGTTCTTCCTGCCCTGGCTCGACAAGAGCGAGGTCAAGTCGATCCGCTACCGTCCGAGCTGGCACAAGTACGTGTACGCCGTCTTCGTGTTCTTCTTCCTGATCCTGGGCTACCTGGGCATCCAGGCACCAGGCGTCTGGGGCAACCTGGTCATCGGTTCGTTCGCGCTCGATATCGCGCAGACCATCTCGCAGATCGGCACGCTGTTCTACTTCGGTTTCTTCCTGCTCATGCCCTGGTGGAGCAGCAAGGGCGAGTTCAAGCCCGTGCCCGACCGCGTGACCTTCGCCGCCCATTGAGTAGCCCAAGAGAGCTCGAGAGAAACACGATGAAGAAATGCATTTCTGGCTGGATCGCGGTTGTGGGTCTGGCATTGGGCCTGAGCTTCTCCGCGGCCGCATCGGCCGCCGAGGGCGGCATTGCCTGGGACAAGGCGCCCAACAAGACCACCGACGTCGCTTCGCTGCAGAACGGCGCCAAGCTGTTCGTCAACTACTGCCTCAATTGCCACTCGGCCGCCTTCATGCGCTACAACCGCCTGCAGGACATCGGCATCAGCGAGCAGCAGATCAAGGACAACCTTCTGTTCACGACCGAGAAGGTCGGCGAGACGATGAAGGCCAACTTCGATCCGCGCCAAGCCAAGGATTGGTTCGGCACCACGCCGCCCGACCTGACGCTCGTAGCCCGCTCGCGGGCCGGCCATGGCGGCACCGGCGCCGACTACCTGTACACCTACCTGCGTACCTACTACCGCGACGACACCAAGGCCACGGGCTGGAACAACCTGGCGTTCCCGAGCGTCGCAATGCCCAACCCGCTGTGGGAACTGCAGGGCGAGCGCCGTCCGGTCTACACCAAGGTGGTGTCGCACGGCCACGAGACCGAAGTCTTCAAGGGCTGGGAGCAGGTCACGCCCGGCACCATGACCCCGCTGCAGTTCGACAATGCGGTGGGCGACCTCGTGGGCTACCTCCAATGGATGGCCGAGCCGGCGCAGAACACCCGCATCCGCATCGGCGTGTGGGTCCTGCTGTTCCTCGTCATGTCGTTGGTCTTCGTGTGGCGACTGAACGCCTCGTACTGGAAAGACGTCAAGTAGTTCCGTCCACGCCGACCGGGCGCCGCGCGCGTCCGGTCCCACAGAGTGGGTTGCGAACGCGACCCACTCTTTTTGATTTTTAGGAGTCTCTCGCCATGATGGTCTTGTATTCAGGAACGACCTGCCCCTTTTCCCACCGCTGCCGGTTCGTGTTGTTCGAAAAGGGCATGGACTTCGAGATCCGCGACGTCGACCTCTACAACAAGCCCGAAGACATCGGCGTGATGAACCCGTACGGCCAGGTGCCGATCCTGGTCGAGCGCGACCTGATCCTGTATGAGTCGAACATCATCAACGAGTACATCGACGAGCGCTTCCCGCATCCGCAGCTGATGCCCGGCGACCCGGTGGACCGCGCCCGCGTGCGGCTGTTTCTGCTCAATTTCGAGAAGGAACTGTTCGTGCATGTGGCCGCCCTCGAGAACCGCACCGCCAAGGGCAACGAGAAAGCCCTCGAGAAGGCGCGCGCGCACATCCGCGACCGCCTCACGCAGCTCGCGCCCGTGTTCCTCAAGAACAAGTACATGCTGGGCGACAACTTCTCGATGCTCGACGTCGCGATCGCGCCGCTGCTCTGGCGCCTCGACTACTACGGCATCGACCTGAGCAAGAATGCGGCGCCGCTCTTGAAGTATGCCGAGCGGATCTTCTCGCGTCCGGCCTACATCGAGGCGCTCACGCCGTCCGAAAAGGTCATGCGGAAGTAAGGTTCTCCCACGGGGCACGGTAGTAGAAATTTCATGATCAACGCGCTCGAGTCGTCCTCCACCCGCCCGTACCTGATTCGGGCGCTCTATGAATGGTGCACCGACAACGGGTTCACGCCCTATGTCGCTGTGCAGGTGGATGACACCGTGCAGGTGCCGCGCGAGTACGTGAAGAACGGCGAGATCGTGCTCAATGTGAGCTTCGACGCGACCAGCTCTCTCAAGCTGGGCAACGAGTTCATCGAGTTCAAGGCGCGTTTCGCGGGCTCGGCACGCGAGATCGTCGTGCCGGTGGGCCGCGTGATCGCCATCTATGCACGCGAGAACGGGCAGGGCATGGCTTTCCCGCCCGCCGTGCCTCTCAGCACGCAAGACGGCCAAGCGGGCGCAGAGCCGGTATTGCCAACGGCCTCGGCGCCAGCGCGCATGCCGCTGCGGGATGCGTCCCGGGGCACCGAGGGCGATGCCAACAATATCGTCCACTTGGTGTCTGGCGAAGACTCGAGCGACGCATCGGGCGTCGACGAGAACGCCCCCGACGAGCCGCCGCGCCCTCCGACCGGCGGCGGCAACCGCCCTTCGCTCAAGCGAATCAAATAGAAAAGAAGCCGGGCCGGGGGCGAATGCAACGCTCCGCAAGCCTTCGGTAGAATTCACCCACTCAGCAATCATGCCGCTTTAGCTCAATTGGTAGAGCACCCGCCTTGTAAGCGGAAGGTCGTCAGTTCGATTCCGACAAGCGGCACCATCTTCAAAGCCCGGTAGCGCCCCACAAGGCGCCTCGGGCTTTTTCTTGTTGCGCTGATTGCCCATCCACAAAAACAGGCCATCCGCTCGCTGCCGTTTCGCATCTGAAAAAGCTGCCCGTTGCCGCCGCGTCGCGTTGCCCGATGCGGCGCAAGGCATGACCGCCAGGTAACGATCATGAGGCATCGCGGCCGTAGCCCGTGGCTCTGCGTGGTTTAGGTCACGAATTCGGAAAGAAACGACGGTCGCGTCCTGCGCGTGTGCAGAACCATCATGCGGCCTAGTGACGGCAAATGGGAATCGTCACCCGCTTTGCCGCTATTTGAGAGCGTGGAAATAGCGACCGTCCGGAAGAGCAAATGGCGGATCAGTCCATCGATATGGCATTGGATGAATAAAGAACATCCAAGCCTTTGCGCAATTGCAGCCCGGAGCGTTCACCCTCAACAACAAGAAGGTCCAATGAAAGATCGGTGGGTGGCCGATCCGCAGCGCGTCGATTCCCGGGATCAAGGTGCCGATGGTCGACGCTCTGGTCACGGCGTTGAGCGTGCTCGACGCCATGACGTCGCACACTCTGCGCCGGCCGCCGCGACCGCCGGCTCACACCGCGCCGACGCTGCCCGTCACCGGCAGCACGATGCCGGTGATGTAGCCCGCGCAGCTCGGCGCGGCCAGGAACACGTAGGCCGGCGAGAGTTCCTCGGGCTGCGCCGGGCGTTGCATGTCGGTGGCCTTGCCGAAGTCCTTGATTTTTTCGGGCGGGCTGTCGGCCGGGTTCAGCGGTGTCCACACCGGCCCCGGCGCCACCGCGTTCACGCGGATGCCCTTGGGCAGCAGGTTGCTCGCGAGCGACTTGGTGAAGGCGTGGATCGCGCCCTTGGTGGTCGAATAGTCGAGCAGGTGGGCGCTGCCCTCGAGGCCCGTGACCGAGCCGGTGTTGATGATCGATGCGCCCTGGCCGAGGTGCGGCACTGCGGCGCGCACCATCTGGAAGTAGCCGAAGACGTTGGTGCGTAGCGTCATCTCGAAGCGCTCGTCGGTGATGTCCTCGATCGACTCGGCATGCAGCTGGAAGGCCGCGTTGTTCACCAGGATGTCGAGCTTGCCGAAGGCATCGACCGTCTGCGCGACCGCCTCGCGGCAGAACGCCGGGTCGCAGACATCGCCCCGAATGAGGGTGCAGCGCGTGCCTTCGGCTTCGACATGGCGCCGCGTTTCCTCGGCGTCCTCGTCCTCGTCGAGGTAGGCGATCGCCACGTCGGCACCCTCGCGGGCATAGAGCACCGCAACCGCCCGCCCGATGCCCGAGTCGCCGCCGGTGATCAGCGCGGCCATGCCCTCGAGCTTGCCGCTGCCCTTGTAGTCGGGCGCCTCGAAGCGCGGCTGCAGCGCAAGGTCCGCCTCGTTGCCGGGCTTCTTCAGGTGCTGCGCCGGCATCGGGTTGGCCGGCTGGGCGCGTTCGCCCATCTGGGCCGGCCGACTCGGCTTCTTGGCCGTGGGCTTGGCCTTGTCCTTGGCGTCTTGTGCCTGCTGGACCGCACGTTGCCGGGCGGCGGTGGAGCCGGCAGATTTCGCGGCGGATCTCCTGGCGGGGGCGGTGGTCGTCTTCATGGTGCGGGAACTCCTGCTTCGGAGATGCCACGCTAGTGCCGCGGCGGGGCGCCCGCGTAGGAATGCGTCCCGAATGCGCGCCCGTCGTGTCGCGCGACTGCACTTCGCCTGCATCGAACGACGACGCGCGCCTACGCCGGTGGACGCGCGGTTTGCGCATCTTGCAAGCTCTCGACTCCGGAGCACGGGCGATGGCGCCTGACAAGAACGACACGAACCCGCACACCACCGCACACCGCAAGAACGGTCGCCACGGGCATCCAACGATCCAGGACCTGACGCATCGCAACATCGAGGCGATCCTGGCGCTCGAAGAAGACAGCCGCCGGTCCAAGCCGCCGCTCTACCGGCTGGTCTCCCGCGTGGCGCGCTTCTGCGGCACGGTGGCCTTCCTGTGGTGGAACCTGGCATTCTTCGCCGTCTGGATCGCGCTCAACCAATGGGTCTGGCCTGTCGACCCGTATCCGTTCACCTTCCTGCTTTTCATGGTTTCGATCGAGGCGATCGTGCTTGCGATCCTGATCCTCATCAGCCAGAACATGTCGGCCGAAGAAAGCGAGCGGCGGCACCACCTCGACCTGCAGATCGACCTGCTGAACGAGCGCGAGATGACCGCGCTGCTGCGCCTCGTCACCCGCATGGCCGAGAAGATGGAACTGCCACCCGAAAGCCACGGCGAGGTCCGAGCGCTGACGGAGCGCATCGACCCCGGCAAGGTGCTGCACCAGATCGTCGAAGCCGAATCAATTCATCGCAACCGCGGTTGAGCGCGGCTCAAGGGAGTTCGGCAGCTTCGACGAGAAATCGCACGCGACGCACGCCCTGCCATTCGTCGGCATCGAGCCGGAACGCGAGCGTCACGCGCGGCGGCAGCGGCTCGGTGCGGCCGAACCAGATGCCGTCGACGGGCTGGCCCTGGTGGCGCAGCTTGAGCGCGAGGTGCTTCTCGCCGACGAGCCGCTGCGACACCACCTCGACCTCTTCGCTGAACGTGGGCGGCGCAAAGCCCTGGCCCCACACCTCGCGGTGCAGCGTGTCGACGAGGTCGATGCGCATGTACTCGCGCGCCAGCGGGCCGTCGGTGTCGATGCGGCGGGTCAGCGTGGCGGCATCGAGCCATTCGTGCGCCACTTCGGCCAGCGCGCGCTCGAACACCTCGAACCGGTCGCGCGCCACCGTGCAGCCGGCCGCCATCGCATGCCCGCCGAACCGCAGCAGCACGCCCGGGTGGCGCTTGGCCACGAGGTCGAGCGCATCGCGCAGGTGAAAGCCCGGGATCGAGCGCCCCGAGCCCTTGAGCTCGTGTTCCTTGCCGGGCGCGCCGCTCGCCGCGAAGACGAAGGTCGGCCGGTGGAAGCGGTCCTTGATGCGTGAAGCCACGATGCCGACCACGCCCTCGTGGAAGTCGGCGCCGAACACGCTGATCGCGGCGGGCGTGGTCTCGGCGCCTTCGACGTCGGCACCGAACAGCGATTCGGCGAGCAGCAGCGCCTGCTCGCGCATGCCGCCCTCGATGTCGCGGCGCTCGCGGTTGATGCCGTCGAGCAGCCGCGCGAGCTCGTCGGCGCGGGCTGCATCGTCGGTCAGCAGGCATTCGATGCCGAGCGTCATGTCCGCGAGCCGTCCGGCCGCGTTGATGCGCGGGCCCAGCGCGAAGCCGAAGTCGAAGGTGGTGGCCGCCGGCGCGTTGCGCCCCGCCGCCCTGAACAGCGCCGCGATGCCCGCGGGCATCGCGCCGGCCCGGATGCGCCGCAATCCCTGCGCCACCAGGCGCCGGTTGTTGGCATCGAGCTTGACCACGTCGGCCACGGTGCCGAGCGCGACCAGCGGCAGCAGCACGTCGAGCTTGGGCTGCGTGGCCGCCGTGAAGATGCCGCGCGCGCGCAGCTCGGAGCGCAGCGCGAGCAGCACGTAGAACATCACGCCGACACCGGCGATGCTCTTGCTCTCGAAGGCGCAGGCGGGTTGGTTCGGGTTCACCAGCACGTCGGCCGCCGGCAGTTCGGGGCCGGGCAGGTGGTGGTCGGTCACCAGCACCTGCAGGCCGCGCGCCTTGGCCGCGGCCACGCCTTCGACGCTCGCGATGCCGTTGTCGACCGTGATGAGCACGTCGGCGCCGCTCGCGGCCACGCGTTCGGCGATGGGAGGCGTGAGGCCGTAGCCGTCGACCACGCGGTCGGGAACGAGGTAGCCCACGTGCTGCGCGCCGAGCAGCCGCAGGCCGCGCACCGCCACGGCGCAGGCAGTGGCGCCGTCGCAGTCGTAATCGGCCACGATGCACAGGCGCTTGCCCTGGTTCATCGCATCGGCGAGCAGCACCGCCGCCTCTCGCGTGCCGTGCAGCGTGTCGGGCGGCAGCAGGCGCGCCAGGCCGTCGTCGAGCTCGTCGCCCGCCAGCACGCCGCGCGCGGCAAAGAGCCGCGCCAGCAGCGGATGCACGCCGGCCTGTTCGAGCGCCCAGGCGCTGCGCGGTGGAATGTCCCTGGCGATGATCTTCATAGGGCCTCGAGCACCGTGGTGGCCTGGGCGCGTTCGAACAGGCGCCGGGCCCAGCCGAGCAGGCCGCGCTGCTGCTGCACGCCGTAGCGCTGCGAGGCGCGGTCGCCGCACAGCGTGAGCGTGACGTTCGTGCCCGCGGTGTACGCCGCCAGCAGGTCGGCCACGGCGCCGGCGTCGAGCGCCTGCCAGGCCTCGGCCCAGCCGGGCCCGTCGTCGCGCAACGCGGGCACGCGCAGCGCCTCGCTGACCTCGGGCGGCGGCGAGGCGACCGTGGTGTCCGGCGGCAGCGCACCGGTGCCGCTGAGCCAGAAGGAGTTGATCGCGGGCACGCCGCGCGCGGCGCGCTCGTCGTTCACGCGTTGGGTGTAGAGAAGCATCTGCATTTCGTTCTGCAGCCGGCGCAGCGGCCGGGCCGCGTCGGCGAGCGGCGACCATTGAGAGATCGGATGGCCCACCGCGCGGTCGATCGAGGCCGTGGGCAGCCCGTCGAAGATGCGCCCGCGCGCCAGCCAGCGGCCCGGCGTGTGCGACGCATGCAGCGCAATGCCGTCCTCCTCGAAGAAGGGGCGGGCGGCCTCGAGCAGCGCCGCCGATTCGGCCGCGTCGATCTCGATGGCGGCCGGGTCGCCGAGCACCACGTCGTCGATGCCGACTTGCCAATGGCACAGCGACAGCCGCGCCCAGGCTTCGCGGTCGTGCGGCTCGGCGATGCCGGCCTGCCGCGCTTCGAGCGCCGCCCAGGGAATGCAGCCGTCGTCGGACGCGATGCCCAGCGCCCGCGCCAGCGCCCTTTCGTGGGGCGGGGAGCGCGTGCTTTCGTCCTGCGGGTCGGTGTCGACCAGCGTGAGGCGTGACAGCAGCGATTCGAGGTTCGGCAGCCTCAGCGCGGGCAGGGCCGCGCGGCATGCGGGGGAACCGCGGCCGGCGAAGGGGATCAACAGGTGTCGTGGGGGGGCTTCGGCCATCCGGCTATTGTCCGGGATGCCACAATCTCGGCGCGCGCAACGCGCCTTGGACCACTGAACTTATGCGACTTCCCTATGAACTGCAGCTCGGCTGGCGCTACACGCGCGCAGGCCGGGCCACGCGGCGCAACGGCTTCATCTCCTTCATCTCGGGCGTGTCGATGCTCGGCATTGCGCTCGGCGTGGCGGCGCTGATCATCGTGCTCAGCGTGATGAACGGCTTCCAGAAAGAGGTGCGCGACCGCATGCTCGGCGTGGTCTCGCACATCGAGATCCTGTCGCGCGACGGCCAGGCCCTGCCCGACCTCGACGCGATCATGGCCGCGGCGCGCCAGAACCCCGAGGTGATCGGTGCCGCGCCCTTCATCGCCACGCAGGCGCTCATCGCGCGCGGCGAGGACATGAAGGGCACGCTGGTGCGCGGCATCGTGCCGGCGCTCGAGCCCGAGGTGACCGACATCGCCACCACCGCGCAGAAGGGCACGCTCGACAAACTGGTGCCGGGCGAGTTCGGCATCGTGCTCGGCGGCGAGCTCGCACGCGCGCTGTTCGTGCAGCCCGGCGACCAGGTCACGCTGGTGGCACCGGGCGGGCAGGTCACGCCGGCCGGCGTGGTGCCGCGGCTCAAGCAGTTCACCGTGGTCGGTACCTTCGATTCGGGTCACTACGAATACGACTCGGCGCTCGCCATGATCCACGCGGAGGACGCGCAGCGCGTGTTCCGGCTCGAGGGCCCGAGCGGCATCCGCATCAAGCTCAAGGACCTGAACGAAGCGCGCGACGTGGCCGACCAGATGGCCGTCACGCTGCCGGGCCAGTTCCTCATCCGCGACTGGACGCGGCAGAACAAGACCTGGTTCGCGGCCGTGCAGGTCGAGAAACGCATGATGTTCATCATCCTCACGCTGATCGTGGCAGTGGCCGCGTTCAACCTGGTCTCCACGCTGGTGATGACGGTGACCGACAAGCGCGCCGACATCGCGATCCTGCGCACGCTCGGCAGCTCGCCGCGCAGCATCATGGGCATCTTCGTGGTGCAGGGGGCCATGGTCGGCGTGATCGGCACCGTGGCCGGGCTCGCGCTCGGCCTCGGCATTGCCTACAACATCGACGTGATCGTGCCCTTTCTCGAACAGTTGTTCCAGGCCAGCTTCCTGCCGAAGGACATCTACCTGATCAGCAAGATGCCGAGCGATCCGCAGCGCAGCGACATCATGCCGATCGCCATCATCTCGCTGGTGCTGGCGTTTCTTGCCACGCTGTACCCCAGCTACCGCGCGAGCCGCGTGAATCCCGCCGAGGCCCTGCGCTATGAGTGAACTCGCCCCTACCGCCGCCGGCAATGACGTGGTGCTCAAGGCCCGCGGCCTCACCAAGCGCTTCCACGAAGGCCGCATCGACCTGACCGTGCTGCACGGCGTCGACCTCGACGTGCACGCGGGCGAGACGCTCGCGATCGTCGGCGCTTCCGGATCGGGCAAGAGCACGCTGCTGCACCTGATGGGCGGCCTGGACGAACCCACCAGCGGCAAGGTCGAGCTGCTCGGCAAGGACATCGCCCATGCCGATGCGGCCGAGCAGGGGCGCCTGCGCAACCGGCACCTGGGCTTCGTCTATCAGTTCCATCATCTGCTGCCCGAGTTCAGCGCGCTCGACAACGTGGCGATGCCGCTCAAGATCCGGCGCGCCGAATCGTCGGAGGCCGCCGCTGCGGCCGCGAAGATCCTCGACAGCGTGGGCCTGGGCCAGCGCCTGCACCACCGTCCGGCCGAGCTGTCGGGCGGCGAGCGCCAGCGCGTCGCGATCGCGCGCGCACTGGTCACGCAGCCCGCCTGCGTGCTGGCCGACGAGCCCACCGGCAACCTCGACCGCAGCACCGCCGACACGGTGTTCGCGCTGATGCTCGAGCTCGCGCACAAGCACCGGACCGCCTTCGTCATGGTCACGCACGACCAGGATCTCGCGCGCCGCTGCGACCGCGTGCTGCAACTCGTGGCGGGGCGCCTGGCCGGCTGATTCTTTCGTGCAGGGACATCGGCGGCGCTGATGCACGTCATCAATGCGCCGCGCACCAGGATGGGCTCATCGATCCGGCAAAATGCACGGTCCGCACAGGGTTGTGCACCGTTTTGGAATTGGATTGATTGGAATGAAGCACGCATCCGTCGAGGACTTTCTCGCCCACGTCGCCCAGCGCAACCCCGGGGAGCCCGAGTACCTGCAGGCCGTGACCGAGGTCATGGAGAGCCTCTGGCCCTACATCGCGCAGCACCCGAAGTACACGGCGCACGGCCTGCTCGAGCGGCTGGTCGAGCCCGAGCGCGTGATCGTCTTCCGCGTGTGCTGGGTCGATGACCATGGCGAGGTCCGCGTGAACCGGGGCTTTCGCATCCAGCACAGCCTCGCGATCGGCCCCTACAAGGGGGGCTTGCGCTTCCATCCGTCGGTCAACCTGTCGATCCTCAAGTTTCTCGCTTTCGAGCAGACCTTGAAGAACGCGCTCACGACGCTGCCCATGGGCGGCGGCAAGGGTGGCGCCGACTTTGACCCCAAGGGCAAGAGCCAGGGCGAGGTGATGCGCTTCTGCCAGGCCTTTGCCGCCGAACTGTTCCGCCACGTCGGCGCCGACACCGACGTGCCGGCCGGCGACGTGGGCGTGGGCGGCCGCGAGATCGGCTTCATGGCCGGCATGGTCAAGAAGCTGACCAACCGCGCCGACTGCGTCTTCACCGGCAAGGGCCTGAGCTACGGCGGATCGCTGGTCCGGCCCGAAGCCACCGGCTACGGCAACGTCTACTTCGCCCAGGAGATGCTCAAGCGCAAGGGCCGTTCGTTCGACGGCCTGCGCGTCAGCGTCTCGGGCGCGGGCAACGTGGCCCAGTACACCATCGAGAAGGCCATGGCGCTCGGCGCCAAGGTCGTCACCGTGTCCGACTCGAGCGGCACCGTGGTCGACGAGGACGGCTTCACACCCGAGAAGCTCGCCGTGCTGATGGACGTGAAGAACCACCTCTACGGCCGCGTCAGCGACTACGCCGAACGCACCGGCACCCGCTTCATCGCTGGTGCGACGCCGTGGCATGTGCCGGTCGACGTGGCGCTGCCGAGCGCGACCCAGAACGAGCTCAACGCCGACGATGCGGCGCTGCTGGTGAAGAACGGAGTGGTCTGCGTGGCCGAGGGCGCCAACATGCCCTCGACCATGGCGGCGGTGAAGGTGTTCGAGGCCAACGACGTGCTCTATGCACCCGGCAAGGCGAGCAATGCGGGTGGCGTGGCCACCTCGGGCCTGGAGATGAGCCAGAACGCCTCGCGCCTGGCGTGGACGCGCGACGAGGTCGATGCACGCCTGCTGCAGATCATGCAGGGCATCCATGCGTCGTGCCTGCAGTACGGCGAGCGCGCCGACGGCCGCGTGAGCTATGTCGACGGCGCCAATGTTGCGGGCTTTGTGCGCGTGGCCGACGCGATGCTGGCGCAGGGCGTAATCTAAGGCCGACGCCATTCATCTCACCGGAGCGAAAGCCATGTTTTCACTGGACACCGACGACGACACCACGCCTGCGGCCACGGCCGAGCCGCGCAATTCCTACCTCGAGGAAAAAGCCTTCAAATCGCGCACGCTGCTGATCTTCGGCGGCATCACCGATTCGGTGGCCGCCGACGTCACGCGCAGGCTCATCGCGCTCGATGCCGACAGCACCGACAAGCCCATCGACATCCTCGTGAGCTCGCCCGGCGGGCACCTCGAATCGGGCGATGCGATCCACGACATCGTGCGCTTCATCAGTGCGCCGGTGAACATGATCGGCACCGGCTGGGTCGGCAGCGCCGCCACGCACCTGTTCCTTGCCGCCCCACGCGAGCGCCGCGTGTGCCTGCCCAACACCCGCTTCCTGATTCACCAGCCGAGCGGCGGCGCGGGCGGGCAGGCGACCGACATCGCGATCCAGGCGCAGGAGATCATCAAGGCCCGGCATCGCATCGCGCACGAGATCGCGCGCGAGACCGGCAAGCCGATCGAGGTCGTGATGACCGACATCGAACGCGACCGCTGGCTGTCGGCCGAGGAAGCGGTCGAGTACGGGCTGGTGTCGCGCATCATCCAGCGCAAGACCGAGCTGCACGGCTGAGAAAGCCGGTCGCGGTTTTCTTCAGCCCTTCGGCTTGTACGCCACCACGTCGATCTCGACCTTCGCATCGACCATCAGCCGCGCCTCGGTGGTCGAGCGCGCGGGCTTGTTCTCGCCGAAGTAGCTTATGTAGACGCGGTTGAAGGCACCGAAGTCGCGCGCGTCGTGCAGCCAGACGGTGCTCTTGCACACGTCGTCGAGCGTGGCGCCGGCCAGCGCCAGCACCTTCTTGAGGTTTTCCATCACCTGGCGTGTCTGCGCCTCGATGCCGCCCACGACGATCTCGCCGTCGGCATTGGCGGGCACCTGGCCCGAGACATAGATGAAGTCGCCGGCGCGCACGGCCGGGGAAAAAGGGCGGGCCTGGCGGTCGGAGGCGACGGGCGGGGCGCCGAGGTATTCGAGGGGCATGCGTGAACTCCTGCAGGGGGTCGGTGGAAAGAAAAATCGCAGGCCCCAGTATCCAGCCAATCTGAAAATCTATTTCAGAAAAAGTGACAAACACGGGTTTTCACGGATGAATAGGCGTGAATACTGCTTCAAAGTGCGGGCAAGAAAGAAAATTTCTTTCAAAACCTGTCTGCCCACGAAGGAGTTCCCATGCCCCACGCCGGTCTTTCCGCAGCCCGCCTGCCGCGCCCCATGCCGTCCCGGCGCAGCCTGCTCGGCGCTTCACTGCTGCTTGCGCTGCTTTGTGCGCTGCCCCACACGCCGGCCAACGCGCAAGGGCCGCGCAACCACGCCACGCTGGCGATGGTGGCCGAACCGCAGACGCTCGATCCGATGGCGTCGACCGCGGACCTGGTCGGAACCATCATGCAGCACGTCTACGAGACGCTCTACACCTTCGACGGCAAGTGGAACGTGGTGCCGATGCTCGCCGAGGCCATGCCGAAGATCTCGGCCGACGGCAAGACCTACGCCATTACCTTGCGCAAAGGGGTGATGCTGCACAGCGGCCGCGAGCTCAACGCCGACGACGTGGTGGCGAGCCTGCAGCGCTGGATGGAGCAGTCGCCGCGCGGCAAGGCCGTCGGCAAGGAGATCGAGAGCCTCAAGGCCAAGGGCCCGCTCAACGTCGAGATCGTGCTCAAGGCGCCGTATGCGCCGCTGCTGTCGCAGCTCGCGCTGCCGAGCGGCATGGCGGCGATCATGGCCAAGGACTCGATCGCCTCGCCGCTCAAGGACTTCGTCGGCACCGGCCCCTACCGGTTCAAGGAGCGCCGGCCCGACCAGTTCGTGCTGCTCACGCGCTTCGACAAGTACAGCGCGCGCAAGGAGCCCGCGAGCGGCTACGGTGGCAAGCGCGAGGCCGCGATCGAGGAGCTGCGCTTCGTGCCCGTGCCCAATGCCAGCACGCGCGTCGAGGGTGCGCTGGCGGGCCAGTACGACTATGCCGACCTGCTGCCGGTCGAGGCGCTGCCGCGGCTCGAGAAGTCGGGCGGCAAGATCGTGCCGATCATGACGCCCGCGTTCGGCTTTCCGTATCTGGTGCTCAACACCAAGGAGGGCGTGGCCGCCAACCAGGCGGTGCGCCAGGCGATCCAGTCGGCGCTCGGCGAAGGCGAGATGCTCGCGGCCGGCTTCGGCGACACGCGCTTCTTCGTGGCCGAGGGCAACCACTTCCCGAAGGGCTCGCCGTTCTATTCGACCGAAGGCACCGCGCGCTACAACGAGCGCAACGCGCCCAAGGCCAAGGAGGCTGCGGCCAAGGCCGGCTACAAGGGCGAGCCGATCCGCGTGCTCACGAGCCGCCAGTACGACTTCCACTACAACATGTCGCTCCTGATGGCCGAGCAGCTCAAGCGCGCGGGCTTCAAGGTCGACCTCAACGTGGTCGACTGGGCCACGCTGGTGCAGCGCCGCAACGACCCCAAGCTCTGGGACATCTACGTCACGCATTCGGGCCAGTTCCCCGAGCCAATGCTCTCGCCCCCGCAGCTCGGCGACGGCGCACCCGGCTGGTGGGACACGCCCGCCAAGAAGGCCGCGCTCACCGCCTTCAACACCGAGAGCGACCCGGCCAAGCGTGCCGCGCTGTGGGGCAAGGTGCAGCAGGTGGTCTACGAAGAAGTGCCGTACATCAACGTCGGCAAGTTCAACGGCCTCTCCGCGAAGAGCCCGGCGCTCGACAACTACCAGCCCGCGACCTGGCCGTTCTTCTGGAACGCCCGGATCAAGTAGGCGCCCTCGGCATCCGACGCGACCCTCCCTCCAATGATCCGCTACATCGCCTCCCGCGCCGCCGGCATGCTGGTCGTGCTTGCCATCGTCGCGGTGCTCGTCTTCGTGCTCACGCGCGCCGCCTCGGGCGACCCTGTCTCGGTGCTGCTGGGCGACCAGGCCACCGCGGCCGACATCGCGCGCGTGCAGAAGGACTACGGCCTCGACAAGCCCCTGCCGGTGCAGTTCGGCTACTGGCTGCGCGAAGTGCTGCAGGGCAACCTCGGCACCTCGATCTTCCTGCAACGCCCGGTGGCACAGGCGCTCTGGGAGCGGGCCGAGCCGACCACGCTGCTCGCGCTGATGGCGGTGGCGATCGCGGCGTCGATCGGCGTGCCCTGCGGCATCGTCTCGGCGGTGTTCCGCGGCCGCATGGTCGACCAGCTCTTCACCGGCATCGCGATGCTCGGCGCGAGCATCCCGAGCTTCTGGCTCGGCATCGTGATGATCCAGGTGTTCGCGGTCTCGTTCGGCTGGTTCCCGGTCTCGGGCTACGGCGCGCCCGATGCGCCGCTCGCCGAACGCCTGCATGCGCTGGTGCTGCCGGCCGCGGTGCTGGGCCTGCTGAACTCCGCGCTCATCATCCGCTTCACGCGCGCCTCGATGCTCGACGTGCTCGGCGAGGACTACGTGCGCACCGCGCGCTCCAAGGGGCTCAGCGAAAGCGTGGTCGTGCTCAAGCATGCGCTGCGCAACGCGCTGGTGCCGATCGTCACGGTGATCGGCCTCACGGTCGCGCTGATGATCGGCGGCGCCGTCGTCACCGAAACCGTGTTCGGCCTGCCGGGCGTGGGCAACCTGGTGGTGAACGCCGTGCTGCGGCGCGACTACCCGGTGATCCAGGGTGCGCTGCTCGTGATTGCCGCGATCTACGTGCTCATCAATTTCTCGATCGACCTGCTGTATGCAGTGGTCGATCCGCGCGTGAAAGTCTGAACGATGCGCATGCCCCGAATGCTCCGCCAGCTGATGCACCGCCGCATCGTGATGCTGTCCGCGCTCGTGCTGCTGGCGATCGCGGTGCTTGCGGTCGGCGCGCCGCTGTTCGCTTCCATCGATCCCAACGACACCGCCGTGCTGCAGCGGCTGAAGGCGCCGGGCGCCGAACACCTGCTCGGCACCGACGAGCTCGGCCGCGACATGTATTCGCGCATCCTCCACGGCGCGCGCTATTCGCTCGCCATCGCGGCCCTCACGGCGATCGGCGCGGTGGTCGCGGGCACGGCGCTGGGCCTTGCGGCCGGCTTCTTCCGCCGGCTCGACGCGCCGCTGATGCGCGTGGTCGACGCGATGATGTCCTTCCCCGACATCCTGCTGGCGATCGCGCTGGTGGCGATCCTCGGGCCCTCGCTGCTCAACACCGTGCTCGCGCTGGTGCTGGTCTACACGCCGCGCGTGGCCCGCGTGGTGCGCGCCTCGACGCTGGTGGTGCGCGAGCTGCTGTTCGTCGAGGCGGTGCGCGCGCTCGGCGTGCGCACCTCGCGCATCCTGTGGCGCCACATCCTGCCCAACCTGATGTCGCCGATCCTGGTGCAGGTCTCGTTCATCTTCGCCTACGCCATCCTGGCCGAGGCGGGGCTGTCGTTCCTCGGCGTCGGCGTGCCGCCCGAGATACCGACCTGGGGCACCATGGTGGCGGGCAGCCAGCAGTACGCGCACCAGGCCTTCTGGGTGGTGCTGTTCCCGGGGCTGGCGATCATCCTCACGGCGCTCTCGCTGCAGCTGCTCGGCGACGGCGTGCGCGACCTGCTCGACCCCAAGCTCAAGAAAACCTCGTGATGACGAACGCGAACGACATCCCCCGTCTCACGGTCAGCAACCTGAGCACCAGCTTTCCCACCGAGGACGGCCTGGTGCGTTCCGTGGCCGAGGTGAGCTTCTCGATCCGGCCCGGCCGGACCACCGCGCTGGTCGGCGAATCGGGCTCGGGCAAGTCGGTCACCAGCCTCACGCTGATGCGCCTGCTGCCGAAGACCGCCAACGCGCAGGTCAGCGGCAGCGCATCGTTCGTGACGCGCGAAGGCCAGACGCGCGACCTGCTGCAGATCGACGAGCGCGAGATGCGCTCGCTGCGCGGCAACCAGCTGGCGATGATCTTCCAGGAGCCGATGACCAGCCTCAACCCGGTGTTCACCATCGGCGAGCAGATCGCCGAGAGCGTGCGGCTGCACAAAGGGCTCGACCGCAAGGCCGCGCTCGCGCATGCGCTGCGCATGCTCGAACTGGTGGAGATCCCGGCCGCGGCGCAGCGACTGCACGAGTACCCGCACCAGCTCTCGGGCGGCATGCGCCAGCGCGTGATGATCGCGCTCGCGATGGCCTGCGACCCGACGCTGCTGATCGCCGACGAACCCACCACCGCGCTCGACGTGACGATCCAGGCGCAGATCCTCGCGCTCATGCGCCGGCTCCAGGCCGAGACCGGCATGAGCATCCTGTTCATCACGCACAACCTCGGCGTGGTTGCGCACCATGCCGACGACGTGGCCGTGATGTACGCGGGCCGCGTGGTCGAGAGCGCGCCCGTGCGGCCGCTGTTCGCGCAGCCGGGCCATCCCTACACGCAGGGGCTCCTTGCCTGCCTGCCGGGCAAGGCGCGCGCGGCGGGCCAGCCCCGGCCGAAGCGGCTGTACGCGATACGCGGGCAGGTGTCGAGCCCGCTCGCGCCGCCGCCGGGCTGCGCCTTCGAGCCGCGCTGCGACCATGCGGAGGCGGCCTGCCGGTCGGCCGTGCCGCCGCTGATCGACATCCGGCCGGCGCGCCAGGCACGCTGCATTCGCGTGCAGCCCGACGTACCGCTCGCGAGGCTCACATGACCACCGCACTCTCCGCTTCCCCCCTGATCGAAGTCCGCGGGCTCAAGAAGTACTTCGGCAACGGCGACCGTCCCGTGCGCGCGGTCGACGACGTGTCGTTCGCGATCCAGCCCGGTGAGACGCTGGGCCTGGTCGGCGAATCGGGTTCGGGCAAGAGCACCATCGGCCGCACCGTGCTGCGGCTGGTCGAGCGCACCGCGGGCCAGGTGCTCTACCGCGGCGACGACATCGGCGCGCTCTCGGGCGAGCGCATGCGCCGGCTGCGCAGCAAGCTGCAGATCATTTTTCAAGACCCGTATGCAAGCCTCAATCCGAAGATGCGCATCGGCGCCATCCTCGGCGAGGCGCTCGCCACGCACGGCCTGCACAAGGGCAAAGAGGCCCGCGAGCGGCGCATTGCCGAACTGCTCGAGACCGTGGGCCTGCGCGCCGAGCATGCGAGCCGCTTTCCGCACGAGTTCTCGGGCGGGCAGCGCCAGCGCATCGGCGTGGCGCGCGCACTCGCGGTCGAGCCCGAGTTCATCGTGGCCGACGAGCCGCTGTCGGCGCTCGACGTGTCGATCCAGTCGCAGGTGATCAACCTGCTGGCCGACCTGCGCGAACGGCTCGGCCTCACGATGCTCTTCATCTCGCACGACCTCGACGTGGTCGAGTACCTCTGCGACCGCGTGGTGGTGCTGTACCTTGGCAAGGTGATGGAAGTGGCCACCACCGACGAGCTCTTCGCACGCCCCGCACATCCCTACACGCAGGCGCTGCTGGCCGCGAGCCCGCGGCCCGATCCCGACACGCCGACCCTGCACGTCGCTCTCAAGGGCGACATCCCGAGCCCGATCGCGCCGCCGTCGGGCTGCGTGTTCCGCACCCGCTGCCCGCACGCGATCGACGCCTGCGCCCGCACCGTGCCGCCGCTCGAAGAGGTTTCCAACGGACACTACAGCGCCTGCATTCGCCGGGAACTGCTTTCCAACATCGCCGCATGACCATGACCTTCGCCGACACCGCCCCTGTCAACGATTTCGACGATCCGCTGCTCGGCAGCGGCTTCAAGGGCTACCCGCGCACCCAGCCGCCACGCCGCCGCAGCGAAGTCGGCGCGGCCGGATGGAACGTGCTCGCGGGCGACCTGCCGCTGCCGCTGGCCGTGCTGCGGCGCGAAGCGCTCGAACACAACCTGGCATGGATGCAGGCCCGCGTGCGCGAATGGGGCATCGACCTCGCGCCGCACGGCAAGACCACCATGTCGCCTCAGCTGTTCCGGCGCCAGCTCGATGCCGGCGCCTGGGGCCTGACCTTCGCCACCGTCACGCAGCTTGCCGTGGGCGTGGCCGCGGGCGCGCGCCGCACGTTGATCGCGAACCAGGTGGTCGGCGACGAGGACCTCGCCGGCATCCAGCTGCTGCTTGCCGCGCACGCCGACCTGCGCGTGGTGTTCCTGGTCGATTCGCTCGCGCAGCTGGCGCTGATCGAAGACTGGTCGACGCGCCACGCCGAGAGCGTGCCGTTCGAGGTGATGCTCGAGATCGGCGTCGAGGGTGCGCGCACCGGCTGCCGCACGCACGACGAAGCGGTCGCGCTCGCCACGCGGCTGCGCGCCAGCGATGCCGTCAAGCTCGTGGGCATCGAGACCTACGAAGGGCAGGGCGCCACCGGTGCCAGCGAACCCGATGCCGCCTACGCCAACGCGCTGATGGACCGCGTCGAAGCCATTGCGCGCCACTGCGACACGCAGGGCCTGTTCGAGGCCGACGAGGTGCTGGTGTCGGCCGGCGGCTCGGCCATCTTCGATCTCGTGGCGGGGCGGCTCAAGCCGGCGCTCGGCGCACCGGTGCGCGGCCTGCTGCGCTCGGGCTGCTACGTGACGCACGACCATGGCTTCTACAAGCGCATGGTGAGCGCGGTCGACGAGCGCCTGGGCTGCGGCTGCGGCGAGGGCCTGGTGCCCGCGATGGAAGTCTGGGCCACGGTGCAGTCGCGGCCCGAGGCGGGCCTCGCGATCCTTGCCGTCGGCAAGCGCGACATCTCCTTCGACCTCTCGATGCCGATGCCGATCGCGCGCGCGGCACGCGGCGCGCGGGTCGCCGAGCCGGTGCCCACCGGATGGAAGATCACCGCCCTGAACGACCAGCACGCCTACCTGCGCTGGGACGCCGCCGAGGAGGCGCTGGCGCCGGCCGTCGGCGACCGCGTCGGCCTCGGCATCTCGCACCCGTGCACCACCTTCGACAAATGGCACTGGATGCCCATCGTCGAGAACGACTACCGCGTCAGCGACGCGGTGGCGATGCACTTTTGAAGCGCGCACCGATGACGCCCTCGCTGCTCCAGAAGATCGCGCAGACCCGCACCGGCGCGCCGGCCACGCGCCGCGCGATCCTCGACCTGATCCTCGAGGACCCCGATCGGGTGCTCGAGGAAAGCTTCGAATCGCTGGCCGCGCGCTCGGGCAGCTCGGTGCCGACCATCATGCGCACCTGCCGCGACCTCGGCTTTGCCGGCCTGCGCGAATTCAAGCTCGCGCTGGCGCAGGACCTCGCGCTCGGCGGTTCGCCGCTGCATCGGCGCGTGAACATCGAGGACGCGGCCGACGAGGTGGTCTCCAAGATCGCGCGCAGCGCCGCGGCCTCGGTCTCGGGCGTGCGCAGCCAGCTCGACATGCAGGTGCTCGACGGCGCCGTGGCCGCCATCGCCGCCGCACCGCACGTCGACCTGTATGGCGCGGGCGCCACCTCGTGGTTCATGGCCAACGACCTGCAGGCGCGGCTGTTCCGCCTCGGCCTCTCGGCCAACGCCTGGGCCGACTACCACCTGCAGCAGGTGGCCGGCGCGGCGCAGCGTCCCGGCGGCGTGGTGATCGCGATCTCGCACGTGGGCGGCATGCCCTCGCTGCTCGACGCGGTCGACATCGCACGCGGGCAGGGCGCCAAAGTGGTCGCGCTCACGCGGCCGGGCACCGCGCTCGCCGCCAGGGCCGACTTCCTGCTCGGCCTCTCGGTGCCCGACGACGCGGTGATGCACGTCGGCATCGACGCCTACCTGACGCACCTCACCGCGATCGAGATCCTCACGGTGCTGGTGGCGCAGCGCCGCGGCGAGCCGGCCGTGCAGCGGCTGCAGCGCGCGCGCGAGGCCTTCCAGCGCCACGGCATCGACGCCAGCACCCATCCGCTGCAGAGCTGGGACGGCGGCGGCATCCATCCGAAGGACGCCGCGGCATGACGACGGGCACCGCGCAGAGGCCTGTGCTGCTCGAGGCCGGCCTGGTGGTCGACGGCGCGGGCGGCCCCGCGTGGACCGGCGACGTGCTGCTCTCGGCCGACCGCATCGTCGCGCTCGGCGAAGGCTTGCGCGAGCGGCTCCCGATGGGCCTTTCGCTCTGCGACCTCGACGTGGTCGACTGCCGCGCCAGGGTGATCGCGCCGGGCTTCATCGATGCGCACACGCACGACGATGCGATCGTGCTGCGCGATCCGCTGTGCCTGCCCAAGCTCTCGCAGGGCATCACCACGGTGGTCACCGGCAATTGCGGCATCTCGCTCGCGCCCTACCGCACGCCGCAGTCGTTGCCGCCCCTCACGCTGCTCGGCGCCGACTCGTTCCGGCATGCGAGCATGGCCGCCTACCGCGCTGCGGTCGATGCGGCGCAACCCGCGCTCAACGTGGCGGCGCTCGTGGGCCACACCACCTTGCGCTTCGCGACCATGGCCGCGCTCGACCGGGCCGCGACCGGCGACGAACTCGCGCGCATGGCGGCGCTGCTCGACGACTGCATGGCCGAAGGGGCGCACGGGATGTCGTCGGGGCTCTTCTACGAAGAGGCCTTTGCCGCACCGGCCGAGGAAGTGACCGCGCTCGCACGTGTCGTCGCACGCCACGGCGGCGTGTACGCCACGCACCTGCGCAGCGAGATGCAGCGGATCATCGAGGCGTTGCACGAAGCTGGCGACACGGCCTTCGACGCCGGCGTGCCGCTGGTCATCTCGCACCACAAGTGCGCCGGTCCCGCCAACTGGGGCCGCACCAAGGAAACGCTGCCGCTGATCGAAGCGCTGGCCCAGCGGCAGCAGATCGCGATGGACGCCTATCCCTACGTTGCGGGCTCCACCGTGCTGCGCGAGGACCTCGTCGACGGCGTCATCGACGTGCTGCTCACCTGGTCCGACCCGCACCCCGAGATGACCGGCCGGCTCGTGGCCGACATCGCGCGCGAGTGGGGCGTGAGCGAGCAGGAAGCCGCCGTGCGCCTGAAGCCTGGTGGCGCCTGCTATTTCCAGATGCAGGAAGAAGACGTGGAGCGCGTGATCGCGCATCCGCTCACCATGATCGGCAGCGACGGCCTGCCGCACGACCGCCATCCGCATCCGCGATTGTGGGGCGCGTTCCCGCGCGTGTTTGCGCGCTACTGGCGCGAGCGGCGCCTCTTCACGCTCGAGCAGGCGGTGCACAAGATGACCGGCATGACCGCGCGCAACCTGCGCATCGCCGACCGCGGCCTGCTGCGGGCGGGCGCGATGGCCGACGTGGTGGTGTTCGACCCCGAGACCATCGCCGACACCGCGACCTACGACAAGCCGCACGGCGTGAGCCTGGGGATCGAGCGGGTGTATGTGAACGGCGTTCTTGCCTACCGCGGCGATGCGGGCGAGGCGCGCGTGATCGCGCGCGCGGGGCGCATGCTGACGCGCGCCGCTAAACCACGAACGGAATAAACCGCCGCGTGCGCCCCATGTAGTCGCGGTACGCCTCGCCGAAATGCGCGAGGCATTCCTTCTCGTCGCTGAGCGCCGTCAGCACCAGCAGCACCGTGGCGGCCAGCACCAGCGCGAGCGTGAGCCAGGTGAACTGCTTGAGGAACGCGCCCCAGGCCAACAGCATCAGCGCGGTGTACATCGGGTGGCGGATGTAGCGGAAGGCGCCGGTGCTGACGATCGACGAGGTCTTCTCGAAGGCGTACAAGGCGGGGTCGTCGCCGCGCGCCTCGGTCGGCTTGCCATCGGCCTTGAGCCGCCGGACGGCGTGGATCGGCAGCCAGATCGACACGACGAACATCAGGCTCGACACGATCTGCACTGGCGATGACGGGTTGGCATGCCAGACCGGCAGGTTCACGATGATGAGAACCAGCATGCATTCCCACGCGAAGAAGCGGTAGAACCCGTGCGAGCCCGGCTGGCGCAGCGGCCCTCGCGAGACGTACACCAGCGCGGCGGAGCCGGCGACGAAGAGAAGGATCTGAAACCAGAAGAGCATGGCGGCCGAATCTACACGGACCGCCGCCCTTCAGCCAGATATGGAGAACCCGCCGTCGACCGGAATGGCCGTGCCCGTGACGTAGTTGGAGGCTTGGCTCGCGAGGAACACGGCGGTGCCGGCGATGTCGGCCGGCTGGCCCCAGCGGCCGGCGGCGGTGCGGGCCACCACGCGGTCGTAGAGCGTGGGGATCAGCGTTCGCGCACCGTCGGTCAGCTCGGTCTCGAACCAGCCCGGCAGGATGGCGTTGACCTGGATGTTGTCGGCTGCCCACGAGAGCGCGGTCGACTTGGTGAGCTGCACGATGCCGGCCTTGCTGGCCGCATAGGCCGGCGCGTAGGGTGCGCCGAAGATCGACATCATCGAGCCGATGTTGATGACCTTGCCGCCGCCGGCGCGCTGAAGGTGCGGGTGCGCGGCGCGGCTGCAGAGGAACGCGCTCGTGAGGTTGGTGTCGAGCACCTGGTTCCATTCGGCCAGCGAGAGCTGGTCGACGGGCTTGCGCACCGTGGTGCCCGCGTTGTTGAGCAGGATGTCGAGCCGCCCGCAGCGTGCCGCGGCTTCATCGATGGCCTGCTGCACCGAGGCCTCGTCGCGCACGTCGACTTCGAGGGCGAAGCTGTCGCTGCCGAGTGCCCGCAGCCTTTCGACCGCGGCGGCCGACTTGGCGGCATTGCGCGCCGCGACGACGACGCGCGCGCCGGCCTTGGCCAGGCCTTCGGCCATGCCGAGGCCGATGCCGCCGTTGCCGCCGGTGACGAGCGCTGTTTTTCCGGTGAGATCGAACATCAGGGGGCTTCCGCTTT
Organism: Variovorax sp. Soil_C_19; assembly: GCF_057657255.1. NCBI lineage: Bacteria > Pseudomonadati > Pseudomonadota > Betaproteobacteria > Burkholderiales > Comamonadaceae > Variovorax > Variovorax sp. Soil_C_19. Next base: position 243,609 of record NZ_JBDGIV010000003.1, on the reverse strand, counting down.
CTTGGAGACGAGGGTCAGGATATCGTAGCTCGCGACCAGCTCGCCGTCCTGGTTGGTCACCTCCACGTCCCACGCCACCACGCCCTGGCCCTGGCCGCTGGCGTCTTTCTTCCGGCGGTCGATCTTGCGCTTGCAGGTCAGGCGCGCCTGGATGGTGTCGCCGATGCCCACCGGCTTGACGAAGCGCAGCGTGTCGAGGCCGTAGTTGGCGAGCACCGGGCCCGGCGACGGAGAGACGAACAGCCCGGCCGCGGCCGACAGCACGAAGTAGCCATGCGCGATGCGCTTGCCGAACGGCGACTGCCGCGCCGCGACCTCGTCGAAGTGCATGTAGAAGTAGTCGCCCGAGATGCCGCCGAACGCCACGATGTCGGCTTCGCCCACGGTGCGGCGGTGGGTGAGCAGCGAGTCGCCGATCTGCAGTTCCTCGAAGTGGCGGCGGAACGGATGCACCTCGCTCTCGCGCACGGCGGCGCCGCGCACATGCTCGCCGGTCACGGCCGAGAGCATGGTGGGCGAGCCCTGCACCGCGGCGCGCTGCAGGTAGTGCTTGACGGCGCGCAGGCCGCCGAGCTCCTCGCCGCCGCCCGCGCGGCCCGGTCCGCCATGCTTGAGCTGGGGCAGCGGCGAGCCGTGACCGGTCGATTCTGCCGCGGCTTCGCGGTCGAGCACGAGCAGCCGGCCGTGCCATGCGGCGGCCACCGGAATCGCGCGGGCGGCCATGGCGGGGTCGCGCGTGACCAGCGTGCCCACGAGGCTGCCGCGTCCGCGCGCGGCCAGCGCCAGTGCCTCGTCGATGCCGTCATAGGGCATCAGTGTGCTGACCGGGCCGAAGGCCTCGACCTCGTGCGCCGCGTCGTGTTCGAGCGGCTTGCGGCTCAGCAGCAGGGTGGGCGCGAAGAAGGCGCCTTCGGCCACGCCGTCGCCGAGCGGCGCGAAGCCGTCGCGTTCGCCGTAGACCAGCTCGGCGCCTTCCAGCAGCATGGCCACGCGCGCGGCCACGTCGGCCTGCTGCGCATGCGAGGCCAGCGCGCCCATGCGCACCTCTTCACGCGCGGGGTCGCCGATGACCGTCTTGGCGAGCCGCGCGCGCAGGCGCTCGGCCACCGCGTCGAGGTGTTGGCGCGGCACGATCGCGCGGCGGATCGCGGTGCACTTCTGGCCGGCCTTGATGGTCATCTCGCGCGCCACCTCCTTCACGAAGAGATCGAACTCCTCGTCGTCGGGCGTCACGTCGGGCGCGAGGATCGCGCAGTTGAGCGAATCGGCCTCGGCGGTGAAGGGGATCGAACGGGCGACGAGGTTCGGATGCACGCGCAGCTTGGCGGCGGTGTCGGCCGAGCCGGTGAAGGTGACCACGTCGGGCTCCAGCAGCCGGTCGAGCAGGTCGCCGGTGCTGCCGACCACGAGCTGCAGGCTGCCCTCGGGCAGGATGCCCGACTGCACGATCAGCCTCATCAGCGCCTCGGTGACGAAGCTGGTGGCGGTGGCCGGCTTGCCGATGCAGGGCATGCCCGCGAGGAAGCTCGGCGCGAACTTCTCGAGCAGGCCCCACACCGGAAAGTTGAAGGCGTTGATGTGCACCGCGACGCCGCCGCGCGGCACCAGGATGTGCGTGCCCGCGAAGCCACCCTTCTTGCCGAGCGGGAACGCCGGGCCCTCGTGCATAAGGTTGCCCGAGGGCAGCTCGTTGGTGCCGATGCCGGCGTACGCGCTCAGCGTGCCGGCACCGCCTTCGATGTCGATCCAGCTGTCGGTGCGCGTGGCACCCGTGTGGGCCGAGATCGCGTAGAGCGTTTCCTTGTTCGCGGCGAGGTACTTGGCCAGGGCCTTGAGGCGCTCGGCGCGCTGTTGGAAGTCGAGCTTCATGAGCGCGGGGAGGCCGGTGCGCCGCGCGTGCTGCAGCGCCTCGGCGAAGTCGATCGCCTCGGCGTGCGTGCTCGCCACGGGGCGGCCGTTGACGGCGCTGCGCAGCAACTGCGCGCTCTGGTTGCCGATCCAGCGGCCGGCGATGTAGCTTTGGAGTGTGGTCATGTCGATGTCCTTTCGAGGTCTGGCTCCTTCCCCCTCCGGGGGAAGGTTGGGATGGGGGCTGGCGGCACTTGTTCCGAACTCAGCGCTTCGTCGAACGCCGTCGTGCCCCCACCCCAACCCTCCCCCAGCGGGGGAGGGAGAAAAAACGGTCAGTGCTTCTTTCCGATGCCCAGGTACGTCTCGATGATCCGCGGGTCGTGCAGCAGCTCGCGGGCATCGCCTTCGAGCGCCACGGCGCCCATCTCGAGCACGTAGGCGCGGTCGGCCACCTGCAGCGCGGCACGTGCGTTCTGTTCCACCAGCAGCACCGAGACGCCGTGGCTGCGCAGTTGCGACACCACGCGCAGCACCTCGCGCACCACCAGCGGCGCGAGGCCGAGCGAGGGCTCGTCGAGCATCAGGAGCCGCGGCCGCGCCATCAGCGCGCGGCCGATGGCGAGCATCTGGCGCTCGCCGCCCGACAGCGTCGAGGCCATCTGCGGGCGCCGCTCGCGCAGGCGCGGGAAGATCTCGAACACTTCCTCCATGCGCGCGCGCTGGTCGCGCTGGCCCTTGCGCCAGCGGTAGAAGCCCCCGAGCAGCAGGTTGTCCTCGACCGACATCTCGCCGAACAGCTCGCGCCGCTCGGGCACCAGCGCGACGCCGCGCGCCACCATCGCCTCGACGCTCGGGCGTGCGATGGTTTCGGCGCCCAGGCGCAGCGCGCCGGTGGAGGGCAGCAGGCCCATGGCCGCGCACAACAGCGTGGTCTTGCCGGCGCCGTTGGGCCCGATCACGGTGACGATCTCGCCTTCGTTCACCTGCAGCCGCACGCCGTGCACCGCCTCGACGGTGCGGTAGGCGACACAGAAGCCGTCGAGTTGGAGAATCGGGGCGCTCATCGCACGGCCTCCTGCAGGTCGTCGTCGGCACTGCCGAGGTAGGCCTCGAGCACGCGCGGATCGGCCTGCACCTCGGCGGGCGTGCCGGTTGCGATCACGGTGCCGAATTCGAGCACCGTCACGCGGTCGGCCAGGTTCATGACGAATTCCATGTCGTGTTCCACCACCAGGATGCCGAGGCCTTCAGTGCGCAATTGGCCGAGCAGGTCGGAGAGCGCGCGCTTCTCGAGATGGCGCAGGCCCGCGGCTGGCTCGTCGAGCAGCAGCACCGAGGGCTGGCCCGCCAGCGCTCGCGCGATCTCGACCACGCGCTGCTGCCCCAGCGAGAGCGAGGCGGCCGGCGCATCTGCATGGCCGCCGAGGCCGCAGCGTTCGATCTGGCGGCGGGCCTCGGCGAGCAGCGCAGCTTCTTCGGTGCGGTCCAGCCGCAGCATGGCGGAGAGCCAGCCGCGGCGGGCGCGCAAGTGGGCGCCGAGCGCCACGTTCTCCACCACGCTGCGCTGCCCCAGCAGCCGCACATGCTGGAAGGTGCGGCCCAGGCCCAGCGCGGCAAAGGCGCGCGAAGGCTTCCCGGTCATCGGCTGGCCCGCGAGCCGCACGCCGCCCGCGCTCGGGTCGTCGACGCCGGAGACCATGTTGAAGAACGTGCTCTTGCCGGCGCCGTTCGGGCCGATGAGCGCATGGATCTCGCCGGCCTTCAGCGTCATGGAGATCGCGTCGTTCGCCACCAGGCCGCCGAAGCGCTTGCTGACCTCGTTGGCCTCCAGCAGCACGGTACCGGCGGCGGGCAGCGTGCGTTGCGCGAGCTGCTGCGCGGCAACCACCGTTGGCTGCGCGCCGCCCGTGCGGGGCTTCTCGCGCACCCAGCGGTGCGACAGGCGCGCCAGCGTGGGCCAGAGCCCGTCGGCGAAGCGCTGCAGCACGAACAGCATCAGCAGGCCGAACACGATCACCTCGAAGTTGCCGCTGGTGCCGAGCAGCGAAGGCAGAACGTCCTGCAGCTTCTCCTTCAGCAGCGTGATGAGCGCGGCGCCGAGCACCGCGCCCCACAGGTGGCCTGCGCCGCCCACCACCGCCATGAACAGCAGCTCGATGCCGATGTTGAGGTTGAACGGCGTCGGGTTGACGAAGCGCTGCAGGTGCGCATAGAGCCAGCCCGACACGGCGGCAAGCAGCGCCGCGAGCACGAAGAGCTTGATGCGGTGCCGCGCGGTGTCGACGCCCATCGACTCGGCCATCAGCCGCCCGCCCTTGAGCGCGCGGATGGCGCGCCCTTCGCGCGAATCGAGCAGGTTGTGCATGGCCCAGAGCGCGAGCAGCAGCACGGCCCAGATCACCACGCCGAGCGCGCGCGGCGAGGCGAACGAGAAGCCCGCGACGACCAGCGGCGGCACGCCCGTGATGCCGGTCTGGCCACCGAGGAACCCCATGTTGCCGAACAGGTAATAGAGGCTCAGGCCCCAGGCGATGGTGCCGAGCGGCAGGTAGTGGCCCTGCAGCTTGAGCGTGACCGCGCCGAGCGCCCAGGCGAGCGCGAAGGTCAGCACCAGGCCCAGCAGCAGCCCGGCCCAGGGCAGCAGCGCGGAGTCGGCGAAGCCGCCCAGCCATGCGGCGACCATCGGCGAGGTGCAGATCCAGGCGGTGGCATACGCGCCCATGCCGACGAAGGCGGCCTGCCCGAACGAGGTCATGCCGCCCACGCCGGTCAGCAGCACCAGGCCGGTCGCGACCAGCGCATAGAGCCCTATGTTGCTGAGCACCGAGACCGTGAAGTCCGGCAGGAAGCCCCAGGCCAGCGCGAGCGCCCCCACGAAGGCCAGCGTGAGCTGGCGCGGCGTGACCAGCGGCGGGCGCACGGGTGCCGCCGCGGCGTCGGCAGTGGCGTTGGAAGATGCGGTGCGGTTCATTCCTCGTCCTCCACATGGTGGCTGTGCAGTGAGCGCCACCACAGCACGGGGATGATCAGCGTGAAGACGAGTACCTCCTTGTACGGGCTGGCCCAGAACGAGGCGAAGGCTTCGAGCTGGCCGACCAGCAGCGCGCCCGCGAGCGCCAGCGGATAGCTCGCGAGCCCGCCCACGATGGCCGCGACGAAGCCCTTCAGGCCGATCAGGAAGCCGGTGTCGTAGTACACCGTGGTGAGCGGCGCGATCAGGAGGCCCGACACCGCGCCGATGAGCGCTGCGAGCGCGAAGCTCAGGTCACCCGAGAGCCCCGTGGGAATGCCCGACAGGCGCGCGCCGACGCGGTTGATCGCGGTCGCGCGCAGTGCCTTGCCGACCATCGAGCGGCCGAAGAAGAGGAACATGGCGATCACCAGCAGCAGCGTGATGCCGACCACGACAAGCGACTGGCCGCTGACCGGAATGCCGCCGATGTCGAAGCGCGCGTCAGAGAAGGCGGTGGTGCGGTAGCCCTCGGCGCCGAAGAACAGCAGGCCCAGGCCCACCAGCACCCCGTGCAGCGCGACCGAGACGATCAGCAGCATCAGCACGCTGGCGTCGGCCAGCGGCCGGTAGGCCAGCCGGTAGAGCAGCGGTCCGAGCGGCGCGATCAGCACCAGCGTGGTCAGAGCCTGTGCGGCCATCGAGGTCGGGCGCAGCCCGAGCACGAGCGCGCAGGCCGCGGCCGGCAGCACCACGCACCAGGCCAGCGTGGAGCCCCACTCGACCAGCGCGCCGCGCTTCCAGCGCCAGGCTTCCACCACCAGCACCATGGCCGCGAGCGCGACCAGCAGCCACAGCGTGGCCGGCACACTGCCCGCCTGCAGCATCGCCATCGACAAGGCGCCGAAGGCGACGAACTCGCCCTGCGGGATGAAGATCACGCGCGTGACCGAGAACACCAGCACCAACGCGAGCGCCATCAATCCGTAGACGGCGCCGTTCACGATGCCGTCCTGCCCGAGCAGCAGGGCGATCTGAAAATCCATGGAAGAAAACCTTCGGAAATCGGTGTGTTGCTCCTTCCCCCTTTGGGGGAAGGCGGGGATGGGGGCAGGCGCGGCACTTTCGGTTGCGCGGCGTTCAATGCCGCCGTGCCCCCACCCCAGCCCTCCCCCAGCGGGGGAGGGAGCAAATCATCAGGGCTGGAATTTCCAGGCGCCGTTCTCGATCTTGACCATCACGCGCGCGCGCTGGTCGAGGCCCAGGTGGTCCTTCTCGGTCATGCTGAACACGCCATGCGCGCCCGACACTTCCTTGACCTGCTCGAGCGCATCGCGCAGCGCCGCGCGGAACTCCGGCGTGCCGGGTTGCGCCTTCTTGAGCGCGACCGGCACGGCTGCCGTCATCAGGAGGCCCGCGTCCCAGGCATGCGCGCCGAAGGTCGAGACCGAGTTCTTGCCGTTCGCGGCTTCGTAGGCGCTCACATAGGCGAGCGCCGACTTCTTCACCGGGTGGCTGGCCGGCAGCTGCTCGGCCACCAGCACCGGGCCCGCGGGCAGGAAGGTGCCTTCGACGTCCTTGCCGCCCACGCGCAGGAAGTCGGCGTTGGCCACGCCGTGCGTCTGGTACATCTTGCCGGTGTAGCCGCGCTCCTTGAGCGTCTTCTGCGGCAGCGCGGCCGGCGTGCCCGAGCCGGCGACGAGCACCGCATCGGCCTTCGTCGCCATGATCTTCAGCGCCTGACCGGTGACCGAGGTGTCGGTGCGCGCGTAGCGCTCGTTGGCGACGACCTTGAGCTTCTTCAGCTCGGCGGCCTTCGCGAACTCCTGTGACCAGCCTTCGCCGTAGGCGTCGGAGAAGCCGATGAAGGCCACGGTCTTCACGCCGCTGGCCGCCATGTGCTCGGCGATCGCAAGCGACATCATGATGTCGTTCTGCGGCGTCTTGAAGACCCACTTCTTCTTGTCGTCCATCGGCTCGACGATGCGCGCCGAGGCGGCGATGGAGATCATCGGCGTCTTCGCCTCGGCGACCACGTCGATCATCGCGAGCGAGTTGGGCGTGGTGGTGGAGCCGAGCACGATGTCGACCTTGTTCTCGGCGATGAGCTTGCGGGTGTTGGCCACGGCCGCCGTGGTGTCCGACGCATCGTCGAGCACGATGTAGTTGATCTTTTGGCCCCCGATGGTCTTGGGCATCAGTGCGATGGTGTTCTTCTCGGGAATGCCGAGGGACGCGGCCGGGCCGGTGGCCGAAAGCGTGACGCCGACGTTGACGTCGGCCCAGGCGGCAGCGGCGGTGGCGCAGAGCGCGGCGATCAGCAGGGGTTTGAAGAAGAATTTCATGGGTGGTTGTCTCCGGTGTTGTCGATGGGTGAGGGGTGATGGTTTTTCTTATCGTTCGTCGAACGACAGCGTGACGCGCTCGGTCAGCGGATGGGCCTGGCAGGTCAGCACGAAGCCTGCGGCGACTTCATTCTTGTCGAGCGCGAAGTTCCTTTCCATGCGGACTTCCCCCTCCACGCACTTGGCGCGGCAGGTCCCGCACACGCCCGAGGTGCACGAGAAGGGCACCTCGAGCCCGGCGGCCGATGCCGCATCGAGGATGCTCGGTTGTCCTTCGGTGAAGGTGATCTCGCGTTGCAGGCCGTCGCGCACGATCGTCACGCGCGCCTGCCTCGCGTCGCCCGGCAGCGCTTCGTGCACCACGGCACCGACCTGTGCGCCCGCGCCCGCCGAGGGCAGCGCGACGCCGAATCGCTCGATGTGGATGCGGTCCTCGGGCACGCCGGCCGCCAGCAGCGCCGCCTCGGCCTCGTCGTTCATCTGGAACGGGCCGCAGACATAGGCATGGTCGATGCCGTGCGCCGGCACCACGGTGCGCAGGAATTCGCCGATCTTCGCGCGGTCCATCACACCGCTGCCGAGCGGTGAATCGGTCTGCTCGTCGGAAAACACATGGTGCAGCACGAGCCGCGTCATCCATCGGTTCTTCAGGTCCTCGATCTCTTCCTTGAACATCGTGGACTGCAGCTGCCGGTTGCCGTAGACCAGCGTGAAGCGGCTTCGGGGCTCGCGCGCCAGCACGGTCTTCATGATCGACAGGATCGGCGTGATGCCGCTGCCGCCCGCGATGCCGACGTGGTGCCGTGCGGCGCCGGGTTCGATCGGCACGAAGAAGCGGCCCTGCGGCGCCATCACCTGCACCGTGTCGCCGGGCTGCAGGTGCGCGTTGATCCAGTTCGAGAACACGCCGCCGCGCACCTTGCGCACGCCCACGCGAAGTTCGCCGTCGTCGAGGCCGGCACAGATCGAGTACGAGCGACGCAGGTCCTGGCCGTCGATCTCGCGGCGCAGCGTGAGGTACTGCCCCTGCGTGAAGCCGAAGACCTCGCGCAGCGCGGGCGGCACGTCGAACGAGACGATCACGGCCTCGGCGGTGTCGGGTTCGACCGCCTTCACGCGCAAGGGGTGGAAAAGGGTGCTCATCTAGATCGGCTTGAAGTGTTCGAAGGGTTCTTGGCAGGCGAGGCAGCGGTACAGCGCCTTGCAGGCGGTCGAGCCGAAGGCCGAGAGACGTTCGGTACGCTCGCTCTCGCAGCGTGGGCAGGCGATGCGTTCGCCCGCGATGCGGCCGAAGAGGCGGATCGGTACCGCGGTGCCGGCGGCGGCTTCGGCCGAGAGGTGCGCAGGCGGTGCGATGCCGTAGGCCTTGAGCTTCGTTCGCCCTTCGTCGCTGATCCAGTCGCTCGACCATGCGGGTGCGCGGCGCAATGTGGCGCGCGCCGGGCCGAGCCCGGCCCCGGCGATGGCGGCCAGCACGTCGTGTTCGATGGCCTCGGTGGCGGGGCAGCCGGAGTAGGTCGGCGTCAGCACGATCTCGAGGCCGTCGTCATGCTCGATGACCTCGCGCACGATGCCGAGGTCGCAGACCGAGACCGCCGGCACCTCCGGATCGGGCACGCCGTGCAGCACGGCCCAGGCCGCGTCCACGCGCGAGGCGGCCAGTGCGTTCGCCGTCACCACACGCCTCCGGGATAGGCGCGCTGCAGGTGCTGCATCTCGGCCAGAAGGTAGCCCATGTGCTCGCTGTGCACCCCCCGCTTGCCGGTGCTGCGGAAGGCGGCTTCGGCCGGCATCGCGAGGCCTGCGCCGTCGAGCACCTGCTGCATCTCCGCGAGCCAGGGCGCGCGCAGTTCGCTCCATGCGGGGCCGAGGCCGCTCGCGCTGGCTGCGGCATCGACCTCGTCGCTTTCGAACAGTTCGGGCATGTAGAGCCAGAGCTGCTTCAAGGCCTTTTCGGTGCGGCGGCGCGATTCGTCGGTGCCGCCGCCGAGGCGGACCACCCAGTCGGCCGAGTGCTGCTGGTGGTAGCGCGCCTCTTTCAGCGCCTTGCCGGCGATGGCGGCCACCTCGGCATCGTTCGATGTTGCGAGGCGCTGCCACAGCAGCTTGAGCAAGGTGGCGACCATGGTGTTGCGCACCACGGTGAAGGCGAAGTCGCCGCGCGGCAGCTCGACGAGCGTGAGGTTGAAGTAGTCGCGCTCGTCGCGAAGGTAGGCGAGCTGGTCCTCGTCATGCGCGCGGCCCTCTTCTCCACCGGAAGCCTCGAGGGTGCCCGCGTGCGTGAGCAGCGCGCGCGCCTGGCCCACGAGGTCGAGCGCGATGTTGGCCATCGCGATGTCTTCCTCCAGCACGGGCGCGTGGCCGCACCATTCGCCGAGCCGCTGCGCGAGCACGAGGCAGGTGTCGCCGATGCGCAGCAGGTACTGCACGGCGGGTGTCCGGTTCAGTTCGATCGATGCTTGCATGGCGGCGCTCACATGTGGTCGACCGACTTGGGCAGCGCGTAGAAGGTCGGATGCCGGTACACCTTGTCTTCGGCGGGGTCGAAGTACATGTCCTTCTCGCCCGGATCGCTCGCCACGATCTGGTCGGAGCGCACCACCCAGATGCTGCTGCCTTCCTGGCGGCGCGTGTAGACATCGCGCGCCATCTGGATCGCCATCTTCGGGTCGGCGGCGTGCAGGCTGCCGCAGTGCTTGTGGTCGAGGCCGGCCTTGCTGCGCACGAAGACTTCCCACAGCGGCCACTCTTGCTTGGCGTCGGCGTTCATGCGGCTTCCTTCATCGGTTGCTTGGCGGCGTGGGCCAGCGCGGCTTCGCGCACCCATGCGCCGTCTTCCCAGGCGTCGACGCGGGCCTGCAGGCGCTCGCGGTTGCACGGGCCGTCGCCGCCCACCACGCGCCAGAACTCGCTCCAGTCGATGGCGCCGAAGTCGTGCGCCTGGCGTTCTTCGTTCCACTTCAGGTCGGGGTCGGGCAGCGTCACGCCGAGGATGCGCGCTTGCTCGACCGCGGCGTCGATGAACTTCTGGCGCAGCTCGTCGTTGCTGACGCGCTTGATGCCCCAGCGCATCGACTGCGCGCTGTTGGGCGACTGGTCGTCGGGCGGACCGAACATCATGATCGAGGGCCACCACCAGCGGTTGACGGCGTCCTGCACCATCGCCTTCTGCGCGTCGGTGCCGTGCGTCATCATCGTCAGCAGCGACTCGAAGCCCTGGCGCTGGTGGAAGCTCTCCTCTCGGCAGATGCGGACCATGGCGCGCGCATAGGGCGCATAGGAGCAGCGGCAGATCGGCACCTGGTTCATGATGGCCGCGCCATCGACCAGCCAGCCGATGGCGCCCATGTCGGCCCAGCTCAGCGTGGGGTAGTTGAAGATCGAGCTGTACTTGGCGCGGCCGCTGTGCAGCGCGTCGAACATCTGGTCGCGCGAGGTGCCGAGCGTCTCGGCCGCGGCATACAGGTAAAGGCCATGACCGCCTTCGTCCTGCACCTTGGCGAGCAGGATGGCCTTGCGCTTGAGCGTGGGCGCGCGGCTGATCCAGTTGCCTTCGGGCAGCATGCCGACGATCTCGGAGTGGGCATGCTGGCTGATCTGGCGCACCAGCGTCTTGCGGTAATGCTCGGGCATCCAGTCTTTCGCCTCGATGAATTCGCCGGCATCGATGCGCGCCTCGAAGCCTTCCTCGCGCTGCATCTCCTGGGCGGAACGCACGGCTTTCTTCTTGCCGTCTGCCGCGTCCTTGCCCATGGTGTCCATGGCCTGGGTGTACATGTGCGTGTCCTTTGAAACGGTGTGGTGGAAATCAGCCCCGGGGACGGGTGTCGACCACCCGCCGGGCCTTGCCGGTCTGCGTGCGTTCGATCGAATCGGGGTCGAAGACGCGCACCGTCGTCGAGATGCCGACCAGCGTCTTCACGCGGTCCTGCACCCAGCTGGCGATGGCGTCGCGTTCGGCTTGCGCCACGCTCGCGTTGCGGTGCTCGAGCTCGCAGTGCACCTCGACCTCGTCGAGCAGCCCCTCGCGGCGCACGTGCACCTGGTAGAGGCCGGAGAGCCGGCCTTGCGCCAGCACGATCTCCTCCACCTGCGTGGGAAAGACGTTGACGCCGCGGATGATCATCATGTCGTCGCTGCGCCCGACGATCTTGCCCATGCGGCGGAAGGCACGCGAGGTGGGCGGCAACAGGCGCGTGAGGTCGCGCGTGCGGTAGCGCACGATCGGCATCGCCTCCTTGCTGAGCGAGGTGAAGACCAGTTCGCCTTCCTCGCCGTCGGCCTTGAGCTCGCCGGTGTCGGGGTCGATGATCTCGGGGTAGAAGTGGTCTTCCCAGATCACCGGGCCGTCCTTGCTCTCGACGCATTCGCTCGCCACGCCGGGGCCCATCACCTCCGAGAGCCCGTAGATGTCGACCGCGTCGATGCCGGCCTTGGCCTCGATGTCGCGGCGCATCGCCTCGGTCCAGGGCTCGGCACCGAAGATGCCGATGCGCAGCGAGCTGTCCTTCGCGTCCAGCCCCTGGCGCTCGAACTGCTCGATGATCACCTGCATGTAGCTCGGCGTGACCATGATGATGTCGGGCCTGAAGTCCTGGATCAGCTGCACCTGCTTCTCGGTCTGGCCGCCCGATACCGGAATGACGGTGCAGCCTGCGCGCTCGGCGCCGTAGTGCGCGCCGAGGCCGCCCGTGAAGAGCCCGTAGCCGTAGGCCACGTGGACCATGTCGCCCGCGCGCCCGCCCGCGGCGCGGATCGAGCGTGCCACCAGGTCGGCCCAGGTCTCGATGTCGTTCTTCGTGTAGCCAACCACCGTCGGCTTGCCGGTGGTGCCCGACGAGGCATGGATGCGCGCGACCTGCTCGCGCGGCACCGCGAACATGCCGAAGGGGTAGTTGTCGCGCAGGTCGCTCTTGACCGTGAACGGAAACTTCGACAGGTCGGCGAGCGTTTTCAGGTCATCGGGGTGCACGCCCTTGGCATCGAAAGCGCGGCGGTAGTGCGGCACGTGGTCGTAGGCGCGCTGCAGCGTGGCGCGCAGGCGCTGCACCTGCAGCGCGGTGATCTCGTCGCGGCTCGCGGTCTCGATCGGTTCGAGTTCGCCGGGGGCGGGGTGTCTTGCGGTCATGGCGGCGTGTCTCCTCAGGCTTAGGCGGGCACGGCAGGGCGGCCCTTGGCCGTGTACGAACGGCCGCGGAACATCGCGATGCGCTCGCCGCGCTGGTTGGTGATCTCGGTGTCGTAGACGCCGGTGCGGCCGGCCTTCGAGACTTCGAAGCAGCGCGCGGTCAACAGGTCGCCTTCGCGTGCCGGTGCGATGAAGTCGATCGAGAAGCCCGAGGCGACGGTCAGTTCGTTGTACGAGTTGCAGGCGAAGGCAAAGGTCGAATCGGCCAGCGTGGCCATGAAGCCGCCGTGGCAGATGGCGTGGCCGTTGAGCATGTCGGCGCGCACGCGCATCTCGATCGTGGCCTGGCCGGGGCCGACCTCGACGATGCGCATGCCCAGGCCCTTGCTCGCGTTGTCGTTGGCGAACATGCTGTCGCGCACGTGCTCGGCGGTCTGCTGCGGGGTGCGTGTGGGTTCACTCATGGCTCAGCGGTCCTTGAAGACAGGGAGGCGCTTGGCACGGAAGGCCTCGACGCCTTCGCGGTAGTCGCCGGCATGGCCGAGGTCGCGCTGGGTGCGGGCTTCCTCGGCGAGCGCTTCGTCGAGGCGCAGGCCGTCGGCGGCGGCCATGGCCTCGCGCGTGGCGACGAGCGCGCGCGTCGGCATGGCCGCGAGCCGGGCGGCGAGGGCGGCGGCCGTCTCGGCGAGCACCGCGTCGTCCACGCATTGCCAGATCAGCCCGATGCGCGCCGCTTCTTCCGCGGGGAGCTTGTCGCCGAGCATCGCGAGGCCCAGCGCGCGCGCCGGACCGACGAGCCGCGGCAACAGCCAGGTGCCGCCCGTGTCGGGCACGAGGCCGATCTTCGCGAAGGCCTGGATGAAGCTCGCCGAGCGGCCGGCCACCACGAGGTCGCAGCAAAGCGCGAGGTTCGCGCCCGCGCCCGCGGCCACGCCGTTGACCGCGGCGACCACCGGCACCGGCATCGAGCGGAGGCGTGCGACCAGCGGGGCATAGAAGGTGGCGATGACGTGGCCCAGGTCTTTGGGCGCGGCACCGGGGGCGGGGTCGGGCGCCACCGAGGGATCGGCGAGGTCCTGGCCGGCGCAGAAAGCGCGGCCCGCGCCCGTAAGCACGAGGCAGCGCACCGCCGTGTCCTCGGCCGCCTCTTCGAGCGCCGCCATCAGCGCGGCATGCAGTTCGGTCGTGAAGCTGTTGAGCGCCGCGGGCCGGTTGAGGCGCAGCGTGCGGACGGCGCTGGCATCGTCGATGAGAACCAAAGGTTCTGCCATGGGCTTTGTCTCCCGTTGTTCAAGAAGGGCGGCCAGCAGCGCAAACACTATTGACCGACCGTTCGGTTGATTTTAGGATCGTCCCCGGTATCCGCACAAGCGCCGGGGCCTCGGGCAAACCCTGAGCCGGCCGTTCCACCCCGAGGAGACGTTCCGAATGCCCAGCTATTCCATCGACGGCGTGATTCCCGTGGTCGACCCCACCGCCTACGTGCATCCGAGCGCCGTGCTCATCGGCGACGTGATCGTCGGCCCGCGCTGCTACGTGGGCCCGTGCGCGAGCCTGCGCGGCGACTTCGGCCGCATCGTGCTCGAGGAGGGCTCGAACGTGCAGGACCACTGCTGCGTGCACGGCTTTCCCGACCAGGACACGGTGGTGGAGGTCAACGGCCACATCGGCCACGGCGCGATCCTGCACAGCTGCGTGGTGCGCCGCGATGCGCTGGTCGGCATGAACGCGGTAGTGATGGACGAGGCCGAGATCGGCGAGCAGGCGATCGTGGCCGCCTGCGCCTTCGTGCCGGCCGGCATGAAGGTGCCCCCGCGCACACTGGTGGCGGGCATTCCGGCCAAGGTGAAGAAGGTGCTCAGCGACGAGGAGATCGCCTGGAAGCTGGAAGGCACGCACACCTACCACGCGCTGACCGATCGCAGCCTCGCGAGCCTGCGCGAAGTGGCACCGCTCGCGCGCCCCGAGGCTGACCGGCCGCGGCTGCCCGACTTCGACGTGCAATCGCTGATCGCGATGCGGCGCGGCTAGGGCGCCGCGTTCGATCGTGCAAGATCGCGGGTTGTCCGCAGCCACTTGCCCCCAGGAAGAAAGAAGACCCGATGCCGCGTGGAAGATCCGCCACCTACGACGACCAGCGCGAACTCATCCTCGCGCGCGCGGCCGAGCTGTTCGCGCGCCGCGGCTATCCCGCGACCTCGATGAACCAGGTGGCAGAAGCCTGCAAGCTCTCGAAGGCCACGCTCTATCACTACTACAAGGACAAGAGCAGCCTGCTGATCAGCATCGCCGAGACACATGTCTCGCGCCTGGCCGCGCTGGTGGCCGAGGAAGAGGCCTCCACGCACACCGACGAGGAGCGGCTGCGCCGCTTCATCTACCGCATCGTCGAGGAATATGCGGGCGCGCAGAACGCGCACCGCGTGCTGACCGACGACGTGCGCTTTCTCGAGGAAGAAGACCGCGAGCGCGTGCTCGACCAGGAGCGCGAGGTGGTGGCCGCCTTCGCGCGGGCAGTGTCGGCGCTGCGCCCGGGCGCGCCGAGCGACGACCTTGCCAAGCCGCTCACGATGCTGCTGTTCGGCATGATCAACTGGATGTTCACCTGGATGAAGCCCGATGGCCGGCTCGACCACGCATCGATCGCGCCGATCGTGGCCGACCTGTTCCTCGGCGGCATCGGCGCGGTGAAGGCGCCGCCGCCGCGCGCGCTGGCGGCGGCTGAAGCTAAAGAATCCGGTTGAACCAGAGCAGCGACAGCCCGGCCGACAGCAGCGTGAGGATCGCCGCGCCGAGCGCGAAGAGCGCCGAGATCTCGGTCTCCTTCTTCTCGACCGTGAGCCGCGAGCTCAGGGTCTCGTAGACCTTCTTGAGGTCGGTGGCCGTGCCGGCGTAGAAGTAGTCGGCCTGGGTCTTGTTGGCCACGGCCTTGAGCGTTTCCTCGTCGAGCCGCACCCGCATCGACCAGCCCTCGAAACCGATGGTCTCGCCGTCGACCGTGCCCACGCCCACGGTGTAGATGCGAACGCCGCGGTCGGCCGCCGCCTTGGCGGCATCGAGCGGGTCGACGCCGGTGGTGCGCTGGCCGTCGGTGAGCATGATGATCGCGGCCGAGGTGTACGAGCCCGGTGCCACCGGCGTGAACTCCTTGGCCTGCTTCTCGGGCTGGTCGATCGGCGTGCCGCGCTGCCGGCTCGGTGTGCTGAACTGCGACACGTCGATGCCCGCGTCGGGGAACAGCGTGGCGAGCGAGACCACGATGGCATTGCCGGTGGCCGTGGCGCGCTGCAGCTGGAAACTGTCGATCGCGGTCATCAGGTCGTCGTGGCTCGTGGTGGGCAGCTGCGCCACCTGCGCGCTGCCCGCGAAGGCCACGATGCCGACCTTCACATGGCGCGGCAGGTCCTTGATGAAGCTCTTGGCGGCCTCCTGCGCCGCCACGAGCCGGTTGGGTTGCACGTCGGCGGCGCGCATGCTGCCCGACACGTCCATCGCGAGGATGATCGTCTGCTGGTTCGACGGCAGCATCACCACGGCCATGGGCCGTGCCGCCGCCACGAGCATGGCGGCCATGGCGAGCAGGAAGAGCAGGGGCGGGATGTGCCGCCGCAGGCTCTGGCCCGTGCCCATCGCCTCGCGCACGATCGACAGGCTCGCATAGCGCACGGCCATCTTCTTCTTGCGCCGGATCAGCCAGATGTAGAGCAGCACCAAGAGCGGCAGCGCCGCCAGCAACCAGAGGAATTGAGGCCAGAGAAACGTCATGCTGCCACCGCCTTCATGCTGCCCGGGCCGATGCGCGTGCGGCGCTTGCGCAGGTCGGCGAAACGAACGATGGCTTCCACCAGGTCGTCGCTGGTCGAAAGCTCGAGCGCGTCGACGCCCGCCTTGGCGAGCGCCGCGCGCAGTGCGTTCTCGCGCTCGGCGGCGAGCCGCGCGAAGCGCTTGCGGAAACCGGCGTCGTGCGTGTCGACCCAGAGCTGCTCGCCGGTCTCGGCGTCGCGCAGCGGCACCAGTCCGAGGTCGGGCAGCTCGAGTTCGAGCGGGTCGAACAGTCGCACCGCCACCACCTCGTGCCGCTGCACCAGCTGGCCGAGCGGGCGCTCCCAGCCCGGCTCGCTGAGGAAGTCGGACACCACGAACACCATGGAGCGGCGCGGCATCAGCATGGCGGCCGACTTGAGCAGGTCGTCCAGGCGCGTCATGCCCTTCTGGGTGGGCGCGGCCTCGGCCTTGTCGGCGCGGCGCTCCATGGCATGCAGCAGGTGCAGCACATGGCGGCGGCCGCTGCGCGGCGGGATCACCGCCTCCAGGTCGCTGCCGTAGACCAGCGCGCCGACACGGTTGCCGTGGCGCGTGAGCAGGCGCGCGAGCACGCTGACGAAGCCGGCCGAGATCTCGCGCTTGGCCTTCAGGCCCGAACCGAAATCGACCGAGCGGCTCAGGTCGAGCACGAACCAGGCCGCCATCTCGCGGTCTTCGGTGAACACGCGCACGTAGGGCGTCTGCAGGCGCGCCGTGACGTTCCAGTCGATATGGCGCACGTCGTCGTGGTGCTGGTATTCGCGCAGGTCGGCCAGGTCGAGGCCGGCGCCGCGCATCAGCGTGCGGTAGTCGCCCTGCAGCAGCCCGTCGAGCCGGCGGATCACCGTCCATTCGAGCCGGCGCAGCACCCGCTCCGCCCCGCCAGCCTGCGCGATGAGGCGTTCGTCGTTGGCGGCCGCGGGGGCCTTACGCCACCAGCTTTTCATGTTCGAGGGGCTTTGGGGGAGCAGGGACGGCCTTCATGATCTTCTCGATCAGGCTGTCGGGTGTGAGGCCTTCCGACAATCCTTCGTAGGAAAGCGTCACGCGGTGGCGCAGTACGTCGGGCACCAGCGCGGTCATGTCCTCGGGCAGCGCATAGCTTCGGCCGCGCAGCAGCGCGAGCGCGCGGGCGCCTTCGGTGAGGCTGATGCTCGCGCGCGGGCTGGCGCCGAAGGTGATGAAGCGGCGCATGTCCTTGAGGCCGTGCTTGTCGGGCGTGCGCGTGGCCGAGACCAGCTTCACCGCGTACTGGATGAGCGAAGGGTCGACGTAGACCCGCCGCGCCTCGGCCTGCAGCGCCGCGAGCTGCTCGGTGGTGGCGACCGGGTTGGCCTCGAGCGGTGCGCCGATCACGCGCTGGACGATGACGAACTCTTCCTCGTCGGTGGGGTAGTCGACCAGCACCTTCATCATGAAGCGGTCGACCTGCGCTTCGGGCAGCGGATAGGTGCCTTCGGTCTCGATCGGATTCTGCGTGGCCATGACCAGGAACGGGCGCGGCACGCGGTGCGTCTCGCCCGCGATCGTGACCTGGCGCTCCTGCATCACCTCGAGCAGCGCGCTCTGCACCTTGGCGGGCGCGCGGTTGATCTCGTCGGCCAGCAGCAGGTTGGCGAACACCGGGCCGAGCGAGGTGCTGAACTCGCCGGTCTTCTGGTTGTAGATGCGGGTGCCGACGAGGTCGGCCGGCACGAGGTCGGGCGTGAACTGGATGCGCTTGAACTGGCCGCGCACCGTGTCGGACAGCGTCTTGATGGTGAGTGTCTTCGCGAGGCCCGGAACGCCCTCGACCAGCAGGTGCCCGCCCGCAAGCATCGCGACCATCACGCGCTCGAGAAAGCGGTCCTGGCCCACCACCACGCGCTTGACCTCGTAGAGGATCTGCTCCATCAGCTCGGCCGTGCCGGTGGACGTGGAATAAGGGGTCTCGGTGCTCATGCGGTGGCCTCTTGCTGGATGGACGGTCGAAAGTTCGAAGGGGCGGATGGGCTTCGGGCCGGCTAGAACGGCGGCGAGCCCGCGGCCGAAGCGGCGTTCTCGATCGGCACGGCAAAACCGATGCCGATGAAGGTGCGCTGCTGTGTCGGGTTGAGGATGGCGGTGACGATGCCGAGCACCTCGCCTTCCATGTTGACGAGCGGGCCGCCCGAGTTGCCGGGGTTGGCGGCGGCATCGAACTGGATCAGGTTGCCGAGTTCCTGCTTGCCCTCGGGCGAGCGGAACGAGCGCTTCAGGCCCGACACCACGCCGGCCGATACCGAGGGGCCGATACCGAACGGAAAGCCCACCGCGGCCACCTGATCGCCGGGCTGCAGGTCGGCGGTCGAGCGCATCACGGCGGGAATCAGGTCGTCGGGAATCTTCTGCGCCTGCAGCACAGCGAGGTCGTTCTCGGGCTGCACGCCGGTGATGGTGGCCGTGGCTTCGAAGCCATCGGCGAAGGTGACCTTGATCGTCTCGGAGCCTGCGACCACATGCAGGTTGGTGAGGATCACGCCCTTGTCGACGATCACCACGCCGGTGCCCACACCGCGCTCGACCTCGCCCGGAGGCGGGTCGGCCTCGGGCGGCTTGCCCTTGGCGAGATTGCGGCCGCGCTTCTGCGTCTTGGCTTCGGGCGTAGCTTTTTCGGGGCCGTAGCCGACCACGCGCACCACCGAAGGCCGCACGATCTCGGCGGCTTTGGCGGCGGGAGACGGAAGGGGCTGGGTCTGCAGCGTGCGCAGCACGGCCGAATCGATGTCTTTCTGCGTGAGCGCCCTGGCGCCCTGGCGCGGCCACCAGGCGGTGCCGGCAACAAGCGCGGCGCTCAGCAGCACGACCAGTGCGAAGCTGCGTCGGCCGGGCTGCCAACCGGCCTTGCCCGGAGGGACGGCCGGGGAAGGGGTGCCGCCGGATGCGCCGCCGGCGGCTTCTGGCAAAGGCGAGGCGGCCTCGTCGGCCGCACCAGGCAGCGTGCGGGGCGAACGGCTGTAGAAGGCGGGCCTGCGCATCGAAGCACCTCCGGCAAAGGAACGACGGGAGAGGGGTTCACAGTAGCACGCTTTCCGCGGCCTTGCATCCCTTCGGGCATCATCGGGCGATGGCTGTCTTGATCGATACCCACTGCCATCTCGACGCGCCCGAATTCGGTGCGGAAATGCCCGTCGTCCGGGCGCGCGCGGCCGAGCGCGGCGTCGCGCTGTGCGTCATTCCGGCCGTGGGCGTCTTCAACTTCGCCACCGTGCGTGAGCTCGCGCGGGTGCAGGGCGACGCTTATGCGCTCGGCATTCATCCGCTGTGCACCGGCAATGCCGAGGAGGCCGACCTCGAGACCCTCGACGCCGAGCTGTCGGCACGCCATGACGATCCGCGGCTCGTTGCCGTCGGCGAGATCGGCCTCGACTATTTCGTCGAGGGGCTCGACAACGACAAGCAGCAGCACTTCTTTCACACTCAGTTGCAACTTGCGCGCAAACACGATCTGCCGGTGCTCATCCATGTGCGCCGCTCGGTCGACAAGGTGCTCAAGCACCTGCGGCAGACGGCGGGCGGGCGGCCGTGGCGCGGCATTGCCCACGCCTTCAACGGCAGCGAGCAGCAGGCCCGGGCCTGCATCGAACTCGGGCTCAAGCTGGGTTTCGGCGGCGCCGTAACCTTCGAGCGCGCGTTGCAGCTGCGGCGCCTGGCGGCATCGTTGCCGCTCGAATCGATGGTGATGGAAACCGACGCGCCCGACATCCAGCCGCACTGGATCTACCGCACGCAGGCGCAGCGCGCGGCCGGCGAGGCGCAGGGCCGCAACGAGCCCGGCGAGCTGCCGCGCATCGCCGAAGTGGTGGCGCAGCTGCGCGGCATCGGGGTCGACGAACTGGCCGAAGCCACGACGCGGAATGCGCTCGACGCCATGCCGCGGCTCCATGGCCTACTCGCACTGTCGGAAGGCGGGCCGCCCAGCCCGTAGGCCGGTGCCCCGACTTGGGGCCACGCCGGTGAAAGCCATTTTTTTGCTGTCATCCTCCGGGTTCGAAGTGGCGTTGCCGATGAGTGGCAACTCCGCCACTCCAACACCTGATTCAAAAAAGGAGTCTTCACATGACCACATCTTCGATTCGCACCCTGCCCGCCGTGCTCGCACTGGCGCTCGCCTCGATCGGCATCTCGGCCGTGGCGCAGACCGCCACCACCACGACCACCACCACCGTCGAACCCACCGTGACCGAAAGGGCGAAGGAAGCCGGCAGCGACGCGGTGGACGCCACCAAGCGCACGACCAAGAAGGCGGTGAATGCCACCGAGAACGGTGCCGAGAAGGCGTGGGACGCCACCAAGCGCACCTCCAAGAAGGCGGCCAACGCCACCGAGGACGGCGCCGAGAAGGCCTGGGACGCGACCAAGCGAACCACCAAGAAGGCCGTGAACGCCACCGAAAGCGGCACCGAAAAGGCGTGGGACGCCACCAAGAACACGACCAAAAAGGCCACCAGCGCAACGAAGAACGTCGCTGCGAAGACCGGCGATGCCGTCGAGAATGCTGGCCACAAGACGGCCGACGGCATGCGCAGCGCCGGCCATGCGATCGGCGAGAAGGTGCCCGGCACCGCCGAGCACGACGCGGCCAAGAAATAAGCGCCGGCCCGCCGCGTGACAAGACCCGCTTCGGCGGGTTTTTTCGTTGGCCCGGGCAATGCCAAGATCACGCCCATGACGCAATCCACCCGAACCGGCCGCGCCAGCGGCAAACCCGGCCCGGTGCTCACCGGCCTGGCCCCGGTGGTCTCGCCGGCCACCGTCGTGCTGATCCTCGGCAGCTTCCCCGGCGTGCGCTCGCTCGAGCTCCAGCAGTACTATGCGCATCCTCAAAACCAGTTCTGGAAGATCTTGCAAGCCATCTGGCCCGACCACCCGCTCCCGATGGGCGTGGACAGCTACCCGCAGAAGAAGGCCTGGCTGCTCGAACGTGGGCTGGGCGTGTGGGACGTCTATGGCGCCTGCGAGCGCGAGGGCAGCCTCGACACCGCGATCCGCGCGCCCGTGGCGAACGACATTGCGGCGCTGCACCTGCCGAAGCTCGCCGCCATCGCTCACAACGGCGGCGAGAGCTTCAAGCATGCACGCCACACGCGCACCCTGGGCGTGCCGGTCTACCAGTTGCCTTCCACCAGTCCCGCCAACGCGTCCTGGCGCTTCGAGCGCAAGCTCGCTGCCTGGCGCGAGGTCTTCGCCGCCCACCACCTTCTTTGATGGCCACCAGCAAGAAAAGCAAAACCCCCGTGCTTCCCGAAGTCAATTTCTCGGACTGGGGCGACATCCGCTACCTGCACCTGGGCACCGAATGGGTCCAGGGATCGATGAAGATCGACGCGCCGTTCGAGATCGAGCTCGAGTACGTGCAACGCATGATGGCCTGGCTGCTGTTCGCCGAGCCGAAAGAGGTGGCGAACCTGCACGCCATGCAGCTCGGCCTGGGTGCGGCCACGCTCACCAAGTTCAGCCGCAAGACGCTGCGCATGCGCACCACGGCCATCGAGCTGAACCCGCAGGTGGTGTCGGCCTGCCGCGGCTGGTTCAAGCTGCCGGCCGACGATGCGAAGCTGCGCGTGGTGGTGGCCGATGCCGCGGCCGAGATCCGCAAGGCCGAGTGGCAGGGCACGGTCGATGCGCTGCAGGTCGACCTGTACGACCACGAGGCGGCGGCGCCAGTGCTCGACAGCGAAGACTTTTATGCCGACTGCCGCGCGCTACTCACCGACACCGGCTGCATGACGGTGAACCTGTTCGGCCGGTCGTCGAGCTACGAGCGCAGCCTCGAGAAGATCGCGGCTGCCTTCGGCGCGGACGCGGTGTGGGCCTTCAAGCCGACGCGCGAAGGCAACACGGTGGTGCTGGCACAGCGCGCGCCCGCCCGGCCGAAGCGCGAGGCGCTTGCCGAGCGCGCACAAACGATCCAGACTCGCTGGGACCTGCCTGCGCCGAAGTGGCTGCGGGTGTTCAAGCCGCTCCATCCCACCCTCACGCGTTCTTCCGGTTCATGAGTGCTGTCCCTGCCGTTCCCGCTGCCGTTTCCGTGCGCCACGAAGGCCCGCTCGACCTGCGCCGCCTGATCGAGTGGCTGGCCGCCGATGGCGTGATCTCGGCCGTGGAGGCCAAGCGCACCATCGCGCGCTGCGCACAGGCCGAAAGCCGGCAAGCGCCGCTGGTGCGGCTCGCCAACGTGGCCATGACGCGCGAGAGCGACGGCAAGCCGCTCGACCTGGAAATGCTCACGCAGTGGCTCGCGGGCCGTGCGGGCCTGGCCTACCTGCGCATCGATCCGCTCAAGGTCGACGTGGGCAAGGTCGCCGACACCATGAGCGCCGCCTACGCCGAGCGCCACAAGGTGCTGCCGGTGCAGGTGCTGCCCAACGAGGTGGTCGTGGCCACGGCCGAGCCTTTCCTGACCGACTGGATCGCCGAGGTCGAGCGCCAGGCACGCCGTTCGGTGCGCCGCGTGGTGGCCAACCCGGCCGACATCCAGCGCTACACGGCCGAGTTCTTCGCGCTCGCCAAGTCGGTGCGCGCCGCGCAGAAGGCCGGCGGCAACACGGGCGGTGCGAGCTTCGAGCAGTTGGTGGAGCTTGGCAAGAGCACCCGGCAGCTCGACGCCAACGACCAGAGCGTGGTGCAGGTGGTCGACTGGCTCTGGCAGTACGCGTTCGACCAGCGCGCCAGCGACATCCACCTGGAGCCGCGCCGCGAGCAGGGCGTGATCCGCTTCCGCATCGACGGCATCCTGCATCCGGCCTACCAGATGCCGATGGGCGTGATGAACGCGATGGTGGCGCGCATCAAGCTGCTGGGCCGCATGGACGTCGTCGAGAAGCGCCGGCCGCTCGACGGCCGCATCAAGACGCGCAACATGCGCGGCGACGAGGTCGAGATGCGGCTGTCGACCCTGCCGACCGCCTTCGGCGAGAAGATGGTGATGCGGATCTTCGACCCCGACACGGCGGTCAAGGACCTCGACGCGCTCGGCTTCTCGCAGCATGACGCGCACCGCTGGGAGCAGCTCGTCACGCGGCCCAACGGCATCGTCCTCGTGACGGGGCCGACCGGCTCGGGCAAGACCACCACGCTCTACTCGACGCTCAAGCGGGTGGCGACCGAAGAGGTGAACGTGAGCACGGTCGAGGACCCGATCGAGATGATCGAGCCCGCGTTCAACCAGACGCAGGTGCAACCCCAGCTCGACTTCGGCTTTACCGAGGGCCTGCGCGCGCTGATGCGGCAGGACCCGGACATCATCATGGTGGGCGAGATCCGCGACCTTGCCACGGCCGAGATGGCGGTGCAGGCCGCGCTCACCGGGCACCTCGTCTTCAGCACGCTGCACACCAACGATGCGCCGAGCGCGATCACGCGGCTGATGGAGCTCGGCGTGCCCTCGTACCTCATCAATGCCGTGATGCTCGGCGTGCTGGCCCAGCGGCTCGTGCGCACGTTGTGCCCCCATTGCAAGCAGCCCGACGAAGGCATCACGCGCGAGAAGCTCGAAGCCATCGTGAAGCCGTGGCAGATCACCGGCTCGGTGCGCGCCTACAAGCCCGTGGGCTGCGTCGACTGCCGCATGACCGGCTACATGGGGCGCATGGGGCTGTACGAACTGCTGAGCGTCAGCGAAGAGTTCAAGGGCCTGGTCACCAAGGAGCCCAACCTCTCGGGCCTGCGCCGCCAGGCCGTCGTCGACGGCATGCGCCCGCTGCGCCTCGCGGGCGCGCTGCGCGTGGCCGAAGGCGTCACCACCATCGAGGAAGTGCTGAGCGCGACGCCACCGCTGGAGTAGGCCCACGCCGCGGTGTTTTCCGCGAGGGAGCCCGCATTGGTGATCTCGGGTTATCCCTAGCACTTTCGTTAGTGGAATCCACATCGAGCCGGTCTCCGGCGGACTCGACAATCCCGCATCGAAATCTGTTCGAGGAGACTGTTCGTGAAAATCAAGAGTCAGAAAGACTTTTTCTCGGGTGTGATGTTTACGGTCGTGGGTCTGGCGTTCGCATGGGGCGCCACAACCTACAGCGTAGGCACCGGCGCCCGCATGGGACCCGGCTACTTCCCGCTGATGCTGGGCATCCTGATGGCCGTCATCGGCCTGGGGATCATGTTCAGCGGCATGACCGTCGAAACCACCGACGGCGAGCCGATCGGCAAGTGGGCCTGGAAGCAGGTGGTGTTCATCCTGGGCGCCAACCTCGCCTTCGGCGTGCTGCTCGGCGGCCTGCCGACCTTCGGCGTTCCGGCCATGGGCATGATCATCGCGATCTACGCGCTCGTGCTCATCGCGAGCCTCGCGGGCCACGAGTACAAGCTGCCCACCGTGCTGATCCTGGCCACCGTGCTGGCCGTCGGCAGTTACGTGGCCTTCATCTGGGCGCTGAAGCTCCAGATCCAGGTCTGGCCGACCTTCATCACCGGTTGAGACGAAAGCTGCGCTCATGGAATTGTTTGACCACCTCTCGATGGGTTTTGGCGTTGCCTTTACCTTCACCAACCTGCTGTACTGCCTCGGCGGCTGTATTCTCGGCACGCTGATCGGCGTGCTGCCGGGCATCGGGCCCGTCGCGACCATCGCGATGCTGCTGCCCGCCACCTATGCGCTGCCGCCCGTGTCGGCGCTCATCATGCTGGCCGGCATCTACTACGGTGCACAGTACGGCGGCTCGACCACCGCGATTCTCGTGAACCTGCCGGGCGAATCGTCCTCGGTGGTGACCGTGATCGACGGCTACCAGATGGCGCGCAAGGGCCGCGCCGGTCCGGCGCTCGCCGCCGCCGGCCTGGGCTCGTTCTTCGCAGGCTGCGTGGGCACGCTGATCCTCGCGGCCTTCGCGCCGCCGCTGACCGAGCTGGCCTTCAAGTTCGGCCCGGCCGAGTACTTCTCGCTGATGGTGCTGGGCCTGATCGGTGCTGTGGTGCTGGCTTCGGGTTCGCTGCTCAAGGCCATCGGCATGATCGTGCTGGGCCTGCTGCTCGGCCTCGTCGGCACCGACGTCAACTCGGGCGTCGCGCGCTTCAGCTTCGACATCCCCGAACTCACCGACGGCATCGGCTTCGTGGCGATCGCCATGGGCGTGTTCGGCTACGGCGAAATCATCGCCAACCTCTCGCGCCCCGACGAGGACCGCGAGGTGTTCACCGCCAAGGTCTCGGGCCTGTTCCCGACCAAGGAAGACTTCAAGCGCATGGTTCCCGCAATCCTGCGTGGCACGGCGCTCGGTTCCTCGCTCGGCATCCTGCCGGGTGGCGGCGCGCTGCTGTCGGCCTTTGCGGCCTACACGATCGAGAAGAAGACCAAGCTGAAGCCGGGCGAAGTGCCTTTCGGCAAGGGCAACATCCGCGGCGTGGCAGCCCCCGAGGCAGCCAACAACGCCGGTGCGCAGACCTCCTTCATCCCGCTCTTGACGCTGGGCATTCCGCCCAACGCCGTGATGGCGCTGATGGTGGGCGCGATGACGATCCACAACATCCAGCCGGGCCCGCAGGTGATGACCAGCAACCCCGAGCTGTTCTGGGGCCTGATCGCCTCGATGTGGATCGGCAACGCGATGCTCGTGATCCTGAACCTGCCGCTGATCGGCCTGTGGATCAAGCTGCTCACGGTGCCGTACAAGTTCCTGTTCCCGGCGATCGTGCTGTTCTGCGCCATCGGCGTGTACTCCACGAACAACAACACCTGGGACATCTGGATGGTCGGCATCTTCGGCTTCGTGGGCTACACCTTCTTCAAGCTGGGTTGCGAGCCTGCGCCGCTGCTGCTGGGCTTCATCCTGGGGCCGATGATGGAAGAGAACCTGCGCCGCTCGCTGCTGCTGTCGCGCGGCGACTGGAGCGTGTTCGTCACGCGCCCGATCTCGCTCGGCCTGCTGCTCGCTGCGCTGCTGCTGCTGGTGATCGTGCTGCTGCCGGCCGTGAAGGCGAAACGCGAAGAAGCTTTCGTCGAGGATTGACCCACCCCCGAAGCGGCGCACTTCGTGTCGCCGCCTCCCCCTCGAGGGGGCAACACCTGCGGCCCGGCAAAGCCGGTTCCGCGGTGTTCGCGAACATGCAACGGCGCCTTCGGGCGCCGTTGCCATTTCAGGGCTTGTTCGCCCTCGGGGGCTTCATGTGCTGCCTTGCCATCGCCAGGAAGGCCATCGCCGCAGGCGTGAGCGGATGCTTGGCGAGCCGGATCGCAACGACCGGGTATTCGAGCACCGGCCGTGTGACGGCGACGGCGCGCAGGTTGCCGGGCATCAGCACCTCGACATAGCGCGGCAGCAGGGCGACGCCTGCACCGGCCTGCACCAGGCCGAAGGCGGTCGAGAGCATCGAGACGTGGTGCACCACGCGCGGGTACACGTTGGCCATGCTCGAGAGCTGGCTGCTCACGGCGCGCCATACGTTGGCGTCGGGGTTCACGTGGATGAACGGCAGCGACTCCAGGTGCCGCGCATCGACCACCACGCGCTGCGCGAGCGGATGGTCGTCGCGCACGAAGAGCGCCATGCGCTCGGTGAACAGGGGCTCGGTTGCGAGCTCCGAGTGCTTCTGCCCAATGTCGGAGCCGAAGCCGAGGTCGGCCTCCTGCGAGAGGATGCGCGAGATCATCTGCTCTGCCGTGCTGTCGAGCAGCGTGGCCGCCAGCGTCGGGTGCGCGCGCGAGAAGCGCTCGAGCAGCGGCGGCAGCAACGCGCCCGCGGTCAGGTGGCCGACCGCCAGCACCACGCGGCCTTCGCGCAGTTGCGATTGCGAACGGCAGGCCTCGACCGATTCGTCGACCAGCCGCAGCGCGCGCACCGCGGTCTCGGCCATGAGCTGGCCTGCGCCCGTGAGCTGCAGCCGCCGCCCGCGCACCACCAGCGGCTGCCCGAGTTCTTCCTCGATGCGCTTCACCAGGTGGCTGATCGCGGGCTGCGTGAGCTGCAGGCGCTCGGCCGCGCGCGTGAAGCTGCCCGATTCGGCCACGGCCGCGAGCGCCCGCAGCTGCTGCAGCGAAACGGCTTCGGTGGCGGATCGTGTCATTAGTTCAGCTCATAGTCGAATAACCAGGATTATCTGGCTTGATGCGTGGCGGCTGCATAGCATGGGAGGTTTTCCTCAACGCGCCAGAATCCGCCCATGAAAAGAATCCAGTTCCTCCAAGCCCTTGCTGCAACTGCTGCGTTCTGCATGGCCGCTCCGACGGCGGCCCTGGCACAGGCTTACCCGGCCAAGCCGGTGCGGCTGATCGTGCCGTTCCCCGCGGCCGGTGCCACCGACCTCTTCGCGCGCACGCTCGGCCAGAAGCTGGGCGAAAAGCTCGGCACCACGCTGGTCGTCGACAACAAGCCCGGCGCCGGCGGCGCCATCGGCTCCGACCTGGCCGCGAAGGCGCCGGCCGACGGCTACACGCTGCTGCTGGCCACCACCAGCACGCACGCGATCGGCCCCGCCATCACCCGCAAGCTGCCCTACGACACGGTGCGCGACTTCACGCCCATTGCGCACGTGGGCGACGCGCCGAGCATCATGCTGGTGCCGGTCGACTCGCCCGCGAAGAACGTGCGCGAGTGGATCGACCATGCCAAGAAGAACCCCGGCCAGCTCAACTATGCATCGAGCGGCAACGGCACGATCGTCCAGCTGACCGCGGAACTCTTCAAGTCGCAGGCCGGCGTGTTCGTGACGCACATCCCCTACAAGGGCACGGCGCTCGCCATTCCCGACCTGATCACCGGCAGTGTCGACGTGCTCTTCGATTCGCTGCCCACGGGCATGCCGCACGTGCGCGACGGACGGCTCCGCGCGCTCGGCGTAACTTCGCTCCAGCGAAGCCCGCTCGCCCCCGAGCTGCCCCCCATCGCGGACACGCTGCCGGGCTTCGAGTCGAACACCTGGTTCGGCTTGTACGGGCCGAAGGGGCTGCCGGCCGACCTGGTGGCGCGCATCAACAAGGCGGCCAACGAGGCCCTCGCCGATCCCGAACTGAAAGAGAAGCTCTCGCGCCTGGGCATTTCGCCCGCCGCGCCCGGCACGCCCGAGCAATTCTCGAAGCTGGTCGCGGGCGATGCGGCCAAGTGGAAGAAGATCGTCGTCGATCGCAAGATTTCCAACGACTGACAGCCTCGCTCCCCAACCGTTCGTCCCCCCAGAAGGCACATCATGCAATTCGATTACGCGAACCCCTACCTCACCACCCGCATCCCCGTCTTCGCGCGCAACGTGGTGTCGACCTCGCATCCGCTCGCGTCGCAGGCCGGCCTGCGTATGCTGCAGCAGGGTGGCAACGCGGTCGATGCGGCCATCGCCACGGCGGCGGTCATGACGCTGGTCGAGCCCGTGAGCAACGGCCTCGGCAGCGATGCCTTCTGCATCCTCTGGGATGGCAAGGAACTGCACGGCCTCAATGCATCGGGGCCCGCGCCCAAGGCCTGGACGCCCGAGTACTTCAAGGCCAAGTACGGCGCCGACGCCACCACGCCGCCGATGCGCGGCATCGACTCGGTCAGCGTGCCCGGCGCGGTGCGCGGCTGGGTGGCGCTCTCCGAGCGCTTCGGCAAGCTGCCGTTCGCCGACCTGCTGGCGCCAGCCATCGACATTGCCGAGCGGGGCTACCTCGTGCCGCCGGTGGTGCAGCAGAAGTGGGCGGCCGCCACGCCGGTGCTGGAAGGCCAGGCGGGTTTCGCGCAGGCCTTCATGCCGCGCGGCCGTGCGCCCGAGGTGGGCGAGCTGTTCCGCTTCGCGGCCGCGGCACGCGCGCTCAAGGCCATTGCACGCACCAAGGGCGAGGCCTACTACAACGGCGAGATCGCCGAGGCGCTCGCCAAGTTCTCGAAGGCGCAGGGCGGCGCGCTCACCGTGGCCGACCTTGCGGCCTACCAGCCCGAATGGGTCAAGCCGATCTCGCGCGACTATCGCGGCCACACGCTGCACGAGATCCCGCCGAACGGGCAGGGCATCGCGGCGCTGATCGCGCTCGGCATCCTCGAGAAGTTCGACATCGCCTCGCTACCCGTCGATTCGGTGGCCTCGCAGCATCTGCAGATCGAGGCCATGAAGCTGGCCTTCGCCGACGTGTACCGCTATGTCTCCGAGCCATCGTCGATGACGGTGACCCCCGAGCAAATGCTCGATGACGCGTACCTCGCCTCGCGTGCGAGACTCATCGACGTGAAGAAGGCACAGGATTTCAAGGCCGGCAACCCCGTAAAGGGCGGCACCATCTATCTCACGGCCGCCGACGAGCGCGGCATGATGGTGAGCTTCATCCAGAGCAACTTCATGGGCTTCGGCTCCGGCTGCGTCGAGCCCGAATTCGGCATCAGCCTGCAGAACCGCGGCCACGGCTTCAGCCTGAATGCCGAGAGCCCCAACGTGGTGGCGCCCGGCAAGCGGCCGTTCCACACCATCATCCCGGCCTTCCTCACGAAGGACGGCCAGCCCGTGATGAGCTTCGGCGTGATGGGCGGCAACATGCAGCCCCAAGGCCACATGCAGACGCTGGTGCGCATGCTCGACTACCGCCAGAGCCCCCAGGCGGCCTGCGACGCGCCGCGCTGGCGCTTCAACGCCGGGCTCGAGATCAACGTCGAGGCGGCAATGAACGCGGACACCGTGCAGGGCCTGCGCGGCCTCGGGCACCAGCTCGACGTGATCAACGACTCCTACCAGGACTTCGGCGCCGGCCAGTTCATCTGGCGTGCGGGTGACCCGTCCGTGGAGGGTTACGTGGCCGCGAGTGACGCGCGCCGCGACGGCGTGGCTGCCGGATATTAGCCCACCCCCGATGCGTCTCACTTCGTGTAGCCGCCTCCCCCTCAAGGGGGCAACACCAGCGGCCCGGCAAAGCCGGTTCCGCGGTGTTTCCCGCACGAACCATTGAACACCACCACTCAAAAGAGCCTCGTTCCGGGCCTCATCCTCGCGTCGCTCGGCGCGATCGCGTTCAGCGGCAAGGCCATCATCGTCAAGCTCGCGTACCGCTACGGCGTGGACGCGGTCACGCTGATCATGCTGCGCATGCTGTTCGCGCTGCCGCTCTTCGCGGTGATGGCGTGGTGGGCCGGGCGCGGCAAGCCGGCGCTCACGCGGCGCGACTGGCTCGGCGTGATCGGGCTCGGGTTCTCGGGCTACTACCTCGCGAGCTTTCTCGACTTTGCGGGGCTCGCCTACATCTCGGCCAGTTTCGAGCGGCTGATCCTGTACCTCAACCCGACGCTGGTGCTGCTGTTCGGCTGGCTCCTGTACCGCCGCCGCGCGACGCGGCCGCAGGTGCTCGGCATGGTCGTGAGCTATGCCGGCGTGCTGCTGGTGTTCGGCCACGAACTCTGGAGCGGCGGCGACGGCAAGGGCGGCGGCGCGGCGGCATGGGGCGCGTTCCTGGTGTTCCTGAGCGCGGTGAGCTATGCGGGCTACCTCGTCTACAGCGGCGAATTCGTCAAGCGGCTCGGATCGCTGCGGCTCGTGGGCCTGGCCACCACCGTGGCGTGCGTGTTGTGCATCGTCCAGTTCGTGCTCATGCGGCCAGTCAGCGTGGCGATGCAACTGGCGCCCGAGGTCATCTGGCTGTCGGTGCTCAATGCCACGCTGTGCACCGCGGTGCCGGTGCTGATGGTGATGATGGCCATCGAGCGCATCGGCCCCGCCATGGCCGCGCAAACGGGCATGATCGGGCCCTTGTCCACCATCCTCATGGGCGTGGTCATACTCGACGAGCCGTTCACCGCGTGGATCGCGGCCGGCACGGTGCTCGTGATCGCGGGCATCTTCGTTTTCACACGCAAGGGGCGCTAGGTTCGGCGTCCCTGCAGTTCAGGAGCAACGACATGGATCTGGGTATTGCAGGCAAGACCGCACTGGTGTGCGGCGCGAGCAAGGGTTTGGGCTACGGCTGCGCCGAGGCGCTGGTGCGCGAAGGCGTCAACGTGGTGATCGTGGCGCGCGGCGCCGAGGCGCTGGAAGCGGCCGCGAAGAAGCTCGATGCGGCCAAGGGCGCGGGTGGCGCGTTCGTCAAGCAGGTGGCGGCCGACATCACCACCGAGGCCGGCCGCGCCGCGGTGTTCGCGCTCGGCCACGACTTCGACATCGTGGTGACCAACGCCGGCGGACCGCCGCCCGGCGACTTCCGCAACTGGGACCGCGAGGCCTGGATCAAGGCGGTCGATGCCAACATGCTCACGCCGATCGAACTCATCAAGGCCACGGTGGACGGCATGGCCAGCCGCGGGTTCGGGCGCATCGTCAACATCACCTCGAGCTCGGTGAAGTCGCCGATCGACATCCTCGGCCTGTCGAACGGCGCACGCAGCGGCCTGACCGGCTTTGTGGCGGGCGTGGCGCGCACCGCCATCGCGGCCAAGGGCGTGACGATCAACAACCTGCTGCCGGGCTCGTTCGACACCGATCGCCTCAAGGGCACCATGGCCGGCACGGCGCAAAAGACCGGCCAGGACTTCGACACCGTCTGGGAAGCCCGCAAGAAGAACATTCCGGCGAAGCGCTTCGGCACACCCGCCGAGTTCGGCGCGATCTGCGCGTTCCTCTGCAGCATGCAGGCAGGCTACGTCACCGGACAGAACGTGCTCGCGGACGGCGGCGCGTACCCCGGAACCTACTGACGCGACGGCGTCGCGCTACTTGACCTGCTGCTTGCCGAGCTTGCGCGCGAGCGTGCGCCGGTGCATGCCGAGCCGCCGCGCGGTCTCGGAGATGTTGAAGCCGGTTTCGGCGAGCGTCTCGTGGATGCGTTCCCACTCGAGCGTCTTGATCGAGGTCGAGCGGTTCGTCAGCTCGACCTCCGTGGTGCCGGCGGCGCGACCGAACGCGGCCTCGATGTCGTCGGTGTTCGAGGGTTTGGCGAGGTAGTGGCAGGCGCCGAGCTTGATCGCCTCGACGGCGGTGGCGATGCTCGCGAAGCCCGTGAGCACGACGATGAGCATCTCGGGAGCGTGCCGGTGCAGCCGCTCCACGCACGCCAGGCCCGAGGCTTCGCCGTTGAGCTTGAGGTCAACCACCGCGTAGCCGTAGCCCGATGCATCGCCCTGCAGCAGCAGCTGTTCGACGTCTTCGAGACTGCTGGCCAGCGCCACCGAATAGCCGCGGCGCTCGAACGAACGGCCCAGTGTTCGGGCGAAGGCCGCGTCGTCCTCGACGATCAGCAGGCGGCGGCCGGCGTCGGCGGCGGTGTCTTCGTCGGTCATGGGGTCTTAGCGCCGCTGGCGGCGATGGCGTGTTCGAGCGTGGCGTCGTCCTCTTCGTCGAGCACCACGGCCGCGAGCGGCAGCGTGATGGTCACGACCGCGCCGCCTTCGGCCCGGTTGCGCGCCGCGACGCGGCCGCCCAGTGTGCGCGCGACGTTCGCGACCAGGAACAGTCCGAGCCCGCCGCCGGGCCGGTTCTTGCTCGACTGGTAGGGCTTGCCGAACTCCTTCAGGATCGCCGGCAGGAAACCCGGCCCCGTGTCGGTGACCGTGAGGATCAGCGCATCGGCATCGTGCGCCACTTCGAGGCGCAGCCAGTGCGGCGAGGCTTCGAGGGCATTGTCGAGCACGTTGCAGACCATCTGCTTGAGGGCCGAGTCGGAGACCATGGGCAGGTCCTGGCCGAAGCGGTTGTCGTACTCGAAGGCTTCCACCGGGCGCGTGGTGCGCCATTCATCGACCAGCTCGTCGAGGAAGGTGCTCACCGTGGTTTCTTCGGACGATTCGCCGCGCGTCTCGCCAGCCGACAGCAGGATGCCGCTCACGATGCTCTTGCAGCGCTGGATCTGGAGTTCCATCTCGGCCACCTCGGTCAGGAGTTCGGGGTCGGAGCTGAAATGCGGCAGTCGCCGCCAGTCTCCGAGGATCACCGCGAGCGTGGCAAGCGGCGTGCCCAGCTCGTGCGCGGCGCCCGAGGCCAGGAGCCCCATGCGCACGATGTGCTCTTCTTCGGCGGCGCGCTGGCGCAGGTCGGCCAGCCGCTGGTCGCGGGCGCGCAGGTTGCGGCTGATGCGCGTGATGAACACCACCAGCAGCGCCGCATTGAGCGCAAAGCACACGAGCATGCCCTGGACATACGGGCTCCAGAGGCCGCGGTCGTGGTCGAGCGGCAGCGCGAGCGGGCGCGAGAACAGCGCCAGGCCCGCGAAGCAGGCACCGGTGACCACGACGATGGTCCAGGTGGACCAGGCCTTGAGCAGCACCGCGCCCAGGATGACCTGCAGCAGGTACAGGAAGACGAAGGGGTTGGTGGCGCCGCCGCTCAGGTAGAGCTGCGCGGTGAGCGTGGCGACGTCGACCAGCAGCGCGAGGAACAGCTCGCCGTTGGTCACGCGGCGGATCTGGCGCGATCGCAGCAGGCTCACGCCGTTGAAGAGCGCCAGGCAGGTCAGCACCAGCAGCATCTGGTCGAGCGGCAGCCGGATGCCGAAGCCGTAGTGCACCACGAGGATCGTGACGACCTGTCCCACCACCGCGAACCAGCGCAGCTGGATCAGCTGCTGCATGTTCTGGTGGCCGGTGGCGTTGTCCAGGCTCGCGACGCCCGCGCGCAGCGGGTGCAGCTCGCCGGCCACCGCGCTGGTCGTCGCTTCAGTCGCGGGGGGCATCGGGGGCTCCGGGGCGGGCGCTGGGGTCGGCGGCATGGGCCGCATTTTCACCGTTCGCGGCCGGCAGGCCCCGGCCGCGCCGCCGGTCGTCGCGCCAGACGAACCACGCCGCGCCCGCCACCATCAGCGCCAGGCCGTACCAGGTGATCGCGTAGACCAGATGGCTGTTCGGAAAGGCGACGACCGTCAGGCCGCCAGCGGGCCAGCCGGCCGCAGCGCCGGGCGGGGCCTCTGCCGCCGCGGCATCGACGAAATAGGGCGCCACGTCGGAGAGACCGCGCGCCGCGGCGATGGCCTGCACGTCGCGCGAGAACCAGCGGTCGGCGGCGGGATCGTTGCGGCGCAGGAAGCCGCCGCCGGGCTCGGTGATGCGCAGCAGGCCGGTCACGCGGGTTTCGCCGCGCGGCTCGCTCGCGGCGCGGGCGGCGCGCGTGCGGGCCTCGGGCGGTACGAAGCCGCGGTTCACCAGCACCACGCCGTCGGCGGTCGCGAGCGGCGTCAGCACCCAGAAGCCGGCGCCGAGCCGGGTGCTGGCCTGCACCAGCGTCTCCTTGTCGTGGAGAAAGGTGCCGGCGATGCGCACATGCCGGTATTCGTCGTTGGCCGTATTCACTTGCGGCCACTGGCTGCGCGCAGGCGGCGGCGCGGCCGGGGCATGCACGCGCGCCTCGACGCGTGCGATGAGATCGAGCTTCCAGGCGCGGCGCTCGACTTGCCAGTTGCCGAGCGCCACGAAGCCCGCGAATGCCAGCGCCGCGAACACCATGGCGACGATCCGCGTGGCCGCAGGGCGCTGGCGGCCGGCCGGCATGGCGGCGGGGGTGGGGCGGTCTGGCGGCGTGGCGGTCACGGCATCGGCGTCAGGGCATGTTCTTCATGTCGTGCACCGACATCGGCATCATGTTGGCGTTCATGTGGTACATGACCCAGAGCGATCCGGCCAGCGTGATCACGACGAGCACGATCGTGAAGATCAGCGCCAGCATGTTCCAGCCGCTCTCGGACTTGGCGTCCATGTGCAGGAAGTAGACCATGTGGACCACGATCTGCACCGCGGCCAGGCCGAGGATCACGAACGAGGTGGTGCTGGGCTTGCCGAGCACGTTGCCCATGACCAGCCAGAACGGGATCGCGGTCAGGATCACGGCCAGCACGAAGCCGGTCATGTAGCCCTTGAAGGTGCTGTGGCTCGCCGGGCCGTCGTCGTCGTCGTGGTGGTCGTCGTGTGCGGAGGCTGTCGTCATGCCATCGATCCCATCAGGTACACAAAGGTGAAGACGCCGATCCAGATGACGTCCAGGAAGTGCCAGAACATCGACAGGCACATCACGCGGCGGCGGTTGGCGGCGCTGAAGCCGTGCTTCGGCAGCTGGAACAGCAGCACCACGAGCCAGATGAGGCCGAAGCTCACGTGCAGCCCGTGGGTACCGACCAGCGCGAAGAAAGCCGACAGGAAGGCGCTGCGCTGCGGGCCCGCGCCTTCGTGGATCAGGTGCGCGAATTCGTAGAGCTCCAGGCCGATGAAGCCCGCACCGAGCAGGCCGGTCACGGCGAGCCAGGCGAGCGTGCCGCGCATGCGCTTTTTCTGCATCTCGAGCACGGCGAACCCGTAGGTGATCGACGACAGCAGCAGCAGCGCGGTGTTGACCGCCACCAGCTGCAGGTCGAACAGGTCGGCGCCCGAAGGCCCGGCCGCATAGCTGCGGCCCAGCACGCCGTACACCGCGAACAGGCAGGCGAAGATCAGGCAGTCGCTCATCAGGTAGATCCAGAACCCGAGCAGGGTTGCGTTCTCCGGATGGTGGTCGTTGCCGACGTGGAACAGCTCGAACACGGGCGGCTTGCCCGTCTGGTCGCTATGGGCGTGGAGTGCGGTGGTGTCAGACATGGGCGGTGGCCAGCAGGCGCGTGCGTTCGGTCTCGGTGCGGACGACGTCTTCAGCGGGGATGTAGTAGTCGCGCTTGTAGTTGAAGGTATGGACGATCACGGCGGCCACCAGGGCGACGAATGCCACGCCGGCAAAGAGCCACATCTGCCAGATCAGCCCGAAACCGCAGGCCGCGGACAGGGCCGCGACGATGAAGCCGGCGCTGGTGTTCTTCGGCATGTGGATCGGCGTGTAGCCTTCGAGCGGGCGCGCATAGCCGCGGCGCTTCATGTCGGTCCAGGCATCGTTGTCATGGATGCGCGGCGTGAACGCGAAGTTGTAGGCCGGCGGGGGCGACGAGGTCGACCACTCGAGCGTGCGGCCGTTCCACGGGTCGCCGGTGGTGTCGCGCAGCGACTCGCGGCGGATGAAGCTCACCACCAGCTGGATCAGGAAGCAGGCGATGCCCAGCGCGATCAGCACCGCGCCGAAGGCGGCGACCTGGAACCAGATCTGCAGCGAAGTGTCCTCGAAGTGGCTCATGCGGCGCGTGACGCCCATCAGGCCGAGCACGTACAGCGGCATGAACGCGACCCAGAAGCCCACCAGCCAGAACCAGAACGAGCACTTGCCCCAGAACGCATCGAGCTTGTAGCCGAAGGCCTTCGGGAACCAGTAGGTGATGCCGGCCAGCATGCCGAACAGCACGCCGCCGATGATCACGTTGTGGAAGTGGGCGATCAGGAACAGGCTGTTGTGCAGCACGAAGTCGGCCGGCGGAACAGCGAGCAGCACGCCCGTCATGCCGCCCACCACGAAGGTGACCATGAAGCCGATGGTCCACATCATCGGCAGCTCGTAGCGGATGCGGCCGCGGTACATCGTGAACAGCCAGTTGAAGATCTTCGCGCCCGTGGGAATCGAGATGATCATCGTCGTGATGCCGAAGAACGAGTTCACGCTGGCGCCCGAGCCCATGGTGAAGAAGTGGTGCAGCCAGACGAGGTACGACAGGATGGTGATCACCACCGTGGCGTACACCATCGAGGCATAGCCGAACAGGCGCTTGCCCGAAAAGGTGGAGACCACTTCCGAGAAGATGCCGAAGGCCGGCAGGATCAGGATGTACACCTCGGGGTGGCCCCAGATCCAGATCAGGTTCACGTACATCATGGCGTTGCCGCCGAGGTCGTTCGTGAAGAAGTTGGTGCCGACATAGCGGTCGAGCGAGAGCAGGGCCAGCACGGCGGTCAGCACCGGGAAGGCGGCCACGATGAGCACGTTGGTGCACAGCGCCGTCCAGGTGAAGACCGGCATCTTCATCATCGTCATGCCGGGCGCGCGCATCTTCACGATGGTGACCAAGAGGTTCACCCCCGAGAGCAATGTGCCGACGCCCGCGATCTGCAATGACCAGATGTAGTAGTCGACCCCCACGTCGGGGCTGTAGAGGATGCCCGACAGCGGCGGGTAGGCGAGCCAGCCGGTCTTGGCGAACTCGCCGACGAACAGCGACGCCATCACGAGGCCGGCGCCGAAAGTGGTCATCCAGAAGCTGAAGTTGTTGAGGAACGGGAACGCCACGTCGCGCGCGCCGATCTGCAGCGGCACCACGAAGTTCATGAGGCCCGTCACCAGCGGCATCGCCACGAAGAAGATCATGATCACGCCGTGCGCGGTGAAGATCTGGTCGTAGTGGTGCGGCGGCAAATAGCCCATGTTGTCGCCAAAGGCCACGGCCTGCTGCGCCCGCATCATCAGGGCGTCGGCAAAGCCGCGCAGCAGCATCACCAGGCCCAGCACGATGTACATGATGCCGATCTTCTTGTGGTCGATGCTGGTGAACCAGTCGCGCCACAGCGTGCCCCAGAGCTTGAAGTAGGTGAGCGCCGCCACGATGGCGAGCCCGCCCAGCACCACGGCCGCGAAGGTGGCGAGCAGGATGGGCTCGTGCAGGGGAATCGCCTCCCAGCTGAGGCGGCCGAAGATCAGCTTCGTCAGGTCAAGGTTCTCGAACATCGTCATTCTTCGGTGGTGCACATCGCGGTGACGTACTTGCGCCGGGGCGCCGCGGTGAGGAGGTCATCGGCCTGCCAGGCCGCCTTGGTGGCGACGTTGAATGCGCCGGGCTTGCCGAGGCCGCCGCTCGCATCGATCGCCATCATTTCGTGCATGCACATCTTGTTGCGGTCGACGCACAGGTTGAGGATGGCGCCATACAGGTCGGGCGCGACGCTGCCGTAATGGCGCACCGGCTCGCGCTCGGTCGGGCGCTCGAGCGTCTGCTGGTATTTCTCGCGGTCGAGCTCGCCGTCCTTGCCGGCCTTGACCTTCTGCACCCACTGGTCGAAGCCCTCATCACTGAGTCCGTGGAACTTGAAACGCATGCCCGAGAAGCCCGCGCCGCTGTAGTTGGCAGAGAAGCCCTCGAACTCGCCGGGCTTGTTGATGACCGCATGCAGCTTGGTCTCCATGCCCGGCATGGCGTAGATCTGGCCCGCCAGCGCCGGGATGAAGAACGAATTCATCACGGTGGAGGCGGTGAGCTTGAAGCTGATCGGCCGGTCGACCGGAGCCGCCATCTCGTTGACCGTGGCGATGCCCTGCTCGGGATAGATGAAGAGCCACTTCCAGTCGAGCGCCACCACCTGCACCTCGAGCGGCTTGACGTCGGCGGGCACCGGGCGCCCGGCCTCAATGCGGTCGAGCGGGCGGTAGGGGTCGAGCGTGTGGGTGCTGATCCAGGTGATCGCGCCGAGCGCGATGATGATCAAAAGCGGCGCGGCCCAGATCGCGAGCTCGAGCTGCGTCGAGTGGTCCCAGTCGGGCGCGTACTCGGCCTCGGCCTCCTTGCTCGACTGGCGATAGCGCCAGGCAAAGTAGAGCGTCAGCGCGATCACCGGGACGATGATGATCAGCATCAGCACGGTGGACACGACGATGAGTCGGCCCTGCTGGTTGGCGATGTCGCCGGACGGGTTCAGCAGCACCGTGTTGCAGCCTGCGAGCAGGGCCAGCGGGAGCAACAGGAGCCATCGGCGAAGGGATTTGGAGGTAGGCATGCCGAAAGAAGGTAGTGCGTGGGCTGCGCAAGGAACCCACAATCTACGACCAAAGGCGGCGGCCGGCCATTGGACGTTTTGTCCTATGGCGGGAATGTCCGTTCGGTGAGACGCTTGGCGCCTTGGTTCCATGGTCTATCCCTGTCACTGTCCGTGACACACCCGAATAAAGAACGCAATGACGACGACGTCCAGCATCCGTCCGCACGGGGCGCAGCCCGCGCCGAACACGTCTGTAAACGATGCCCCGCAGGGTGATGGGCATTCACATATCGCGCCTGGCGAGATCGCCGTGGGCGTGGTCATCGGCCGGGCGTCGGAGTACTTCGACTTCTTCGTTTACGGCATCGCCTCCGTGCTGGTGTTCCCGGCGGTGTTCTTCCCGTTCGAGGCGCGCCTCGAGGGAACTCTCTACGCCTTCGTGGTCTTTTCTTTCGCGTTCATCGCACGGCCGTTCGGCACCATCATCTCGATGGCGATCCAGCGGCGCTTCGGGCGCGAGGCCAAGCTGACCATCGCGCTGTTCATGCTCGGCACCTCCACCGCCGGCATCGCCTTCCTGCCGGGTTACGCGAGCATCGGCTTCACCGCGATCGTGCTGCTCTCGATCTTCCGCTTTGCCCAGGGCCTCGCGCTCGGCGGTTCCTGGGACGGGCTGCCGTCGCTGCTCGCGCTCAATGCACCGAAGAACCGCCGCGGCTGGTACGCGATGCTGGGCCAGCTCGGCGCGCCGCTCGGCTTCTTCGTGGCCAGCGCACTGTTCGCTTTTCTGTACGGCAACCTCTCGCACAAGGACTTCCTCGACTGGGGCTGGCGCTACACCTTCTACGTGGCCTTCGCGATCAACGTCGTGGCGCTGTTTGCGCGGCTGCGGCTCGTGGCCGCCGACGAGTATTCGCGCCAGCTCGAGGAGCGCGAGCTCGAGCCCACTGGGGTGATGGAACTGCTGCGCTCGTCGCAGGGTACCAACCTGCTGATCGGCGCCTTCGCGGCGCTCGCGAGCTACGCGCTGTTCCACCTGATCACGGTATTCCCGCTGTCGTGGATCACGCTGTATTCCGACCAGTCGATCACCGAATTCCTCGTGGTGCAGATGATCGGCGCGGTGCTCGGCGCCGCTGGCATCGTGGCATCGGGCCTGATCGCCGACCGTGTGGGCCGGCGCTTCACGCTCGGCGGACTGGCCGCGCTGATCGCGGTGTTCAGCGGCTTCGCGCCCACCCTGCTCGACGGCGGCCGGATCGGGCAGGACATCTTCATCCTGCTGGGCTTCGTGCTGCTGGGCCTGTCGTACGGCCAGGCGGCCGGCGCCGTGAACTCGAACTTCGCGCCGAGGTACCGCTACACCGGCGCAGCGCTCACGGCCGACCTCGCATGGCTCATCGGTGCGGCCTTCGCGCCGCTCGTGGCGCTGGGCCTGTCGGCCAACTTCGGGCTCGCCTACGTCAGCGTCTACCTGCTGTCGGGCGCGGTCGGCACGCTGGCCGCGCTGGGGCTCGACCGGGCGCTGGCGCGCGACTGACGGCGGGCCGGCAGGGCCCTAAGATGCGGCCATGTTCGCCGCCGCCATCTTCGACATGGATGGGCTGCTGATCGATTCGGAGCGGCCCATCATGGCCGCCTGGATCGAGGCCGCCCGCACGCTCGACATCGAGCTTTCGCAGAGTCACTACCTCCAGTGCGTGGGACTGGCCACGGCAGAGTCGCAGCTGATCCTGCGCACGCTGCTCGGCGGCGACGAGGCCTACCTGCACGCCATCGACCATGTCCGCAAGTGCCTGCAGCTGGAGCGCGCGGACGGCGTTCCGCTTTTTCCCATCAAGCCCGGCGCGGCCGAATTCCTGGGCGCGCTGCGCGAGCAGGGCACGCGCTGCGCCGTGGCGTCGTCGTCGACCAGCGCGCAGATCCAGGCCTGCCTCGGCAGTCTCGGCGTGCTCGACCATTTCGACGCTTTCGCCGGCGGGGACGAGGTGGCGCGCGCCAAGCCCGACCCCGCGCTCTACCTGCTCGCGGCCGCACGCCTGGGCGTCGAACCGGCGCAATGCGTGGCCTTCGAGGACAGCGAGTACGGCGCTCGGGCCGCCTTGGCCGCGGGCCTGCGCGTCGTGATCGTGCCCGACCTCAAACATCCGCCGGCGGCCATTCTCGACCAGGCCCTGCATGTGCTCGACTCGCTGCATGGCGCGATGGCGCACCTGCCGCGTTGGTTTCCGCATCCCATGGCCCGGATGCCGGAATAGGCGAGGAGGGATACTCCCCGCCATGCAGATTCACGAAAAGCCCCCCTTCGACACCCCGTTCGAGTGGATCGGCGGCGAACCCAAGGTGCAGGCGCTGGTCGACCGCTTCTACGACCTCATGGAGCTCGAACCCGCATACGTCGAATTGCGCGCGGTGCATGGCACCCACCTCGACAACGCCCGCCAGCGCCTGTTCTGGTTCCTCTGCGGATGGCTCGGCGGGCCGCAGCACTACACCGACCGCTTCGGCCATCCGATGCTGCGCGCGCGGCACCTGCCGCAAAGCATCGGCGGCCACACCATCGGCATCAAGGAGCGCGACCAGTGGCTCGCCTGCATGGACCAGGCGATGGGCGAGACCGGCGTGCCCGAGGGCCTGCGCGCCAGGCTGCGCGACTCCTTCTTCCAGACCGCCGACTGGATGCGCAACCGCGGCGGCTGAAACGAGACAACCACTTCCGAAGAAAGACCTTCGTCCAATGAATTCCATCGTCATCATCGGCGGCGGCCATGCCGCGGCCCAGCTCTGCGCCGGACTCGCCGAAGCGGGGCAGGGCGCACGCGTGCACCTGGTCTGCGAAGAGGCTTGCGAGCCCTACCACCGCCCGCCGCTGTCCAAGGCCTTTCTCAAGAGCCACGAGGAAACCACCCAGCCGCACAAGGCGCTCGACTGGTACCGCGACGCCGGCATCACGCTGCACCTGGGCGACGCGGCCGTGGCCATCGACCGCGAGGCGCGCACCGTGGGGCTGCGCTCGGGCGCGGTGCTGCCCTGGGAACACCTGGTGCTGGCGACCGGCACGCGCGCGCGCCAGATGCCCGACCTGCAGCCGGGCCTCGAGAACGTGGTCAGCCTGCGCGCGGCCGACGAGGCGCATCGCCTGCGCGCGTGCCTGGCCGATGCCGAGCGGGTCACCGTCCTCGGCGGCGGCTTCATCGGGCTCGAGGTGGCCGCGACGGCCCGCGCGCTCGGCAAGCAGGTGCGGGTGATCGAAAGCGCGCCGCGGCTGCTCGGCCGCGCGGTGTCTCCCGAGCTCTCGGCCCACGTGCTCGCGACGCACCGCGCGGCCGGCATCGAGATCGTGCTCGGCGCGCGCACCGGGGCGTTCGAGGTCGAAGGCGACCGGCTGCTGTCGGTCCAGGTCAACGGCGAACGGCAGCCGGTGGACCTGCTGCTGCTCGGCATCGGCGCGGTGCCCGAGACCGCACTGGCGCAGGCGGCCGGCATCGAATGCGCCGACGGCATCGTGGTCGACGGCCACATGCAGACCAGCGCGCCCGGCGTGCTCGCGGTGGGCGACTGCACGCGCTTTCCCGACCGCCGCGCGGGCCGCGCGCTGCGGCTCGAATCGGTGCAGAACGCCAACGACCAGGCGCGTACGGCGGTGACCACGCTCACCGGCGCGCCGCGCCCGCACGACGCGGTGGCGTGGTTCTGGTCCGACCAGGGCGCGCTGCGCCTGCAGATGGCCGGCCTGATGCCCGCCGAAGGCACGCCGGGGCTCGCGAGCGTGCGCCGCGCGGGGCCCAAGCCCGAGGCGTTCTCGCTGTTCCATTACGTCGACGGCCAGCTGGTGTGCGTCGAATCGGTCAACGCCCCGGTCGACCACATGATGAGCCGCAAGCTGCTTGAGGCCGGCCGCAGCCCGGCGCCCGACGCGGTGGCCGATGCGGCCGTGCCGCTCAAGAACCACCTGGCCTGAGGCTCAGCGGCGCGCGGGGGCCAGCAGCACCACCAGCGCGCCGGCACCGCCTTCGGCCGGCTTGGCCTGCACGAAGGCCAGCACCTCGTTCTTCTGGATCAGCCAGCGCTGCGTCTTGGTCTTGAGCACCGGCTGCCGGCCCGGCGAGCCGAGCCCCTTGCCGTGCACCACGCGCACGCAGCGCAGCCCCTTCTTGTACGAACTGCGGATGAAGCCGCCGAGCGCCTCGCGCGCTTCGTCGCTGCGCAGGCCGTGCAGGTCGATCTGCGCCTGGATGCTCCAGTCGCCCTTGCGCAGCCGCGCCGTCACGTCGGTGCCGATGCCGGGGCGGCGAAAGCTCATCGCGTCGTCGACGTCGAGCAGGGTCGTCACGTCGAACTCGTCGGACAGCGATTCGCGCAGCACGCGCTGCTCGTCGAGCTGGTGCTGCACGGGGATCGGCGCGGGCGGCTCGGGCATGAGCGGCACCGCGGCCTTGCGCTTGAGAGGCTCGGTCGCGCCGATGGCGCGCGTGAACAGGTCTTTCTCGGCCGCGCGCCGGCGCTCCGCCGCGGCCTGCGCAGCCGCCTCGGCGGCCTCGCGCTCGCGGGTTTCCGCCAGCGCGCGCTGAACCTGCTTCAGGTCGGAGAGGTCCTTGATCGGCGCCTGGCCCGGCGGCTTGCGCGACGCCATCAGAGCACCCCCGCCTCGGCCATCGAGAAGCCCTGGCCGGTGCTGACGATCACATGGTCGAGCACGCGCACGTCGACCAGCGCGAGTGCGGCGCGCAGCGTCTGGGTGAGCGCCTCGTCGGCCCGCGATGGCTCGATGCTGCCGCTCGGGTGGTTGTGCGACAGCACCACGGCGGCCGCCTGGTGGTGCAGCGCGCGCACCACCAC
Source organism: Variovorax sp. Soil_C_19 (assembly GCF_057657255.1). Lineage (NCBI taxonomy): Bacteria > Pseudomonadati > Pseudomonadota > Betaproteobacteria > Burkholderiales > Comamonadaceae > Variovorax > Variovorax sp. Soil_C_19. The sequence continues at coordinate 200,217 of NZ_JBDGIV010000003.1, read as the reverse complement.
TTCGCGCGGATAGACGCTGGTCTGGGTCAGCGTGCCGCGGAACAGCTCCTCGAGCACGATCAGCCGGTGCTGCGCGTCGAGGAACAGCACGGCGAACACCTCGTAGGGCCGCGATCCGATGTGCATCTGCAGGTACTGCTTCACGCTGTCGGGTGAATCGAACACGGTGCGCTCCTTGAGGCGCTCGGCCATGGCGCGGCGCGCGAGTTCGAGCACCGCGATCAGCTCGGCGCGCTTGCTGTCGCCGCCCATGCCCTTCACGACCTTGAGGTCTGCGGCCCCGGTCTGGAGCAGGCCCGAAAGCCCGCCGAAGCGTTCGAGCAGTTCCTGGGCGAGCTGGAGCACGTTCTTGCCGGCCACCCCGGTGCGCAGCAGCAGCGCCAGCAGCTCGGCATCGGCCAGCGCCGCAGCACCGCGCGCGATGAGCTTCTCGCGCGGGCGGGCGTGGGCGGGGAGGTCCTTGAATGCCATCGGGAAAATCGGGTGAAACCTTGGGAAACCTTCGAAGAGCGGGTGGAAGCCCCGGCTCCTTAAAATGCGGTCCAGTTTATCGGGACACCCACCTTGTCTTTGCCCACCTCCGCCGCACCCATGTCCCATGTCGTGACTTCCGCCTCTTTCCTGACCCTGCACTACCGCCTCTCGGGTCCGGCAGGCGACATCATCAACACCTTCGCCGACAAGCCCGCCACGCTCTCGCTCGGCACCGGCGAGCTCTCGCCGGCCGTCGAGCAGCGGCTGATCGGCCTCGAGGAGGGCACGCACGCCACCTTCGAGCTGCCGGCCGGCGAGGCCTTCGGCGAGCGCAACCCCGAGATGCAGCAGTGGGTGGCGAGAAAGCTGCTCGCGCAGATGGGCGACCCCGATGAGCAGTACGCGGTCGGCGACGTGGTGCAGTTCCCCACGCCCGACGGCGTCGGCAGCTACGCGGGCGCGGTGGTCGAATCGAACGACACTGCGGTGCGCTTCGATTTCAACCATCCGCTGGCCGGCCAGCCCGTGACCTTCGAAGTGAAGCTGATCGGGGTGCTATGAGCGCAGTGCCAGCCATCTCGGAAGTCCTCCTCGCCGAGCCGCGCGGCTTCTGCGCCGGCGTCGACCGCGCGATCGAGATTGTCGAGCGCGCGATCGCCAAGTTCGGCGCGCCGATCTACGTGCGCCACGAGATCGTGCACAACACCTACGTCGTCAACGAGCTCAAGGCCAAGGGCGCGATCTTCATCGAAGACCTGGCCGAAGTGCCGCCGGGCGCCACGCTGGTGTTCAGCGCCCACGGCGTGAGCAAGGCGGTGCAGCAGGAGGCGCGCGACCGCGGCTTCGAGATCTTCGATGCCACGTGCCCCCTCGTGACCAAGGTGCACGTCGAAGTGGCCAAGCTCGCGAAGGAGGGTTACGAGTTCATCATGATCGGCCACAAGGGGCATCCCGAGGTCGAGGGCACGATGGGCCAGCTCTCGAGCGGCATCCACCTGGTCGAGGACGTGGCCGACGTGGCGCGCGTGTCGCCCGGCCAGGCCGAAAAGCTCGCGGTGGTGACGCAGACCACGCTCAGCGTGGACGACGCGGCCGAGATCGCGGCGGCCGTGCGCGCGCGCTTTCCGAACGTGCGCGAGCCCAAGCAGCAGGACATCTGCTACGCCACGCAGAACCGCCAGGACGCGGTCAAGATCATGAGCCCGCAGGTCGAGCTCGTGATCGTGGTCGGCAGCCCCACGAGCTCGAACAGCAACCGCCTGCGCGAACTCGCCCAGCGGCTCGGCACTGAGAGCTACATGGTCGACTCGGCCGACGAGCTGAAGCCAGAATGGTTCGAGGGCAAGACGCGCATCGGCCTCACGGCCGGCGCCTCGGCACCCGAGGTGCTGGTGCGCGACGTGATCGATCGCGTGCGCGCGTTCGGCGCGGTGTCGGTGCGCAAGATGGACGGCATCGAGGAAACCATCAAGTTCCCGCTCCCCAAGGGACTCAAGCTCGACGACATCCCGCCGCCGGGGCACATCTCCTGAACATGCAAGCAACAACGACAACCAACTGGCGCCTCGAAACCGAAGCCGCCGTCAGCCGGCTGCGCGCCGGCCCCGCCGGCTTCCTGCGCGAAACCCCGCTGTGGAAGCTGCCGGCCTCGGCGCTGGGCATTGAAGCCCCCGGTGCCGAGGTCTGGCTCAAGCTCGAGCACCTGCAGGTGAGCGGCAGCTTCAAGGCGCGCGGCATGATGAACCGGCTGCTGGCCAACGACATTCCCGACAGCGGCGTGGTCGTGGCCTCGGGCGGCAATGCCGGCATCGCCACCGCCGCGGCAGCCAAAGCGCTCGGCGTGCGCTGCCAGGTGTTCCTGCCGGGCGTCTCGCCCGAAGCCAAGCGTGCCCGCCTGAGGGCGCTCGGCGCCGAAGTGGTCGTGGTCGGCGAACTCTATCCCGACGCGCTGGCGGCCTGCCTCGCGCGGCAGCAGGAGACCGGAGCGCTGCTGACCCACGCCTACGACCAGCCCGAGGTCGTGGCCGGCGCCGGCACCCTCGGCCACGAGATCGAGGCCCAGGGCGGCCTGCCCGATGCCGTGCTCGTGAGCGTGGGCGGCGGCGGCCTGATCGGCGGCCTCGCCGGCTGGTTCGAGAAGCGCGCCCGCGTGGTGGCACTCGAGCCCGAAAAGGCGCCTACGCTGTACCGCGCGCGGCAAGCTGGCGAGCCGGTCGATGTCGACGTGGGCGGCATTGCCGCCGATTCGCTCGGCGCGCGCCGCATCGGCGCCATTTCCTGGGACATCACCCAGCAATTCGTACAGGACGCGCTGCTCGTTTCCGACGATGCCATCCGTGCCGCACAGCAGTGGCTCTGGAAGGAAATGAAGCTCGCGGTGGAACCCGCCGCCGCACTGCCGCTCGCGGCGCTGCAGACCGGCGCGTACCTGCCGCGCGAAGGCGAGAAGGTCTGCCTGATCGTCTGCGGCGCGAACGTCGATCCCGCGTCGCTCGCCACCTAAAATCGCCCGATGCTCGACATCACCCTGCTCCGCAAAGACCTGGCCTCCGCCGTCGCCGGTCTCGAAAAACGCAAGAAGAACCAGCCCTACCTCGACGTGGCGGCTTTCACCGCGCTCGAGGCCGAGCGCAAGACCCTGCAGACCCGCACCGAGGAAATCCAGGCCCGGCGCAACGCGCTGAACAAGCAGATCGGCCCGCTGAAGGCCAAGGGCGAATCGGTCGATGCGCTGATGACCGAGGTCAACGCGCTCAAGGCCGAGCAGGAATCGCAGTCGAAGCGGCTCGACGAGATCCAGCCCGAACTGCAGGCGCTGTTGCTGGCGGTGCCGAACCTGCCGCATGCCAGCGTGCCGGTGGGCGAGGACGAGAGCGGCAACGTCGAGCAGCGCCGCTGGAGCCCGCAAGGCGGCGCCGGTGCATCGGCCACGCCGCTGCCGTTCGCGCCCAAGGACCACGTCGACCTGGGCGCGCCGCTCGGGCTCGACTTCGAAACCGGCGCCAAGCTCGCCGGCTCGCGCTTCACGGTCATGAAGGGCCCGATCGCCCGGCTGCACCGCGCGCTCGCGCAGTTCATGCTCGACACGCAAACCGAGAAGCACGGCTACACCGAGTGCTACGTGCCCTACATCGTCAACGCCGCCACGCTCAGCGGCACCGGCCAGCTGCCCAAGTTCGAGGGCGACCTGTTCGCCGCCAAGAAGGGCGGCCAGGAGGGCGAGCCCGCGCCCGACCATTCGGCGCTCTATCTCATTCCCACCAGCGAAGTGCCGCTGACCAACTTCGTGCGCGACGAGGTCGTGGCCGAGTCGCAACTGCCGATCAGGCTCACCGCCCATACGCCGTGCTTCCGCTCCGAGGCCGGCAGCGCGGGGCGCGACACCCGCGGCATGATCCGCCAGCACCAGTTCGACAAGGTCGAGATGGTGCAGATCGTCCATCCCGAGAAGAGCTACGAGGCGCTCGAGCAGATGACGGGCCATGCCGAGGCCGTGCTGCAGGCGCTCGAGCTGCCGTACCGCGTGGTGCTGCTGTGCACCGGCGACATGGGCTTCGGCGCCACCAAGACCTATGACCTCGAGGTCTGGCTGCCCGCGCAGGACACCTACCGCGAGATCAGCTCGATCTCGAACTGCGAGGCCTTCCAGGCGCGGCGGCTGCAGGCCCGCTTCAAGAACGCACAGGGCAAGAACGAACTCGTCCACACGCTCAACGGCTCGGGCCTCGCGGTCGGCCGGACGCTGGTGGCGGTGCTCGAGAACCACCAGAACGAGGACGGCTCGGTCCGCGTGCCCGCGGCGCTGCGGCCGTACCTGGGCGGGGGCGAGGTGCTGCGGGCCTGAACGGCCAGGGCTTGAAAAAGCCCGCGATTTCTCTGCTAGAATCGCTGGCTCGACAAAACACCGGAGAGGTGGCAGAGTGGTCGAATGTACCTGACTCGAAATCAGGCGTACTAGCGATAGTACCGAGGGTTCGAATCCCTCCCTCTCCTCCAGAAATGGCCCCGCAAGGGGCTATTTTTTTGGCCGCAGCATCTCGCTTCAGCCGAAAGTTCACGTTGCTCGACCTGGTGCGCCGGTGCGGGCGAACTATCGCGCCGACACCTCTCGAGCGGCCTTCCGGCCGCCGTTAAGATCGCCTCCTCCCTGCGCCTCAGCGGCGGCCGTGGGCGACCCCAGATTTCCAACAACGAGGAGGCTCAGCGCCACATGGCCAATGCGTCGATCACGAGCCTGACACCGGTCCCGGGGTCGGCGGACGAAGCCGAGTCGTGGGTGCGCGGCGAGTTGATCCGCAGTTTGATGCGCTCGGCGCGCGGCTCCTACCTGGTGTCGGCAGCGCTGATGCCGGCGATGGTCGGTCTGAGCTGGCTCTACGTACCGCGCTGGGAACTGCTGACCTGGCTTGCCGCGGGCATCGTGGCCACGGCCTGTCGTGCCTGGGGCGCGAGGGTCTATGCCGTGCGCTACGCGGGCCGCAGCGCTGCGGCGCAGCTCCAGTTCACCGAGCGCTATGGCTTCGTCTGGAGCGCAAGTGCGGTCGTCTGGGGCCTGTCGATCCTGCTGTTCTTCGAGCGCATCCCGCAGGTCAACCAGTTCATGAGCTGGCTCATCGTGGCGGGCGTCGGCACCTTTCCGCTCAACGGCCTCGCGCTGCATCCGCCGCTGCTCAAGCGCTATGTGAACACGCTGTTCATCACCATGCTCGGCGCGGTGCTGGTCCGGCTGGTCGGCATCACGCTGGAGAATCCGCATTTCCAGTACGGCTACCTGATGCCGATCCTGCCGATGCTGCACTGGTTTCTGCTGCTGCGCGCCGGCCGCCACATCCACGAGACCGCACGCAACAGCCTCGAGCTGCTGTTCCACAACCACATCCTGATCAAGTCGCTCACGCAGCAGCGGCAGGCCGCGGTGTCGGCGGTGGCGATGAAGAACCGCTTTCTCGCGAGCGCCGCGCACGACATGCGCCAACCGGTGCTGGCCCTGTCGCTGTATGCCGACTGGCTGCGCAACGAGCCCGAGCTGGTGCTCGAACTCGCGCCGAAGATCGTTCGTGCGACGCACGCGGTCAATGCGCTGTTCGACTCGATGTTCGACCTGGCGCGCATCGACTCGGGCCAGGTGCGGCTGCACATCGAGCGGGTGGACGTGGCCGAGCTGCTGCACGACCTCGAACTGCAATACCGCCCGGTGGCCGAGAGCCGCGGGCTCGACTTCCGCGTGCACGTGACCGAAGGCAGCTTCCTGACCGATCCGATCCGCGTGCGCCGGATGATCGGCAACCTGCTCGCGAACGCGATCAAGTACACCACCCACGGCGGCGTGCTGCTGGCCTCGCGGCAGACGCGCGACGGCCTGCGCGTGGAGGTGTGGGACACCGGCATCGGGATTGCGCCCGAGCACCTGCGCGACGTGTTCCTGGAGTTCTACAAGGTGGCCGACCACGCCGGCACGTCGGACGGCTTCGGCCTCGGCCTGGCGATCGTCGCCCGGCTCTCGCATGTGCTGGGCCATCCGGTCAGCGTGCGCTCCCGGCTCGGCAGCGGCAGCGTGTTTCGCGTCGCGCTCCACGATGCCGACGAGGCCGTGGCCCAGGCGCGCGTCAGCGCCTCGGGCGGCGGCTGAGAGAAGAAGCGCGACAAGGCAGAAAAAAACCGCGCCGTGTGTGCGCGGTTCTTTTTAGGCCTGCCTGGCCCTTTCAGTTGGAGGAGGACAGCAGGCCGTTGGTGCGCGCGTAGTGCAGCGCCTGCGTGCGGCTCTTGACGCCCAGGCGCCGGAACAGGCGCCAGAGGTGCACCTTGACCGTGTGCTCGCTGATCTCGAGATCGGTGGCGATGTCGCGGTTGCTCATGCCCTTGTCGAGCATCGCGATCAGTTGCGTCTGGCGCTTGGAAAGTTTGCTGTTGTTGGCGAGCGCGGGCTCGTCGGCCTCTTCGGAGCCGGCCATCAGCAGGCCGCGCAGGGCGGCCGCCAGCTCGGCCGAGCTGGCCGACTTCTCGATGTAGGTGTCGGCGCCGGCTTCGATGCAGGCGTCCTCCATGTCCGCGGCCGGGGCCGCCGAATACACGGCGATCGGCACGTTCGGATAGACCTGCTTGACCGCGACCACGCCCGAGACGCCGTTGGTGTCGGGCAGCTTCAGGTCGAGGCAGAAGAGGGTCGGCGCACCGCGCTGCTGGACCGAGCCCGCGAGCTTGTCGAGCCGGTCTAGCTCGACGATGTTCTCGGCGGGCCGCAGGCGTCGCAACACCATCACGATCGCGTCGCGCATCAGGGGGTGGTCGTCGATGACATAAATGCTCATGTTTCTTCCTTAATGATCGCCCGTCGTCTTCTCTAGCGGTCGCTCCTCGGCGGGTGAACCGATGGAGTGATCTCTTTCAACTTCCACTGCTGCCAGCGGCCGCGGCCTCTGCCAGTGTGTCCAGTGCCTCGGTCGCTGCGCGCAACGCGTCGGCGTCGGCCGGCTCGAGCTGCCCGGCGAGCGCGGTCAGGGCCTCTGCGCGCTGCTGCTGCAGGGTGGCAATGGCGCGGCCGGCGTCTTGCGGCGACGCGAAGCCGCGGCTCTGGAGCAGGGCGACGCCCTGCGCGTCGAGCAGCTTGAAATAGAACAGGCCGTCGCGCTCGCGGTATTGCTTGAAGCTCGGCTTCGCGACCTTGGCCGCCTTGCGGGCACCGCCCTTGTCGCGGCCCGCCGCGAGATTGCGCAGCCCGACGGCATGGCGCAGCTCGGCCATGAACGGCCGCGAACGCTGGCGCGCCTTCTCGGCGCCGGCGAGCAGCACGCGCTCGATCTCGGCCGGGTCGTTCATCAGCGCCTCGTAGCGCGCGCGCAGCGGCGCCACTTCGCGGTCGATGCGCTCGAACAGCATCTGCTTGGCATCGCCCCAGGCGATGCCCTCGGCGTAGGCCTGGCGCAGAGCCTCGGTCTCGTCGGCGCTTGCAAACGCCTGGTAGATCTGGAACAGCGCCGAGCCTTCGGTGTCCTTGGGCTCGCCGGGTGCGCGCGAGTCGGTCACGATGCTCGCGATCTGCTTTTGCAGCTGGGCGCGCGGCGCGAACATCGGGATGGTGTTGCCGTAGCTCTTGCTCATCTTGCGGCCGTCGAGGCCGGGCAGGGTGGCGACTGCATCGTCGATCTCGGCCTCGGGCAGCGTGAAGTGCTCGCCGTACTGGTGGTTGAAGCGCTGCGCCATATCGCGCGCCATCTCGATGTGCTGCACCTGGTCGCGCCCCACGGGCACCTTGTGGGCGCTGAACATCAGGATGTCGGCGCCCATGAGCACCGGGTACATGAAGAGGCCGGCCGTGACGTCGGCATCGGGGTCTTCGCCCTTCGCGACGTTCTTGTCGAGCTGCGCCTTGTAGGCATGGGCGCGGTTGAGCACGCCCTTGCCGGTCACGCAGGTGAGAAACCAGGTCAGCTCGGTGATCTCGACGATGTCGGACTGGCGATAGAAGGTGACGCGCTCGGGGTCGAGCCCGCAGGCCAGCCAGCTCGCGGCGATCTCGAGCGTGGAGCGCTGGATCAGCGCGGGCTCCTGCACCTTGATGAGCGCGTGGTAGTCGGCCAGGAAGAAGAAGCTCTCCACGCCCGGCGCCACGCTCTGGCGCACCGAATGGCGGATCGAGCCGACGTAGTTGCCGAGATGCGGCGTGCCCGAGGGCGTGATGCCGGTGAGCACGCGCAGGGGACGAGCGGAGGAAGACGTGGCCATGGAGAAAAAAGAACGTAACTAGCGCAGCAAAGCCGTGAGCGGCGAAATCAGCAGGTTCAGCACGGCGTAGCCGACATCCATCAGCGGAAGCAGCCAGAAGGTGCTGACGATGCCCGCGAGCACCAGGCCCATCACGATGAAGAAGCCGAAGGGCTCGATGCGCGCGAGAAAGTTCTGTGCCGGCCCGTTGGGCAGCAGGCCCGCGAGCACGCGGCCGCCGTCGAGCGGAGGCAGCGGGAACAGATTGAAGGCCCACATCACGAGGTTGACCAGCACGCCGCCCTGCGCCATCTTGATGAAAAAGGTTTCATTGACGCCCGCGGCCAGCATCACCACCAAGAGCAGTGCCCAGAGGATGGCCTGCACGAAGTTCGATGCGGGGCCGGCGAGCGCGACCCAGATCATGTCGCGCTTCGGATGGCGCAGCCGCCCGAAGTTCACGGGCACCGGCTTGGCATAGCCGAACAGGAAGGCGCCCGAGGTCGCGAAATAGAGCATCAACGGCATCAGGATGGTCCCGATGGGATCGATGTGCTTGATCGGATTGAGTGTCACTCGGCCCATCACTTCGGCGGTGTTGTCGCCGAAATGGCGCGCTACATAGCCGTGTGCCGCCTCGTGCACCGTGATCGCGAAGACCACGGGCAGTGCGTAGATGAGAACGGTCTGAATCAGGTTGGAGATATCCACTGGGCGATTGTGTCAGACGGCGTGCGGGCTTCGGTGCCGCTCGTCAGAGGCCAAGCACCGCCAGCGCGCCGCGGCCCTGCCGCACGACGACCGGCTCGTCGCCCGCGCCCATGGGCGTGAGATCGACCACGGTGGTCGGCTGCGAAGGGCAGGCGCCCGCGTCGATGACGGCGGCGATCTGCTTCTCGAAGCGCTCGCGGATGGCCTGGGCATCGTTCATCGCCTCGGTCTCGCCGGCCGGGATCAGCGTGGTCGCCAGCAGCGGTGCGCCGTGCAGCGCGAGCAGCTCGCCAAGCACTTTGTGGTCGGGCACGCGCAGCCCGATGGTCTTGCGCTGCGGATGGCTCACGCGCCGCGGCACTTCCTTGGTGGCTTCGAGCAGGAAGGTGTAGGGCCCCGGTGTGGCCGCCTTCAGCAGCCGGTACTGCTTGTTGTCCACGCGCGCGTAGTTGGCCAGCTCGCTCAGGTCGCGGCAGATCAGCGTGAGATGGTGCTTCTCGTCGACCTGGCGGATGCGGCGCAGCGCATCGACCGCGTCCTTGTCGTCGAGGTGGCAGGCCAGCGCATAGCTCGAATCGGTGGGCACGGCCACGATCTCGCCGCGCTGGAGCAGTGTGGCGGCCTGCTTGAGCAGGCGCTGTTGCGGGTTGTCGGGGTGGACTTCGAAATATTGGGCCATGGGGTAAACCTCCTGATCAGGATTCCGCCGGTTCGATGGGCACGCGGCGTTCGCGCACGGTAAGCCAGGCGCCCGCTGCGCCGCAGATGGCGATCATCGCCATGCCGATCAGCGAGAAGCGGTCGGGCACGTGCGAGAAGACGAGCCAGCCGCCCAGCATAGCGAAGGCGATCTGCGCATAGAGGTAGGGCGTGAGCGTGGAGGCGGGCGCGCGCTGGTACGCGAGGATGAGGATGAAATGCCCCACGGTGCCCATGAAGCCCATGAGGCACAGCAGCGCCCACCAGTGCCACGACGGCAGGGCGGTCCAGACGAAGGGCAGCGCCAGCGAGGCGATCAGCGCGCCGACCCAGCCGGTATAGAAATGCATCGTGAGCGGGTTCTCGGTCTGCGCCAGCTTGCTCGTGAGCACCTGGAACCAGGCGTTGGTCAGTACCAGCCCGATCGGCAGCAGCACGGCCCAGCTGAAAGCGCCGCCGCCCGGGCGCAGGATGACCAGCGTGCCGATGAAGCCGCCGGCCACCAGCGTCCAGCGCAGCACCGAGACGCGCTCCTTGAGCGTGGTCGCCGCCAGCAGCGTGATCACGAGCGGCGCGATCAGTACGATCGAGGTGAACTCGGCCAGCGGCATGTAGCGCAGGCTCAGGAAGGCCAGCGTGCTCGACACCAGCAGCAGCGCGCCGCGCAGCAGCTGGTAGCGCGGATGCCGCGTGCGCAGCAGCGCCGTGCCGTGCAGCGGCAGCAGCACCGCCGTGGTGGCGACGGCCTGGAAGGCATAGCGGAACCACACGCCCATGAGGATCGGCACGGCCGCGGTCGAGGTCTTGGTGGCGGTGTCGAGCGTGGCGAAGCAGGCCACCGCCACGATGACCATGCCGATGCCCGCGAGGATGCGCTCCGACTCGAGGTCGCGCGTCTCGCGCGCGGCGGCACGGGCGTCGTCCAGCGCCGCGTTCGCCGCGCCGTCGGTGCCGGGCCCGGGGCTCTGGCTCACTGCGCGGCGCTCACTGCTGGATGCGGTCGCCGAGCAGTTCCCACACCGGCGTGAGCGCACCGGGCAACGGTGGCAGCTTGCCGAGGTCGCAGTGGCTTTCGTCGGGGCTGTGGAAATCGCTGCCGCGCGAGGCGGCGAAATCGAACTCGAGCGCCTTGTCGGCGTACTCGACGTATTCGGCCGTCGTATGGCTGCCGGTGACGACCTCGATCGCCCGCCCGCCGTGCGCCTTGAACTCGAGGAACAGCGCGTATTCCTCGTTCGCCGTGAACTTGTAGCGCCCCGGGTGCGCAATCACGGCCAGGCCCTTGGCCGCGGTGATCCAGTGCACCGCATCCTTCAGCGAGGCCCAGCGGTGCGGCACGTAGCCGGGCTTGCCTTCGGTCAGGAACTTGCGGAACACCTCGGGCGTGTCGCGGCAGTGGCCCTGCTCGACCAGGAAGCGCGCGAAGTGCGTGCGCGAGATCAGCTCGGGATTGCCGACGAACTTGAGCGCGCCTTCGTAGGCGCCATGGATGCCCACGCGCGCCAGGCCCTCGGCCATCTCCATCGCGCGCTTGCCGCGGCCGCCGCGCGTGTCGTAAAGGCCCTGCGTCATCGCGGCGTCGTCGGGGTCGAAACCCAGGCCCACGATGTGCACCGTCTCGTTGGCGAAGGTCACCGAGATCTCGGTGCCCGTGAGGTAGCGCATGCCGTTGGCGCGTGCCGCCGCAGCCGCGCGGTGCTGGCCGCCGACCTCGTCGTGGTCGGTGAGCGCCCACAACTCGACGCCGTTGGCAGCGGCGCGCGCGGCCAGCTCTTCGGGCGTCAGCGTGCCGTCCGAAACCACGGAATGGCAGTGCAGATCGGCGTTGAGAATGGAGGACACACCGGCATTCTAGAGGCTAAGGAATACCGACGCGGGCGCATGGATGCTGTCCTGATTGCTATTAAATAAATAGCATTACTGCCGCGCGAGGCGGGGCTCAGCGCTTCTTGCGGAAGGCCGCCCAGGCGGCCGCCGCGGTGAAGCTCGCAACGATCGCCACCACGATCCAGAACCCGTGCCGGTGCTCGGCCAGTGGAATGCCGCCGACGTTCATGCCGAACAGGCCGGCAAGGATGTTGATCGGCAGCGCGAGCACCGTCACCACGGTCAGCACGAAGAGGCTGCGGTTGTTGTCCTCGTTCACGTTGGCGGCGATCTCTTCCTGCAGCAGCTTGATGCGCTCCTGCAGCGTCTGCATGTCGCGCAGCACCACCGAGAACTCCTCGGTCGAGGCGCGCAGCGCCTGGGCATCGGCTTCGGCCATCCAGGCCGGCGGTCCCTGCAGCAGCCGGAACAGCGCCGCCGGCTCGGGCGCGAGCAGCCGCTGCAGCCGCACCAGCAGCCGGCGCAGCACGCCGAGCCGCGCGCGCTTGTGGTCGAGCCGGCCCGCGAGCAGCTCGTCTTCGATGCGGTCGATGCGCGTGGTCACGCCGCGCACGATCTTCACCAGCACGTCGGCCTGGGCGCGCAGCAGGTGCTCGAGCAGTTCGGTGCTCGAGCGCGGCGCGTCGCCGGCCTTGACCGCGGTGCGCAGCGCGTCGACCGAGCGCAGCGGCTTGGCGCGCGCCGTGACCACGAGGCGCGGGCCCACGCTGATCCAGAGCGTGGAAATGTCCGAGGGCTCGAAGCTGAACTCGAAGTGCACGTCGTTGATGACCGCGATCAGCGAATCGTCGGCGCGTTCGATGCGGGTGGAGGGCAGGCCCTCGTGCAGCGCTTCGTAGAAGGCGTCGGAAAGCCCCGCATGGCGCAGCAGCCAGCGCTCGGCCTGGGCGTGGCTCAAGTTGAAGTGCAGCCAAACAAAATTGTGCCCCCACGCTCGGCACTTCGTGTCCTCGCTGCCCCCCGAGGGGGTGCTCGCTTGCTTGGGGCGGCCCGGCGCTGCGCTCGGGCCGCCCTGCGAAACCTGCTCGAGCCAGAGGGCTGCCTGCGCCGAATCGATCGGCCGTGCTGATTCCGGCGCTCCGGCGTCGAACAGATAGCCGCAGATCAGCCCGGCTTCGTCGCCGCCGTACGAATGGGCGGCCAGGTCGTGGAGTGCCGGCAAGGTGCTTGTGCGTTGATGGGCGTCCCTGGATCGTCTTCGCCGAATATGACAACATCGTGTCGGCCGTCACGCAAACGTCATGCGCGGCGGGCAGCATGCGGCATGCCTTCGGGGCCTGCCTGTCATTTCCTCCACTCCTTCCACGATGCCATGAGCGCACTTCCAGACCACGAAGACCTGATGCAACGCATCGCCCGCGAGCTGATCGACAGCTACGACGAAGAGCTCGAGCTGGAGATAGAGGACCGCCACATCGACGAGCACGGCGCCGTCGCCGGTGCCACCGACAAGGCTGCGCGCCAGGCCTACTTCAAGGAACTGTTCCGGCTGCAGGGCGAGCTCGTCAAGCTGCAGGACTGGGTGCAGCACAGCCGGCAGAAGGTGGTGATCCTGTTCGAGGGCCGCGATGCCGCAGGCAAGGGCGGTGTCATCAAGCGCATCACCCAGCGCCTGAATCCGCGTGTGGCGCGCGTGGCCGCGCTGCCGGCACCCAACGACCGCGAACGCACCCAGTGGTACTTCCAGCGCTATGCCGCCCACCTGCCGGCGGCCGGCGAAATGGTGCTGTTCGACCGCAGCTGGTACAACCGCGCCGGCGTCGAGCGCGTGATGGGCTTCTGCACCGACGACGAGTACGAGGAATTCTTCCGCACCGTGCCCGAGTTCGAGAAGATGCTCGTGCGCTCGGGCATCAAGCTCATCAAATACTGGTTCTCCATCACGGACGACGAGCAGCACATGCGCTTTCTCGGCCGTATCCACGATCCGCTCAAGCAGTGGAAGCTGAGCCCCATGGACCTCGAGAGCCGCCGCCGCTGGGAGGAATACACCAAGGCGAAGGAGATCATGCTCGAGCGCACCCACATTCCCGAGGCGCCGTGGTGGGTGGTGCAGGCGGTCGACAAGAAGAAGGCGCGGCTCAACTGCATCAGCCACCTGCTGGGCCAGCTGCCCTACCAGGAAGTGCCGCATCCGCCGGTGGAACTGCCCGCACGCGAACGCCACGCCGACTACCTTCGGCAGCCGGTGCCGGCCAGCATGATCGTGCCCGAGATCTACTGAGGCCTCACCGCCTCGGGGCGGCCCGGCCTCCGGTTGGGCGACCGGCGCTTTGCCCTCACACTGCGTCATGGCCCGCCGCACCGCCCCCTCCCTCTTTGCCCGCGCCTACGAGCGCAATCTCAAGGCACTCACGAAGCTCGCGCTCGGCAGCGGCCGGCGCGTGGCGGGCCCGATCCAGCGCGCGGCGGCTGAGCGGCGCAAGCCACCGCCTGGCAAGGGCGACTGGATCGGCGGCATGGCGCTTGGGCCCGGCGGCGCCCGCGCCTATCACCTTTTCCGGCCCGCCGGGCTGAACCTGCAGCCCGGCGAGAAGCTGCCGCTAATGGTGATGCTGCACGGCTGCGGGCAGAGCGGGCGCGACTTCGCGGCCAGCACGCGGATGAACGCACTGGCGCTGCGGCACCGCTTCCTCGTGCTCTATCCCGAGCAAGACCGGCTGGCGCATCCGCAAGGCTGCTGGAACTGGTACGAGCGCCGCTCCGGCAAGGCCGACGCCGAAGCCGCCACGCTGATGGCCGCGGTCGACCAGGCCTGCATGCTCTATCCCGTCGACCGTGCGCGCGTCGCCCTGGTCGGGCTCTCGGCCGGCGCCAGCATGGCCGCGCTGCTGGCCACGCGCTATCCGCTGCGGTTCCGCGCTGTCGTCATGCACTCGGGCGTGGCGCCCGGCGCCGCCACCTCGTCGGCCACGGCGCTCGGCGCCATGCGCGGCAAGAACGTGCCGCCGATGCCGGCCACTGCCGTCGGCAAGGCGCTGGGCGCCGCGGCGGTGTTCGCGACCCTGCCGCCGATGCTCGTGCTGCATGGCGACGCCGACACGGTGGTGGCGCCCAGCAATGCGGTCGACAGCGCGTCCGTCTGGGCCACGGCCCTCGGCGCCAAACCCGGGCTCGCGCGCGTGGTGCAGCGCGGCAAGCGCCGCACGATGCGCCTGACCGATTTCACGCGCAAGGGCCGCACGCTCGTCAGGCTGTGCGAGATCGCGGGGCTCGGGCACTCGTGGAGCGGCGGTGCATCGAAGCAGCCGTTCAGCGATCCCGAGGGGCCCGATGCGACGCGCATGGCGTGGGCGTTTGCCTGTGCGCAGTTCAAGGCCGGGGCGGAGACGCGCCCGGTGCGTCGCCAGGGCCTTGGATGAGTGAGGTCGCGAAGAGGTCGAGATCGTTGATCGTGTGCTGGATCGCTGTCCTTGCTTCGGGTAAGAATTCCAGGATGCGGGCTGGCTTGAGGTCTCCTGCGTAGTTCGATCTGATGACATGGCGCATCCTCAGCATCGATTCGAGACCGGAATAGGCTTCCTCGCTCAGGATGGCGCTCCGTACGCCCGGAACCTCCACGGCGGCAATCTCGAGCAGTTGCTTGTGCCAAGCCTCTGTCTTGCGAAGCTCGTCGCCAAGCTGCTCCGTCACTTGTTTCAGCAGATTCTCTGCCTGCGAGTACATGCCCTGAAGGTGCGAGGCCATTGCCAGTGCGTGGCCACGCTCCGAATAGAAGGCAGACGCTTCCAAGCGGGTCTTCTCGAATACTCGGTGGTCCTCTTCCATCGCATTGAGTTCCGCCACGAGGCGCCCCAATGCTCTTTTGACGATCGCCGCAATCGCTTGCTCACTCATTCGTGACTCCAACCTTCATGAATTCAAGCATCTCGGCATCCACTGCGTCTGCCATCACCACGTCGACCTCGACCTCCTTGATCCAATCTCTTGCCGTGCGCCAAATTTCGAGATCGCTGCGGCCGGCGGAATCTTCCACGAGCAGATCGATATCGGAGTTCGGGTCGAAGTAGGCGTCGGGTTTTGCGAACGAACCAATCGGCGTGACGACCAGGCCTTGCGATCGCAATACGCGAAGCGCACCCTCGACTTGCGGCCGAAGGCGGGCCCGGAGCGCGTCGCTGCGTTCCTTTCGAAGGTCCTTCAGTGGTCTGTACAGGCCGGACATAGGTGTTGATCGTAGAGCCAAACCCCTCAATCCCAAAAACGCCGGGATGGCTGAGCCTGCGATGTCAGGTGGTCCAGCAGCCCCGCGTGTACGCCACCCGGCGTATTTCACCCGCGCGGCCCATTCCGCAGACTCGCTCCCATGCCGGCCATGCGCCGGCAACAGGTCCACACCACCCCGGAGCAGGAGTCCACATGCAACGTCGTTTCACCCTCAAGGCGCTCACCGCCGCCGTCGCCCTGGCCAGCATTGCCGCTGCGCCGGCCTTTGCCGCCGACACCATCAAGGTCGGCGTGCTGCACTCGCTGTCGGGCACCATGGCCATTTCGGAAACCGTGCTGAAGGACACGGTGCTGATGGCCATCGACGACATCAACAAGAAGGGCGGCGTGCTCGGCAAGCAGCTCGAGCCCGTGGTGGTCGACCCGGCCTCCAACTGGCCCCTGTTCGCCGAAAAGACCAAGCAGCTGCTCGGCCAGGACAAGGTTTCGGTGATCTTCGGCTGCTGGACCTCGGTCTCGCGCAAGTCGGTGCTGCCGGTGGTCGAGGAAATGAACGGCCTCCTGTTCTACCCCGTGCAGTACGAGGGCGAAGAGCTCTCGAAGAACGTGTTCTACACCGGCGCCGCGCCCAACCAGCAGGCGATCCCGGCCGTTGACTACCTCATGAGCAAGGAAGGCGGCGGTGCCAAGCGCTGGGTGCTGCTGGGCACCGACTACGTGTACCCGCGCACCACCAACAAGATCCTGCGCGCCTACCTCAAGAGCAAGGGCGTGAAGGACTCCGACATCGACGAGAAGTACACCCCCTTCGGCCACAGCGACTACCAGACCATCGTCGCCGACATCAAGAAGTTCTCGGCCGGTGGCAAGACGGCGGTGGTGTCGACCATCAACGGCGACTCCAACGTGCCGTTCTACAAGGAACTGGGCAACGCGGGGCTCAAGGCCAAGGACGTGCCGGTCGTCGCCTTCTCGGTCGGTGAAGAGGAACTGCGCGGCGTGGACACCAAGCCGCTGGTCGGCCACCTGGCCGCATGGAACTACTTCATGTCGATCAAGAACCCGACCAACACCGCCTTCATCAAGCAGTGGGGCGACTACGCCAAGGCCAAGAACATCGCGGGCCACAAGGACAAGCCGCTCACCAACGACCCGATGGAAGCCACCTGGATCGGCATCCACATGTGGAAGCAGGCGGTCGAGAAGGCCAAGTCGACCGACACCGACAAGGTGATCGCCGCGATGGCCGGCCAGACCTTCACGGCGCCGTCGGGCATCGTCTCGAAGATGGACGAGAAGAACCATCACCTGCACAAGAGCGTGTTCATCGGCGAGATCAAGGCCGACGGCCAGTTCAGCGTGGTGTGGAAGACGCCGGGCCCGGTGAAGGCCAAGCCGTGGAGCCCGTACATCGAAGGCAACGACAAGAAGCCCGATCAGCCCGCCGGCAAGTCGATGTAACTCGTCGCAAGTCCCTCGCCTTGCTCCCTCTCCCTCTGGGAGAGGGTTGGGGTGAGGGCAACGGCGGTCCACTGGTCGCCGCGCTCGCTGCACGGCCGCTGGCCCTCACCCCAACCCTCTCCCCAAGGGGAGAGGGGGCAACACGAATCCATGATGCTTCGACGATCCCTTCACTGCGCCTTCGCCGCCATGCTCCTCGCAGCGTCGGCCGTCCACGCGCTGACCGCCGACGAAGCCCGCGCCATCGCCTCGGGCGATTCCGAATCCCGCATCGCCGCGCTCAACCAGGCCGTGCTCACGGCCGACGACAAGACGGTTGCCTTCCTCCAGGCCATGTCGGAAGACGCGGTCAAGTACACCGAAGACAAGGTCTTCGTGATGAAGGACGACAAGGGCCACGACCCCGTGACCGGCGCCGAACTGCCGGTGCCGGACACGGCCGAGGACGTGGTCAACAACAACCTGATGCGCGGGGCACTCGATGCCGCGCAGGCCGCGCTCCGGCTCACGAGCCAGGACGACGCGGTGCGCGCCGAAGCCGCAGCGGCGCTCTTCAAGGAGCCCGAGGAATCGCGCGTTCCGATGATCGAGAAGGCGCTCGCGGCGGAGGTCAACCCGGCGATCAAGGCACAGCTCGAACTCGTGCGCGCCGCCAGCATGCTCGGCAGCGCCGACAAGGCCCGCCGCCTTGCCGCGGCCAAGGACCTGGGCGCCCACAGCAGCCCCGATACCAAGCTGTTGCTGAACCAGCGCCTGGCCGATGAAACCGATCCCGATGTGAAGGCGGCGATCACCGCATCGATCGCACGGATCGACGGTGCGCTCGTCTGGGGCGACCGCATCAACGCGGTGTTCAGCGGCATCAGCCTGGGCTCGGTGCTGCTGCTCGCGGCGCTGGGCCTGGCCATCACCTACGGCCTGATGGGCGTCATCAACATGGCGCACGGCGAGCTGATGATGATCGGCGCCTACGCCACCTACGTGATGCAGGGCATCTTCCAGCGCTACCTGCCCGAGGCCGCGTTTGGTTGGTACCTGGTCGCAGCCATTCCCGTGTCGTTCCTGGCGTCGGCGCTGGTCGGCGCCGTGCTCGAGCGCGGCGTGATCCGCTTCCTCTACGGCCGCCCGCTCGAGACGCTGCTGGCCACCTGGGGCATCAGCCTGATGCTGCAGCAGCTCGTGCGCTCGATCTTCGGCGCGCAGAACGTCGGCGTCGAGAACCCCGTCTGGATGAGCGGCGGCTTCACCATGCTGAGCAACGTGACGCTGCCATGGAACCGCATCGGCATCATCGTCTTCGCGGTGCTGGTGCTGCTGGCCATGGGCTGGCTGATCGGCCGCACGCGCCTGGGCCTGTTCGTGCGCGGCGTCACGCAGAATCGGCCGATCGCCTCGTGCATGGGCGTGAACACGGCGCGTATCGACACCTATGCCTTCGCGCTCGGCTCGGGCATCGCGGGCCTCGCGGGCTGCGCGCTGAGCCAGATCGGCAACGTCGGCCCCGACCTCGGCCAGAGCTACATCGTCGACAGCTTCATGGTGGTCGTGATGGGCGGCGTCGGCCAGCTCGCGGGCACCGTGTATGCGGCGCTGGGCCTGGGCATCCTCAACAAGTTCATCGAAGGCTGGGCCGGCGCGGTGCTCGCGAAGATCGCGGTGCTTGTCTTCATCATCATCTTCATTCAAAAGAGACCTCAGGGCATCTTCGCGATGAAGGGCCGGAGCGCAGAAGCATGAGCAAGGTCACGTTGCCAACCAAAGGGCCGCTGCTGAGCGGCAAGGGCTGGACGGCCTTCTTCGTCGCGCTGATCGTGGTGTGCGCGGTGGCGCCGGTGCTCAACATGTGGGTGCCGCCCGAAAGCCCGCTGCACATGAGCGACTACGCCGTGGCGCTGGTGGGCAAGATCATGTGCTACGCGATTGCCGCGCTGGCGATGGACCTGATCTGGGGCTACACCGGCATCCTGTCGCTCGGCCATGGCCTGTTCTTCGCGCTCGGCGGCTACATGATGGGCATGTACCTCATGCGCCAGATCGGACGCGACGGCAACTACAAGAGCGAGCTTCCCGACTTCATGGTGTTCCTCGACTGGAAGGAGCTGCCCTGGCACTGGACCTTCAGCGGCAGCTTCCCGATGACGCTGCTGCTCATCGTCGCGGTGCCCGGCCTGATCGCGTTCGTGTTCGGCTTCTTCGCGTTCCGCTCACGCATCAAGGGCGTGTATTTTTCGATCATCACGCAGGCCATGACTTTCGCGGCGATGCTGCTGTTCTTCCGCAACGAGACTGGCTTCGGGGGCAACAACGGTTTTACCGACTTCAAGCGCATCCTGGGCATCCCGATCGCCACGCAGGAGATGCGCATGACCTTGTTCGCACTCACGGGCCTCACGCTGCTGGGCTTCTTCCTGTTCGCCAAATGGCTCATCGCCAGCAAGTTCGGCCGCGTGCTGCAGGCGATCCGCGACGCTGAGACGCGCGTGATGTTCTCGGGCTACAACCCGCTGCCCTACAAGCTCACGATCTGGGTCATCTCGGCCGTCATGTGCGGCGTGGCCGGCGCGCTGTACGTGCCGCAGGTCGGCATCATCAACCCGGGCGAGATGAGCGCCGCCAACTCCATCGAGATCGCGATCTGGGCCGCGGTGGGCGGGCGCGCGACGCTGATCGGCCCGATCATCGGCGCCTTCATCGTCAATGGCGCCAAGAGCTGGCTCACGGTGGCGTATCCCGAGTACTGGCTCTACTTTCTCGGCGCGCTGTTCATTGCCGTGACGCTGTTCCTGCCGAACGGCATCGTCGGGCTGGTGAAGAGGTGGCTGTCGCGGGAGAAGGCGCCAGCGGACTCGCCCGTGCAGCAAGCACGACGCGCTGTGGCGGCAGAGCAGGGCGTCGAGCCCGACGCGATGGTGCCGCTGCCCGTGGATGCGAAAGGAGCGCGCGCATGACGCCCGACCTGATGGAAGCCGGCGCCGAGCGCGCGGCGCGCGCAGCCGGCCTGCACGTGGCCACCGGCCAGACCGAATCGGGCGGCCGCGCCGCCGACTTCGGCCGCATCGCCACACCCGGCGAGGTCGACGTGACGCACGGCCGCATCCTCTACCTCGAAGACGTGAGCGTGAGCTTCGACGGCTTCAAGGCGATCAACAAGCTGTCGCTCGACATCGCGCCGGGCGAACTGCGCTGCATCATCGGCCCGAACGGCGCCGGCAAGACGACGATGATGGACATCATCACCGGCAAGACGCGGCCCGACGAGGGCACGGTCTTCTTCGGCAGCACGATCGACCTGCTGCGCCACCGCGAGGCCGACATCGCCCAACTGGGCATCGGCCGCAAGTTCCAGAAGCCGACGGTGTTCGAGCATCTCACCGTGTTCGAGAACCTCGAACTCGCGCTCAAGACCGACAAGGGCGTGCGCGCGTCGATGCTGTTCAGGCTCGATTCGGCGCAGAGCGACCGGCTCGCCGAGGTGCTGCAGACCATTCACCTGGCCGACAGCGTGTCGCGCCTCGCGGGCAACCTGAGCCACGGCCAGAAGCAGTGGCTCGAGATCGGCATGCTGCTGATGCAGGACCCGAAGCTGCTGCTGCTCGACGAACCCGTGGCCGGCATGACCGACGAGGAAACCGCGCGCACCGCGGAGCTGTTCCTCACTCTCAAGGGCAAGCACTCGCTGATGGTGGTGGAGCACGACATGAGCTTCATCCGCACCATCTCCGAGATCGTGACCGTGCTGTGCGACGGCGCGGTGCTGGCGCAGGGCACGCTCGACGAGGTGCAGGCCGACGAGCGGGTGATCGAGGTCTATCTGGGCCGCTGAGGAAACCAACGCATGCTGACAGTCAAGAACATCCACCAGTACTACGGCGGCTCGCACATCCTGCGCGACCTGAGCTTCGAGGCCACGCTCGGCAAGGTCACCGTGCTGCTGGGCCGCAACGGCGTGGGCAAGACCACGCTGCTCAAGTCGCTGATGGGGCTGGTGCCGATCAAGAGCGGCAGCATCGCGCTCGAAGGCCGGCCGATCCACAAGGCCACGCCCTACGAACGGGCCCGCGCCGGCATCGGCTTCGTGCCGCAGGGCCGCGAGATCTTCGCGCGGCTCACGGTCGAGGAGAACCTGCGCATGGGCCTGGCCTACAAGCGCGGCAGCACACCGATTCCGCCGGAACTGTTCGAACTGTTCCCCGTGCTCAAGCAGATGATCCACCGCAGGGGCGGTGACCTTTCGGGCGGGCAGCAGCAGCAACTGGCGATTGCGCGCGCGCTGGCGCCCCGGCCCAAGCTGCTGATCCTCGACGAGCCGACCGAAGGCATTCAGCCCAGCATCATCAAGGACATCGGCCGCGTGATCCGCATGCTGGCCGACCGCGGCGACATGGCCATCGTGCTCTGCGAGCAGTACTACGACTTCGCGCAGGAACTGGCCGACGATTACCTGGTGATGGAACGCGGCGAAGTCATTGCGCGCGGTCTCGGCAAAGACATGGAAGCGCAAGGCGTGCGCCAGCTCGTGGCAATCTGAAGGCGCAGCCGGCGAGATTTAAGGGTTTACCCTAAAATCGACCGTTGCCCGTCGCCGCCGGGCGACCCAGGAGCCCGGCCTTGAATGCCTCCCCCACCGCGCCAGACGGCGCCGACACCCCCGACATTTCCGTTCCTTGCGCTGCATCGCCCGCGGGCTTCGTGCGCGCCGTGCTCGCGCTCGGCGTCGGCGGCTTCGCCATCGGCACCGGCGAGTTCGTGATCATGGGCCTGTTGCCGGAGGTTGCAGGCGACATCGGGGTCAGCATTCCGCAGGCCGGGCATGTCATCAGCGCATATGCGCTCGGCGTCGTGGTCGGCGCGCCGGTGCTCGCGGTGCTGGCGGCCGGATGGGGCCGACGGGCGCTGCTGATCGCGCTGATGGCGGTGTTCGCCCTCGGCAACTTCGCGACCGCGATCGCGCCGGGCTATCTGTCGCTCAACCTGCTGCGCTTCGCGACCGGTCTGCCGCACGGCACCTACTTCGGTGTGGCCGCGCTCGTGGCCGCCACGCTCGCGCCGCCAGGGCGGCGGGCGCGTGCGGTGGGCCTCGTGATGCTGGGCCTCACGGGCGCGACGCTGGTCGGCGTGCCGATCGCGGCGTGGCTCGGCCAGCTGTTCGGCTGGCGCGCCGCCTTCGTGTTCGTCGGCGCGATCGCGCTGGTGGCGGTGGTGCTGCTGCGCCGTGACATCCCCGACATCGCGCCGAGCGCCGGTGCCAGCCCCTGGCGCGAGCTCGGTGCGCTCAAGCGCAAGCAGGTGTGGCTCACGCTCGGCATCGGCGCCATCGGCTTCGGCGGCATGTTCGCGGTGTTCAGCTACATCAAGCCCACGCTGACCGAAGTGGCGGGCCTGCCGCTCGGCGGCGTGCCTTTCGTGCTGGCGCTGTTTGGCCTCGGCATGGTCACGGGCAACCTCGTGGGCGCGCGCCTGGCCGACAAGTCGCTCATGCGCACCATCGGCGGGCTGCTCGCGTGGTCGGCACTGGTGCTCGCCACGTTCTCGTTCGCAGCGCACCATGTGGTGACCGCCGCGATCAACGTGTTCCTGATCGGCACCGTGGTCGCCATCGGCCCGGCGCTGCAGATCCGCCTGATGGATGTGGCCGGCGATGCGCAGACGCTCGCGGCCGCGCTCAATCATTCGGCCTTCAACATGGCCAATGCGCTTGGCGCCTGGCTCGGCGGCGTCGCCATTTCGGCCGGCCTGGGCTGGACCTCGACCGGCTGGGTCGGCGCGCTGCTCGCGCTCGCGGGGCTGGGCGTGTTCGGCTGGGCGCTGGCCAGCGCGCGGGCAGACATGCGAGCGCGCGCTGTCGCCTGCGAAGGCTGACCGAGGCCAGCCGGTGCGCCGGCGCCTCAATCGCGCACGGCGCTGCGGAAGCCTGCCGCGAGGGCGTCGAGCGCCTCGCGCGGCCGCCCCTCCTTGATTCGGGTGTGCAGCAGCACCGGCAACCGCGGCAGCGGCGGCAGTCCGAGCCGGGGACCGACATCGACCGCGTCGTCCGGCAGCATGCGCGGCGCGAGCGCCGCGATGCCGAGGCCGCCCACCACGGCCGCGGCCACCGCCGCGACGCCGCCGCCGACGAAGATCTCGGTCCAGGGCTCGCCGGCCGCGTCGAGCAGTTGCGCCGCCAGCGCACGCACACCACAGGGCTCGGCCATGGTGGCGATCGGCAGCGGCTCGCCCGGGCGGTGCTTCCAGTCCGGTGCTGCGAACCAGCCGAAACGCTCCTCGGCCAGTTGCTCGCCGTCGCTGCGGCCCGCATGCAGGCGCACGATCACCGTGTCGAGCTCGCGCCGGTCGAAGGCCTGGAGCAGGTCGCCCGACGAAGCGATGCGGATCTCGATGAGCAGCTGCGCATCGTGTGCGTTCATGCGCGCGATCAGCGCCGGCAGTTCCGGGCCCGCCACATGGTCGCTGATGCCGATCGTGAGCCGCTGCCGCGCGCCCGCGAACTCGGCCAGTGCACGGTCGTGCAGCGCCATGAGTTCGCGTGCGCGCTCGAGAAAGACCGCGCCCCGCGCCGAAAGCCGCACATAGCGCGGCGTGCGCTCCACGAGCCGCCAGCCCAGCCGATCCTCGAGCCGGCGCAGCTTCAAGCTCACGGCGGCCTGGGTCGTTCCCATCATGTCGGCGGCGCGCGTGAAGCTGCCGAGTTCGGCGATGCGCACGAATGCCTGCACGGCATCGAGATCGAGCGGGCGTTCCATCATTTCGAAGCATTGTTGCTGATATCAGCGCCAGCGGCTTCCCGCGGCGGGGCCTGCGTCCTAAGGTTGTTCCTCCGAAACGACGAAGGAACCCCATGCCACTGATCCACATCGCGATGCGCGCCGGCAAGCCCGAGAGCTACCGCCAAGCGATCTTCGACAGCCTCTACATGGCCCTGCGCGACACGCTCGACGTGCCCGACGACGACCAGTTCATGACGATTTCGGAGCACGAGGCTGCCAACTTCCGGCGAGGCAATGCCTACGGCTTCGAGCGCAGCGACGACCTGGTCTACATCCGCATCACCGTCTTCGCGACCCGCACCGCGCAGCAGAAGAAGGCGCTCTACCAGCGCATCGCGCAGTTGCTCGGCGAGCGCCCCGGCATCCGGCCCGAGGATGTGTTCGTGAGCGTGGCGGATGCCCCGGCCGAGAACTGGTCGGTGGGCGGCGGGCTGGCGCAGTTCGCCTGACGTGGGCCCCTGAGAGAGTGGTCGGATTGGGCCGACGCCTGCGCGGTTTCGAGCCAATGACTAAGATGCCCGGCTTGCGTTCTCGTCATCATCCGCGTCTCACCTTTCAGCGAACGAGGCTTCCGCCATGACCCTTCCGATCACCCGCCTCGGCCGCACCGGCCTGACCGTTTCGCGCCTCGCCCTCGGCACGATGACCTTCGGCCTGCAGACCGACGAAGCAGTGTCGCACCGCATCCTCGACAAGGCGGCCGAAGGCGGCATCAACTTTCTCGACACCGCGGACGTCTACCCGCTCGGCGGCACCGTCGAGACCACCGGGCGCACCGAGGAGATCATCGGCAACTGGCTCGAAAAGCAGGGGCCTGGAGGTCGCCGCCGCTTCGTGGTCGCCACCAAGGCCGTCAACAAGGTCGGCCCCAATCCCTGGGACCAGGGCGCCTCGCGCAAGCACCTGCTCGATGCCATCGACCTCTCGCTGAAGCGGCTCAAGACGGACCACGTCGACCTGTACCAGCTGCACATGGACGACCGCGAGACGCCGCTCGAAGAGAGCCTCGAGGCGCTCGACCTGATCGTCAAGTCGGGCCGCGCGCGCTACATCGGCGTGTCGAATTTCCTGGCCTACCGGCTGGCCCGTGCCCTCGGCAAGTCCGACCTGCACCGGTTCACGCGCTTCGTGTCGGTGCAGCCGCGCTACAGCCTGCTGTTCCGCGAGATCGAGCGCGAGTTGCTGCCGCTCGCGGGCGAAGAGGGGCTGGGCGTGATTCCCTACAACCCGCTGGCCGGCGGCCTGCTCACCGGCAAGTACAAGCCCGGCGCCAAGCCGGAAGAGAACACCCGCTTCACGCTCGGCACGGCCGGCGGCATGTACCAGGACCGCTACTGGAACGAGCGCAGCTTCGACACCGTGACGCAGCTGCACAAGCTCGCCGACGAAGCCGGCGTGCCGCTCGCCACGCTCGCCGTGGCCTGGGTCATGGCCAACCCGCTCGTCACCGCACCGCTGCTCGGTGCGAGCCGGCCCGAGCAGCTCGACGCCACGCTCGCTGCGGCCGACTACAAGCTCGACCCCGCGCTGAAGCAAAAGCTCGACGAACTGACCGCCGACTACCGCAAGGGCGACGCGCCGCGGTAGGCCCCGACCCCGTGCACCGAAGAAGAAGCGATCACTGCATCGACGCGCTCGCGCGGCGGCCATGGCACAGCTGATGTCGCTGTTGGTGCAGAACGCGATCGCGGTCGTGTTCGTCGCCAGCCTGGCCGCGCGGCTCGGCCTGCCGGTGCCCGCGGCCGCGGTGCTGGTGGTGTCGGGCGCGCTGCTGGCAGCCGGCGACGTGCCGGTTGCTGGCGTGGTGCTGGCGGCGGTGCTGGCCAACCTGCTCGGCGACGGTGCATGGTTCTATGCCGGCCGCCGCTTCGGCTACCGCTTCATGCGCCTCTTGTGCCGCATCTCGCTGTCGCCCGATTCGTGCGTGCGGCGCGGCGAATCGCTGATCACGCGCTGGGGCGGCCTCTCGCTCGTGGCCGCCAAGTTCGTGCCCGGCGTCTCGGTGGTGGCACCGCCGATGGCGGGCGCGCTCGGCATGTCGGTGGCGCGCTTCATCGGCTACGACACCGGTGCCGCGCTGATCTGGACCGGCGTGTTCCTCGGCCTGGGCTGGTTCTTCCGCGACCAGATCCAGGAGGTGCTGGCCCTGCTCGCGCAGGCCGGCGGCATTGCCACGCTGGCGCTCGTGGGGGCGCTGGCCGTGGTGCTGGTGCTGCGCTACTGGCGCCGGCGCGCCGTGCTTCTCCTCACCCGCATGCCGCGCATCAGCGTGGACGAGCTGCACCGGCTGCTCGCGGGCGATGCGCCGCCGCTGGTGGTCGACGTGCGCGGCGACGCAGGCCTGAAGGTCGATCCGCGCCGCATCCCTGGCGCGCTGTCGTACACGCTCAAGGCGCTGCAGCAGCGCCAGCTCGACCTGCCGCTCGATGGCCAGCGCGACGTGGTGGTGTACTGCAACTGCCCCAACGAGGTGTCCGCGGCGCTGGCCGCACGCGTGCTGCTGGCGCGCGGTGCGCGGCGCGCATGGCCGCTCACGGGCGGGCTCGACGCGTGGGTGGCCTCGGGGCATCCGACGAGCCTGCATGGAGGGCGCGGTGAATGAACCTCCGCACCAAGATCGTCGCGCTGGCCGTCGCACCGCTGGTGGTGGCGCTGGTGCTCGTCGCGCTGGCGGTGCGGCACCAGGAGCGCGACCTCGCACGGCGCGAGCGCGCGCTGATCGAGAAGAGCTACATGGACCAGCGGCGCAGCGAACTGCGCAGCTACGTCGACCTGGCCGTGAGCACCGTGCGGCCGCTCTACGATGCGGGACTCGATGACGAAGCGACCCGCGACGAGGCGCTGCGCCGCCTGGCCGCGCTGGACTACGGCGATGACGGCTATTTCTTCGTCTACGACATGCAGGGCCGTTCGCTCATGCATTCGCGCCAACCCGAACTCGTGGGCCAGAACCTCTGGGACCTGCGCGACGCCCGCGGGCGCTTCACCCTCCGCGATCTGATCGCCGGCGCGCGCGCGGGCGGCGGCTATGTCGAATACGAATGGCGCAAGCCTTCGAGCGAGCAGATGACGGCCAAGCTCGGCTACGTCACAGCGCTGCCGCGCTGGAACTGGATGCTCGGCACCGGGCTGTACCTCGACGACATCGATGCGACCATGCGGGCGCTCGACCGCCAGGTGAGCGCCAACGTGACGGCCACGTTGCTCTGGATCGCCGGCATTGCGGCGCTCGGCCTCGGCGTGGTGAGCGCCGCCGGGCTGCTGCTCAACCTCAGCGAGCACCGCGTGGCCGAGGCCAAGCTGCGGCTGCTTGCGCGGCGCGTGGTGCAGTCGCAGGAAGAAGAGCGCGGGCATCTGGCGCGCGAACTGCACGACGGCACGAGCCAGACGCTGGTGTCGGCCAAGCTGCTGATCGAATCGGCGGTCGATGCGCTCGACCGCGACCACCGGCCGGCCCCGCCTGCGCTCGGCAAGGCCCTGCAGCGGCTCAACGATTCGCTGCGCGAGGTGCGCCGCATCTCGCACCGGCTGCGCCCCGCGCTGCTCGACACACTGGGCCTGCCGGCCGCGCTCGAACGCCTGGGCGACGAGTTTGCGGAGGAGGGCGCGGTCGACGCCTCGATCATGATCGAGGGCGAGGCCTTCGCGCTCTCGCCAGAGGCCAAGACCGCGCTGTTCCGCGTGACGCAGGAGGCGCTGACCAACGTGCGCAAGCATGCACAGGCAAAGCGCGTGCACATCGCGCTGGGCTTCTCCGAGCACGGCGTGCGGCTCGCGATCGGCGACGACGGCATCGGCTTCGACGTGGCGGCCATGCAGCTCGATCCGAGGCGCGGCATCGGCCTGCGCAACATGCGCGAGCGCATGGAATCGATCGGCGGCACGCTGCAAATCGATTCGGCCCGCGGCCAGACATCCATCGTGGCCGAGGTGCCGGCCGCGAGCGCAAAGGCGGAGAGCCCATGACGAACAACAAAGACGCCGCCCCGATCCGCCTGTTCCTGGTCGACGACCATCCATTGGTGCGCGACGGCCTGCGCGCGCGGCTCGGTGCCATCCCGAGCCTCACGATCATCGGCGAGGCGGGCAGCGCCGCCGAGGCGCTGGCGCAGCTCGCGTCGCTCGCGCCTCACCTGGTGCTGATGGACGTCGGCATGAAGGACATGAACGGCATCGAGCTCGCCGAGCGGGTGCTCGCGCAGTGCGAACCGGCACCACACATCGTGATGCTGAGCATGTACGACAACCCCGAGTACGTGCAGAAGGCGCTGCAGGCGGGCGCGCGCGGCTACGTGCTGAAGGACGCGCCGGCGGCCGAGATCGTCGCCGCCATCGAGGCCGTGTCGGCCGGTGGCACCTTCTTGAGCCCGGCGGTGTCGAAGAAGCTGTTCCGCAACCAGGCGCCGCGCCCGCTGCTCACTCCGCGCGAGAGCGAGATCCTCGCGGCGCTGGGTCGCGGCGAATCGAGCAAGCAGATCGCGCGCGACCTGGGCCTGAGCGTGCGCACGGTGGAGGCGCATCGGCAGAGCATCAAGCGGCGCCTCGGCATCGAAGGGCAGGCCGAGCTCATCAAGTACGCGGTCGAGCATGCGCGCGGGTTCGAGCGTGGAGAATGATGCGGATGACCCACGACCTTCCTTCCAGCCCCGCCGCCGAGCGCAACAAACAGCCGATCCTCGATGTGCTCGTGCGCATCCTCGGCAGCGAGGGCACCGCGCTCGAGATCGCGTCCGGCACCGGCCAGCATGCCGCATGGTTCGCGGCCGCCTTGCCCGGCTGGACGTGGCAGCCGACCGAGGCCGATGCGCGCATGCTGCCAGCGCTCGCGCGGCGGGTCGATGCGGCCGGGCTCGCGAACCTGCGTGCGCCGCTGCGGCTCGACGTCACCGCGCCGCACTGGCCGCTGGAAGAACGCTTCGATGCAATCTACTGCGCGAACATGCTGCACATCGCGCCGTGGAGCGCATGCGAAGGGCTGATGCAGGGCACTGCACGGCACCTGCGACCGGGCGGCGTTCTGGTCACCTATGGGCCTTACCTCGAAGACGACGTCCCGACCGCGCCGGGCAACCTCGCGTTCGACGAAGACCTGCGTGCGCGCAATGCGGCCTGGGGCCTGCGGCGGCTCGGCGACGTGGCCGCCGAGGCGCAGCGCGCCGGCCTCGTGCTGCGCGAGCGCCACGCCATGCCGGCGAACAACCTGCTGCTCGTCTTCGGCGGGGACAACTAGCCACGAGCGCCTAGTACAGTCGGGCCCACGTCCACGAGCCCTGCACGACCATGCCCTTCTGGATACCTCGCCTCCTGGCCACCGCCTGCTGCCTGCTCGCGCTCGGTTGCGCGAGCCCGCCGCGGCCGCCGTCGTCCGCTGCGTACCCGGCCTCGCTGCTTTCCGCCGAGCAATCGAACGGTGTCGCGATCCATGCGCTGGGCCTGGTCGGCACCCCCTACCGCTACGGCGGCAACACACCCGAAGGCGGCTTCGATTGCAGCGGGCTGATCGGCTATGTCTACCGCCACAGCGCGGGCCAGGCGATGCCACGCACCGTGGCGCGGCTCGCGGGCTTCGGCCGCCCGGTGGCTGCGTCCGACATGCGCTCGGGCGATCTGGTGCTGTTCGGCGCCGCCACGCCGTCGCACGCTGGGATCTACGTGGGCAATGGCCAGTTCGTGCATGCGCCCTCGACGGGCGGCGAAGTGCGGCTCGACCGGATGGACGGCGTCTACTGGTCGCGCCAGCCGGTGCAGGTGCGCCGGCTCTGAGCCGCAGGGTGTGTCAGACCCGTGTGGCATGCTGCACGGTGCCACCGAAACCTCGCGGAGAACTGCCA
Organism: Variovorax sp. Soil_C_19; assembly: GCF_057657255.1. Taxonomy (NCBI): domain Bacteria; kingdom Pseudomonadati; phylum Pseudomonadota; class Betaproteobacteria; order Burkholderiales; family Comamonadaceae; genus Variovorax; species Variovorax sp. Soil_C_19. Next base: position 170,522 of record NZ_JBDGIV010000003.1, on the reverse strand, counting down.
TGAAGAAATACCTCGTCCTTGCGATTTTGGGCCTTGCCGGCATCCTTCCGGCGTTTGCGCAGCGCGGCCCGGCCTACGAGAACGACCGCCGCTACTGCGCGAGCGGCCGTTCGGGTGTGGACTTCAACACCTGCATGTGGCGCGCGCAGCGCGAGCGCGAGGGGCGCCGCCAGGACCGGCGCGAGCAGCACGCCTATGACAGGGAGCAGCGCGCCTACGAGCGGGAGCAGCGGCGCGAATACGAGCGCCGCGATCGTCGGGGCCCTCCGCCCCCGCCGGCCTACCGCCAGTGGGACGAAGGCCCGCGGGGCCAGGCGCCGCGGCTCAGCGACATGCAGCAGCGCGCGCTCGACAACTGCAACCTGCTGGCGCCGCGCGACCAGCCGCGGTGCCGTGCGACGGTGATGTCGACGGTGCGCTGAGGCCCGCCGAGACTAAGTGTTTTCCACTACGTAAAGCCACGCAGGCGGACCACGCGGTCCGACGGATGCGCGGCAGCGTCGCTGCGGCAAGACTCCCGGGTTCGATTCCCGAGGAGACATCCGCATGCACAGCATCCGCCGCCACCTGGTGTGGCTCGCCGTGGCGTTGGTCGGCGCGTTCGCGCTGGGCACCGTCGCCCTGACGCGTGGCGAAAGCGTCAACGCCCTCTGGGTGGTGACCGCCGCGATCTGCACCTACCTGATCGCCTACCGCTACTACAGCCTGTTCATCGCCGACAAGGTGCTGGGCCTCGACGCCACGCGCAAGACGCCGGCGCACCGCCACAACGACGGGCTCGACTACGTGCCCACCGACAAGAACGTGCTGTTCGGCCACCACTTCGCGGCCATCGCGGGCGCCGGTCCGCTGGTGGGCCCGGTGCTCGCCGCGCAGATGGGCTACCTGCCGGGGCTTCTGTGGGTGCTCGCGGGCGTGGTGTTCGCGGGCGCGGTGCAGGACTTCATCGTGCTCTTCATCTCGACGCGCCGCGACGGGCGCTCGCTCGGCGACCTCGTCAAGCAGGAGATGGGCGTGGTGCCGGGGATGATCGCGCTGTTCGGCACCTTCATGATCATGATCATCATCCTCGCGGTGCTGGCGCTGATCGTGGTGAAGGCGCTGGCCGAATCGCCGTGGGGCGCCTTCACGGTGGCGGCCACCGTGCCGGTGGCGCTCTTCATGGGCGTGTACCTGCGCTACATCCGCCCGGGGCGCATCGGCGAGGTGTCGCTGATCGGCTTCGTGCTGCTGATGCTCGCGATCTTCGGCGGCCAGGCCGTGAGCCAGGACCCGGCCTGGGCAGCGCGCTTCACCTTCGACGGCAAGGCGCTCACCTGGATGCTCGTGGGCTACGGCTTCGTGGCCGCGAGCCTGCCGGTGTGGCTGCTGCTCGCGCCGCGCGACTACCTGTCGACCTTCCTGAAGATCGGCACCATCATCGCGCTGGCGCTGGGCATCGTGTTCGTGATGCCGACGCTGCAGATGCCGCCGCTCACGCAGTTCGCCGACGGCGGCGGGCCGGTGTGGTCGGGCAGCCTGTTCCCGTTCCTGTTCATCACCATCGCCTGCGGCGCGGTGTCGGGCTTCCATGCGCTGATCTCCTCGGGCACCACGCCCAAGATGCTCGACAACGAGCGCCATGCGCGCTTCATCGGCTACGGCGGCATGCTGGCCGAATCGTTCGTCGCGGTGATGGCGCTGGTGGCGGCCTCGTGCATCGAGCCCGGCATCTACTTCGCGATGAACAGCCCCGCGGCGCTCGTGGGCAGCACCGTCGAGCAGGCGGCGCAGACGATCTCGAGCTGGGGCTTCGTGGTCACGCCCGAGATGCTGGTGCAGACCGCGAAGGACGTGGGCGAGACCACGATCCTCGGCCGGGCGGGCGGCGCGCCGACGCTGGCCGTGGGCATGGCGCGCATCCTGCACCAGGTCATCGGCGGGCCCGCCATGATGGCCTTCTGGTACCACTTCGCGATCCTGTTCGAGGCGCTCTTCATCCTCACCGCGGTGGACGCCGGAACCCGCGCGGGCCGCTTCATGCTGCAGGACCTGCTCGGCAGCTTCGTGCCCGCGCTCAAGCGCACAGATTCGCTGCCGGCCAACCTGTTCGCCACCGCGCTGTGCGTGGCGGCCTGGGGCTACTTCCTCTACCAGGGCGTGGTCGATCCGCTCGGCGGCATCAACACGCTGTGGCCGCTGTTCGGCATCTCGAACCAGATGCTGGCCGCGGTGGCGCTGCTGCTCGGCGTGGTGGTGCTGTTCCGCATGAAGCGCGAGCGCTATGCGTGGGTCGCGATCGCGCCGGCCGTGTGGCTGCTGGCCTGCACGCTCACGGCGGGGTGGCAGAAGATCTTCTCGCCCGACCCGAAGATCGGCTTCCTCTCGCATGCCACGAAGTACACGGAAGGTCTGGCCAACGGCGTGCTGGTCGCGCCCGCGAAGACGCCCGAGGCCATGGCGCGCATCGTCTTCAACGACCGGCTCGACGCCGCGCTCTGCGCGCTCTTCATGTTCGTGGTGCTCAGCGTGCTGGTCTACAGCATCAAGGCCTGCCTCGCGGCGCGCGCGGCCCACCGGCCGACCGCGCAGGAAACGCCGTTCGAGCCCTTCGCCGCACCTGCGGCGCGCTGAGGGGCAATGCCATGGGGCTGGCCTTGCCGGAAGCGGGACGCTATTTCGCGCGCTCGCTCAAGCAGTCGCTGCGGCTCATGGTCGGGCTGCCCGACTACGACGCCTACCTGAGCCACATGGCGGCCACCCATCCGGACCGGCCGCCGATGAGCTACGAGGAGTTCTTTCGCGAACGGCTCGAGGCGCGGTACGGGGCGGGCAAGGGGCGCTGCTGCTAGCGCCCCCTCGGCTGCTAGCGCCCCGCGAGCAGCACCTCGGTCACCTCGTCCGAGAACCACTTGAGCCGCCCGTCCATGATCACGCCGTCCGAGCCGCCGGGATCGGGCTGCGCAGCGGGCAGGCCATGCGCGACCATCGCCTCGGCGCAGCCGGCCCAGTCGCCGTCGTCGGTCGGCCGGTTGATCGAGGCCCATGACAGCGAGCCGCTCGCGTCGTCGCCGAAGCCGTGCCGCTCGGTCCAGCTGGCGCCATGCGCGAGCAGGAAGCGCGTGAGCGCCGCATCGCCGCGGAACACCGCCTGGTTGAGCGCCGAGCCCTCCCAGTCGCCGCCCGGGGTGGCGATCGGCCAGCCGAGTTCGACCATGCACTGAACGGCCGCGCCGCAGCCGGGCTGGGCGGCCAGTTCGGGCAGCAGGCGCAGCTGCGCGGGCGAGAGGCTGGCGGGCCACTGCGGATGCTGCGCCTGCAGGCGCCGTGCCGTCGCCGCATCGCCGCGCGCGCAGGCCGCGACGAACTGCTCGTCGGGGGGCAGCGGCGCATCGCCGCCCGCACGTTCTGCGAGCAGCCGCGCCACGTCGGTGAGGCCGAAGCGCAGCGCGAGCGTGCGCGCATCGACGCCCTCGGGCGTGCGCGCCGAGGGGGCGGCGCCGGCGTCGAGCAGCGCCTCGATGTGCGCGGCCGAGCGCCGCCGCCGCAGCGCCCACAGCAGGGGGCGTCCCCAGTCGCTGGTCGGTGCGCCCGGCGCCGCTTCGTTCGGGTCGGCGCCATGGGCGAGCAGCAGTTGCAGCGATTCGAGCCGGTCGAGGTCGAGCACGCGATAGAGCGCGTTGGTGCCGGCCACGCGCGCGCCCGCCGCGAGCAGCAGGCGCGTGCAGGCGGGTTCCTCGAGCGAGTGGTAGAGCGATTCGCCGTCGTTCGGATCGGCGCCGGCCTCGAGCAGCAGCCGCGTGATTTCCGCGTCGCGGTTCAGCCCGGCCGCGCCGTACAGCGCCGACAGCCGGATGCCTTCGGCAGGTTCCGCGAGCGAGGCGGGCGGCCAGCGGCTGCCGATGGACTGGTTCGGATCGGCGCCGGCGTCGAGCAGCAGCTTGGCGCAGGTGCGCAGGCCGTCCCGGAAGCGCGGCAACTGCAAGAGGCTGGAGAACGCCACCGCATGGAGCGGCGGCAGCGCAAGCGGGCCGCCGGCCCGCCGGACCCAGCCGGAGTCGCGCGCGATCGTCTCGCGCAGCAGCTCGGCATTGCCGACGGTGCAGGCGAGCCATGGATCGCTGCTGCGCACCAGGTCAGGGCTTTCGTCGACGAGCCGTGCGGCCACGGCCGGCCGGGCCAGGTTGTTGCCGCCCGCGATCTCGCCCGCATAGGCCGTGCGCAGCCACAGCAGCACCGCGCGGGCGGGGTCGTTCGCCACTGCGGCGCGGGCCTGCACGAAGCCCTGCAGGTCCGCCCACGACGCGAAGCCGTACTCGCGCGCCAGGCACGACTGTGCGTCGTGCAGGCGCAGGCCGAGTGCGGAAATGGCTGCGTCGTCTCTTCGGGCGGCGACGGGCAATGCGCCGCGGAAGCGGGAGAAGGCGGCGGGGTCGCCCTGGCGCAAGGCGGCAAGCAGTTGCTTGGCTTGCTTCTTGAGATGGCCGATGTCGGGCCGTGCGGGAATGCGTTTCACATGAACCTCCGTGCATGAAGCGCCGACGACCCGCAATCCGGCTGCACAAAGGCGCTGACTGGTCAGCAAGCAGATGAAGCAAGTGGGTTCCACCCTTCCCGCGGGTCCGGGCGCGGCTTGCAACCGCGGACGCGATGTTAGCGCAATGGGCTCAGGCGGAGGCTGAGGCCGGCTGCGCGAAATCCAGTTTCCCGCGGCGCGCGCCTGCTGCCACGATGCAAGCCATTGCAACAACACAACAATGGAGCTCATCGATGGCATCCCGAATCTCCGGCATCGCAAGCCGCTCGCTGCGCTGGCGCATACCTCTTCTTTTTTCCGCCGCGCTGTGCGCCGTGGCAACGTCCGCGGCGCAGCCGGCGGGGCGCGATGTCGTCGTGCTGCATGCCGAGCAGCGCTTCCAGCTCGCGCTCGAGGCGCAGGCGGCGCGCGACTACACGGCCATGCTCCGCGAACTGCGCCAGGCGGCAGGCGAAGGCCACGCCGAGGCGCAGGAGATGCTCGGCATGGTGCTGCTCACCGGCGCCACGCTGTATGGCCCGGGCATCCGCGCGAACCGCTGCGAAGCGCGCAGCTGGATGCTGCGCGCCGCATCGCAGGGCAGCGAAACAGCGAAGGTGCAGCTCGTGTTCCTCAATCGGCTGCGTCAGTCGCCGGCCGGCCGGAACGCCTGCGAATGAATCGAGGCGCCGGGCGCGGATTGCCGCGCTTTCCGGCAGGTGTACGGGGATGTGTCCGGCAGCAAAGCGGGCGGTGAGCGGGCTAGACTCTCCGCGTGAGAACCGTTCGCCACGAGGCATTCCCATCATGAAACCCTGGACGATTTCCCTCGCACTCGCACTCGCACTCGCGTTCGCCTTCGCGGGCGCGGCCCACGGCGCTGAAGGCTGCGAAGCGCTGCGCGCGCAGATCGAATCGAAGATCGCCGCGGCCGGCGTGGCGCGCTTCTCGGTCGTCACCCTCGATTCCGATGCGCAGGCCCCCGGCCAGGTGGTCGGCAGCTGCGAACTCGGCAGCAAGAAGATCGTCTACCAGCGCGAAAGTGCATCGGTAGCGGCTGCGTCGACACCAGCGGCTGCGCCATCGCCGTCGAACGACGAAGCGATCCTGACGGAGTGCAAGGACGGCACGGTGTCGGTCGGTGGCGATTGCCGCAAATAGGCGGCGCCCCCCCTGCATCTCTGGAGCAAACCCCCCTTGTTGTCACGCCAAAAAGCCTTCCGCATCGCACTCTCGGCCTCGGCCGCTACCCTGGGCGCCATCGCGGCCTACTGGACGCTGCTTGCCACGCGGCAGGGGCACATCCTCTTTCACGCCCGCAAGCTCCCGGTGGTCCATTTGTCGGACGCGTTCTCGACCTATTCACACACCGTGCCCGGGGGCATGGTCCGCGGCTACGTCTATCACCCGCAGGGCGAGGCTGCGCTGAAGGACCTGTTCATCTATTTCGCGGGTCGCGGCGAAGACGTGCGCGCGACCGCGCAGGCGCTGCACTGGCTGCCCGAAGGCTTCGGTTTTGCGGCGGTCAACTACCGCGGCGTGGCTGATTCCCAAGGCCATCCGTCGGAGATCGCATCGGTCGCCGACGCGGTGCAGTTCGCCCGGCACCTGCACAAGGCCTTCCCGGGCGTGCGTCTGCATGTGGTGGGGCGCAGCCTCGGCACCGGCGTGGCGATCCAGCTCGTCGCGCACCAGGACCAGTTCGCAAGCCTGCAGCTGGTCACGCCGTACGACTCGATCCTCGAGGTGGCCAAGCGGCGCTTTCCGCTGGTGCCGTTGTCGCTGCTGCTGCGCAACCGCTTCAACTCGCTCTCGCACTGCAAGGAAGTGGCGGCCAAGACGCAGGTCCTGCTGGCGGAGCGCGACGACGTCGTGCTGCCCGAGCGCTCGCAGAAGCTCATCGCGGCCTGGCCGACGCCGGTTTGCGTGCAGACGGTGCCGGGTTCCGACCACCACAGCATCATGCGGCTCGAAGCGACCTGGCTGCACCTCATCGACTTTGCGTTGACCGCGATCATCCCCGAGCCCAAGGCGGCATAGCCAGGCGCAGGCGCTTCGGGGGAGCGTCTTCAAGTGCTCCAGATGCGCGGCGAGCTGGCGGGCAGGCGCCAGAGTTCGGCGCGCCATGCCTGCCACACCTGCCGCAGCAGCTGCATGGCGGGCTCGACCACCGGCGCGAGCACGCGCAGCACCACGACTTCGGCATGCGGGCTTGTCGCGCCCGCGCTCTCCTGCAGGCCGCCGGCGTCGATGGCGGCGCGTGCGAGCGCCAGCAGCGCCTCGCGCCGCGCGCGGTCGGCCGGCGTGCCCGCGACGAAAAACAGCGACGCGATGCAGCGGTGGCCGCCGAAGCCCAGCGGGCTTTGCAGCAGCCGCTGATCGGCCGCGTCGATGCGGCCGCGCTCGAGCCACACGCCGGGCACTTCGATGTGCTGGAGGTAGCTGCCGCGTTCGAACGGCTGGCCGGCGTTGGGCAGGCCGAGGGCCGTCACGTCCCAGCCGATCATCTCGGCACCGGGAGCGGCCTCGATGACGAGCCGGTTCTCGGCCTGGCAGCCGCTGTAGCAGATCGCCTCGAGCGGCAGCCATTCGAGCCGCGCACCCGGTGCGAGCCGGATGCGCGTGCGCTGCAATGCGAGCTCGCCCTCCGAGCGGTAGAAGCGCGAGGCGCCCGGTGTGGTGACGAGGCCGTGGCTCCCGTCGGCCGCGTCGATCTCGATGTCGAGCGTGTCGCCGCCGACCAGCCCGCCCGGCGGATGCACCAGCACGTTGTGGCAGACGGCATCGCCTTCGGGGTAGAGGCTCTGCAGGATCCGCAGCGGTCCGTCATGGCGAAAGCGCGCCACGCTGCGCGCGGCTTCCTGCCGGTAGTCGAGATGGAGATGGGCGTGCCAGGGCATCCAACGAGTCTATGCGGGCGCGCCTTCCTTGCCGCTATTTCCAGGCACCGTCGTGGGCGGCGCTTGCTTCGTCGACCAAGGCGGGTCCGATGCACTCGATCGGGTGCGGCGAAGCGCGGAACACGTCGCGGCACGAGAGCTCGGCGTCGCGCTGGTCCTGCCGCTCGCCGCGGAACGCGCGAAGCCGTTCGGCATCGATGCCGAACACCACGCGGCCGATGTTCGACCAGAAGATCGCGCCCGCGCACATGACGCAGGGCTCGCCCGACGCGTAGATCGTGGCGCCTGCCAGTTCCTCGCGCGTGAGGCCGCGCCCCGCGAGCGCGCGCAGCGCGTTGACCTCGGCGTGGGCGGTGCAGTCGCCGGTCTCGCTGTTGCTGTTGGCCGCCTCGGCGAGCACCTCGCCGTCGGCCGAGACGATCACCGAGCCGAACGGCCGGTTGCCGCGGCGGCGCGCCGCATGCGACCAGACGATCGCCTTGCGCAGGTAGCGCTCGTCGCGTTCGTCGAGCGTGGCTTCCTCGGGAAGCGCGGTGTGGGTGGTGGTGGTGAGATTGCTGAAGTTCATGCCTTGGGAAGGTTGCGTTCGTTGCGCGATGGCAGCATCGACGTGTTGAAGATGGCGTCGGACGCGGGCTTGACCTTGAGGCCGAAGACGTCGACGACCTGGTCGACCTGCTGCTCGAGCGTGAGCTTGCGGATGTCGCCGAGGCCATGGCTGCGCGCGTCGGCCGCGCCCACGTACTGCGCCGTGACGCCCCAGCGCGTGAGTTCGATCTTCTCGTCGAGGATCGGTTCGCGTTGGCGCATGGCGGCGATGCTGGGCGCTGGATTGGCGAAGGTCTCGACGATGGCCTGGTTGGTCGCGCGCAGGAAGGCCGCGACCACCCCGGGATTCTGCGCGATGAGGTTGCTGCTCGCGAGGATCGCGTTGCCGTAGAGGTCGACGCCGGCGTCCGAATACTTGAGCACCGAGAGTTCGTCCTGCTTCATGCGCGCGAAGAGCGAGATCGCCGAGTCGTGGAAATAGGTGGCGGCATCGACGTCGCCGCGCACCATCACGTTGTCGCGCGCCGAGAAGTCGGTGGTCTGCCACTGGAAGGCATCGCTTCGCATGCCCTGCCTGCGCGCCACCATCGGCCATGCGCGGCGGGTGGCCTCGACGGCGGCCGCGGCCACCTTCTTGCCGGCGAGGCTCTTGAAGTCGCCGGTGATGCCGCGGTCCTTGCGGCCGATGATCACGAAGGGTGCACGGTTGTAGTACTGGTACACGGCCTGCACCATCGGGGTGCCCGGATTCTGTGCATTGAACTCCACCAGCGAGCTGATGTCGCCGAGGCCCATCTGGTACACGCCGCTCGCGATGCGCGTGATCGAGGCAACCGAGCCGGCGCCGGTGTCGATGGCTACGTCGAGGCCTTCGTCGCGGTAGTAGCCCTTGCTGTGCGCAAGGAAGAACGGCGCAGTCTGCCCGTTTATGCGGAAGTCGAGCGTGAACTTGATGGGCGTGAGCTTGTTGTTGCTGCCCTGCGCGAACACGCGAGGGGCAGCGACGCTGGCGGCGGTGGCTGCTGCGGCAAGAAAGAGTCGGCGTTGCATGGTGGGGCTCCGGGGTCGGTCGTCTTGTGATCCCTCCCGCGGTGGCAGGGAGGCCTCGCAAGAGCAATTTCCGGGCGGGCGCACGTGAATGGTGCGTGCGCTGCTGAACGCTTCTACTCTTGCAATGGCTATTGCACGACGCATGCCAGCGCGAGCCTTCCCGAGCGGGCACAATGCGGGCGCGCAACTTGCAAGGCTGGTCGCGCAGAGTAGAAGCGTTCAGCCTCGCGGCGGGAAATTGCTCTTTCAGGTTCGTCCGTACCCACGTGCAACAGAAGGAGTCCCGCATGCTCGTTTCCCGACAACCCGTCTTCCGCAAGTTCTGGCATGCCGTCATGCCGCTCACTGAACTTGCCACCGGTCCGAAGCCATTCAAGCTGCTGGGCGAGGACATCGTTCTCTTCATCGACGCCGAGGGCCAGCCCGCGGCACTGCGCGACCGCTGCTGCCACCGCACCGCCAAGCTCTCGAAGGGCTGGTGCGTCGACGGCGAAGGCAAGGCCTGCGGCCAGGGCGCGATCCAGTGCGGCTACCACGGCTGGACCTACGACCGCAGCGGCCAGGTGATCCGCATTCCGCAGTACGAGCCCGATCGCAAGATCTCGCCCGAGTACCGCACCACCGCCTACCGCTGCACCGCGCGCTACGGCTATGCCTGGGTGGCGCTGGAGGAGCCGGTCGCCGACATTCCGGCGATCCCGGAGTTCGGCGATCCGGGCTACCGCACGATCTTCCAGTTCTACGAGGAATGGCAGACCAGCCCGTTGCGTGCGCTCGAGAATTCGTTCGACAACTCGCACTTCAGCTTCGTGCACCGCGCCACCTTCGGCGTGGCCGCGAGCCCGAAGCCGAGCCGGTACGAACTGGTCGAGAACGAGGGCGGCTTCCATGCCGAGACGGTGATCGAGGCGGCCAATCCGGCCAGGTTCCATGCGATCAGCGGCGTGACCGACGCGATCACCACGCGCCACATGCGCAATGCCTACTTCATGCCGTTCTCGCGCCGCCTCGACATCGAGTACCCGAGCGGCGTGCGCCACATCATCATCAACTGCTTCACGCCGATCGACGACACGCGCATGCAGCTGTGCCAATGGCTGTTCCGCAACGACGCCGAGGCCGACTGCCCGGCGCAGATGCTGATCGACTTCGACGAGGAGATCACGCGCGAGGACAAGGACATCCTCGAGTCGACCGACCCCGACGCCGTGGTCGACACGCGCCGCCGCGGCATCGAGTATTCGATGGACTCGGACCGGCCCGGCATGCTGATCCGCAAGCACCTGATGCAGCTGCTGGCGCGGTTTGGCGAGGCGGAGGTGTACCGGGGAATTGACCAGGCGGTGGTGGTGGCGAAGGCTGCCTGAAGCCCGTACCCGGGCAGCCCGCTTTTCTCAGGCGACTGCAGTGGCAGGGCGCCTGCTCCCCATGCGTGCCGAACCCGCCTGGTAGCGGTCCATCGCAAGCCCTTCGGTGCGGATCTCGGGGCGCTGGCCCGTCACGATGTCGGCAATGAGCTTGCCCGAACCGCAGGCCATGGTCCAGCCGAGGGTGCCGTGGCCGGTGTTGAGGAACAGGTTGGCAAATCGCGTGGCGCCGACGATCGGCGTGCCGTCGGGCGTCATCGGGCGCAGGCCGGTCCAGAAGCTGGCGCGCGGCAGGTCGCCGCCGGGGAACAGGTCACTCACCACCTTCTCGAGCGTGGCGCGGCGCGCGGGATTGAGCCGCAGGTCGAAGCCGCCGAGCTCGGCCATGCCGCCCACGCGGATGCGGTTGTCGAAACGCGTGACGGCCACCTTGTAGGTCTCGTCGAGCACGGTCGATTGCGGCGCCAGCGCCTCGTCGACGAGCGGCACGGTCAGCGAGTAGCCCTTGACCGGGTACACAGGGATGTCGAGGCCGAGCGATGCGAGTGCGGGGCGCGAGTAGCTGCCGAAGGCCATCACGTACCGGTCGGCCGTGAGGATCTTGCCGGCCGTGGTGCGCACGCCCGTGATGCGGTCGCCCGCCATCTCGAGCGCGGCCACTTGCTGGCCGAAGCGGAAATCGACGCCCAGGCCGCGTGCGATCTCGGCCAGCCCGCGCGTGAAGAGATGGCAGTCGCCGGTCTCGTCGTTGGGCAGGCGCAGCCCGCCCGTGAGCCGGTCGCGCGCGCCGGCGAGGGCGGGCTCGACGCGCGCGAGCGCATCGCGTTCAAGCAGCTCGTAGGGCACGCCGCATTCCTCGAGCACCGCGATGTCGCGCTGCACCGCGTCGAGCTGCGCCTGCGTGCGAAAGAGCTGCAGCGTGCCGCCGGTGCGGTGCTCGTAGGCGAGGCCGGTCTCGGCGCGCAGCTGCTGCAGGCAACCGCGGCTGTACTCGGCCACGCGCATCATGCGTTCCTTGTTGACTGCATAGCGTTCCGGCGAGCAGTTGCGCAGCATCGCCGCCATCCAGCGCAGCTGGAACAGCGTGCCGTCGGGGCGCACCGCCAGCGGCGCATGCTTCTGGAACATCCACTTGAGCGCCTTCAGCGGAATGCCCGGCGCCGCCCATGGCGTCGAGTAGCCCGGCGACACCTGGCCCGCATTGGCGAAGCTGGTTTCCTCGGCCGTGCCGGCCTGCCGGTCGAGCAGGGTCACTTCGGCACCCGAGCGTGCGAGGTAGTAGGCCGTCGTGGTGCCGATCACGCCGCCGCCGAGAACGATGACTTTCATGGGTATGTACCGGTATGAAGGTGAATAGCTAGAATTTATGCTTCAAAATGGAGTGGATTTCATCGAATTTTTGGTCTACCCAGTGAAAACAACTGCCGAAAGACGGGCAACGCCCCGCGCCAAGTGAAATGCCCGAACTCGACCGCATCGACCGCAAGATCCTCGACGTGCTGCAGCGCCAGGGCCGCATTTCCATGACCGAACTCGCCGAGCGCATCGGGCTGTCGGCTTCCCCCTGCACCGAGCGCGTGAAGCGAATGGAGCGCGAGGGCGTCATCAGTGGCTACCACGCCCATGTGTCGCCCGAGGCGCTCGGCAAGACGCTGCTGGTGTTCGTGGAGATCAAGCTCTCGGCCAAGTCGGGCGACGTGTTCGACAAGGTGCGCAAGGAACTGCTGCACATGCCCGAGGTGCTCGAATGCCATCTGGTGTCGGGCAGCTTCGACTACCTCGTGAAGGCGCGCCTCGGCGGCATGAGCGAATACCGGCACCTGCTCGGCGACATCCTCAAGAAGCTGCCGGTCGCGGCCGAGTCGCACAGCTACGTGGTGATGGAAGAGATCAAGGAAACGCTGGTGCTGGCAATGGACCGGTAAGCAGGGCTGGTGCCTCGGCGGCTACCATCGCCGGCCTGATCCAAGCACCCAAGGACCGCCCCATGAGCCTTTCGATCCGCCGCGACGGCACCACCGGCACGCGCCACATCCTCAAGATCCGCAACCACGAGATCGCCATCGATGCCTCGCCCGCGGGCGGCGGCAGCGACGCAGGCCCCGAGCCGCACGATCTCTACGATGCCTCGCTCGCGGCCTGCAAGGCGCTCACCGTGCTGATCTATGCGCGCCGCAAGGGCATTCCGGTCGAAGACATCGAGGTGGCGGTCGACCGCGACGACAGTGAGGAGCGCAAGGGCGTCTACCGCCTCGACACGAAGCTGCGCGTGAGCGGCGATCTCAGCGAGGCGCAGCGCGACGAACTGATGCGCGTGGCCGCCAAGTGCCCGGTGCACAAGCTCATGACCGAGGTGAAGACCGAGATCCAGACCGGCTGGGCCGACTGAACCTGCGCCGGCCCCGCGGACGGGCCGTCAGGCTTCGGCCGACGCGAGCTTCCGTGCCGCCGCCACGCGCTTGGCATGGCGGTCGCCCCAGTCGGCCAGCGGACCGAGCGCCGCATTCAGCGTGGCGCCGAGCTTGGTTTCCGAATACTCGACGCGCGGCGGCACCTCGCGGAACACCTCGCGCGCGACGATGCCGTCGGTCTCGAGCTCGCGCAGCTGCTGGATCAGCATCTTCTCGCTGATGCCCGGCAGCATCCGCCTGAGCTCGCCGAAGCGGCGCGGCTGCAGGTGCAGCTCCCAGAGGATCAGCGCCTTCCATTTGCCGCCGATGACCTCGAATGCGGGCCCGATGCCGCAGACGTAAGGCTTCTTCGATGCCATGTCGTTCGTTCCAATACTGCTGTTTTGGTAAGTACCTCACTTTATTGTAGGTACTTGACCGAGTGAAAGCCACATCAGACGATACACGCCTCTTCACATCGCATTGAGAAAAACGTCATGAAGCAAAAGCAGATCACCGTCCTGGGCCTCGGATCGATGGGCCAGACCCTTGCCAGCCTGTACATCGCGCAGGGCTACGAGGTCACCGTATGGAACCGCAGCGCCGCCAAGGCCGAAGCGCTCGTGGCGCGCGGTGCCACGCTGGCGCGCAGTGCGGCCGAAGCCGTGCGCGCAAGCCCGGTGGTGTTGATGTGCGTCTACGACTACCGCGCAGCCGATGCGGTCCTCGCCATGGACGGCGTGGCCGCCGCCATGGACGGGCGCCTGCTGGTGCAGCTCACCACCGGTAGCCCGCAGGACGCGAGGGACGCCGAGGCCTGGGCGCACAAGCAGGGCGCGCGCTACCTCGAGGGCGCGATCCAGGCCGCGCCAGAGCAGATGGGCCAGCCCGACACGCCGATCCTGATGTCGGGCGCCGAGCCCGTGTTCCGCGCGTCCGAGCCGATGCTCGGTGTGCTCGGCGGCGGCATCGTCTACCTCGGCGACAAGTCCAGCGCCGCCGCCGCGATGGACCTCGCCACGCTGTCGACCGTCTACGGCACGCTGATCGGCTTCGTGCACGGCGCGCGCGTGGCCGAGCACGAGGGGTTCGACGTGGCGGAGTACGGCCGCATCGTGGCGGGGATCATGTCGACCTTCGCGGGCTTCCTGCAGCACGAGGCCAAGGTCATCCAGTCGGGCGACTTCGCGATCTCGCAAAGCCCGATGCGTATTTCGGTCGAGGCCACGCAGCGCATCCTCGACACTGCGCAGCAGGCCGGCATCAACACCGAGTTCCCTGCCTTCGCGGCGGGGCTGTTGAGGCGCGCCGATGGTGCGGGGCTCGGCGGCGAGGAGTTCGCGGCGCTGATCAAGCTGCTTCGGCGCTGAAAAGGCCGCCATCGGTCGGGACAAGTGTGAAGAACTACACTACCCGCCCGCTCCACAAGACACTTTTCAACAAATGAAGTGGGTCATCCTCGCCATCTTCGCGCTCAGTGCGCTCTACGTTCACTTTCGCGGCCAGGTCCGGCACCGCTTCTTCAGGCAGCTGTCGGACCATTCCACTTTTCTCGCACCGCTGAACGTGTTCATGTACATGTTCTCGAAGGTGCCGGGCACGCCGTATCTCTCGCCCGCGCAGTTCCCCGAGATGCGCGTGCTCGAGGAGAACTGGGAGGTCATCCGCGAAGAGGCACTCGCCATGCGCAACGGCGGCAGCATCAAGGCGTCGAACCAGTTCAACGACGTGGGCTTCAACTCCTTCTTCAAGAGCGGCTGGAAGCGTTTCTATCTGAAGTGGTACGACGATGCGCATCCGTCCGCGGCCGAGCTGTGCCCGCGCACCACCGAGCTGCTCAAGGGCATCGGCACCATCAAGGCCGCGATGTTCGCCGAGCTGCCGCCCGGCAGCCGCCTGGTGCGCCACCGCGACCCGTTCGCCGGTTCGCTGCGCTACCACCTGGGTCTGTGGACGCCCGGCACCGAGGGCTGCTACATCGACGTGGACGGCCAGCGCTACCACTGGCGCGACGGCGAGGCGGTGGTGTTCGACGAAACCTACATCCACTATGCCGAGAACACCACCGAGCATGACCGCGTGATCCTGTTCTGCGACATCGAGCGTCCGCTGAAATACCGCTGGGCCAGCGCGGTGAACCGCTGGTTCGCGAAGAACCTGCTGGCCGCTGCGGCATCGCCCAACGACGCCGGTGACAAGACCGGCGGCCTCAACCGCGCGTTCAAGTACATCTACCAGGTCCGCGTGCTCGGCAAGCGGCTCAAGGCCTGGGACAAGCGGGCGTACTACCTCGTGAAGTGGACGATCTTTGGCGGCCTCGCGCTCTGGATTTTCTGGTAGGTGACTGCCCCTGTCCTCGACCTCATCGCGCCGACCGACCTGGCCAGCGCCCAGGCGCTGATTGCGCGCATCCAGTCGCTGCTGCGGGCGCGGAACATCGCCATGCGTGTGCCGCCGCCTGCGCCCACCACCTGCTGCGGCCGCGGCTGCAATGGCTGCGTGTGGGAAGGCTGGCTGGGCGCCGTCGCTTACTGGCGCGACGAGGCCTCGCTGCTGCTGCAGCAGGACGAATGACCGCGCCGCCGGCGCTCAGGTGCCGGCGATGCGCGAACTCTCGCGCACGATCAGCTGGCACGGCACGATGTGCAGCGCGGGCGGCGCATCGGGTTGCTTGTCGGCCTTCAGCTGCAGCACCACCTGCGCGGCCTTGAGCCCGATGGCATAGGGCTCGGGGCGCACCGTCGTGAGCGACGGATGCAGCCGCGCGGCGATCGGCGCATCGCCGAAGCCGGCGATCGCGAAGTCCTGAGGAAAGCGGATGCCGTGTTCCGGTGCTTTCAGGATGGCGCCCACGGCCATGTTGTCGCTGGCGAAGATCACGGCCTGGGGCCGCTCTGCCGCGCTCTGGTGTGCCAGCCGCTCCAGGATTTGGGCGCCAGCGTCGAACTCGTCCGTGAGGGTAGAGACTTCGATGTCGGGCACCAGCCCCGCGGCCTTCATGGCTTCGGCATAGCCGAGCGCGCGCTGCTGCGCGCGAAAGTCCTCGGGCGCGCCGCGCAATGCGAAGCGAATGCGCCGCGCACCTTGCGCCAGGAAGTGCCGGGCCAGCTCGATGCCGATGTCCGCATGCGGAAAGCCGACCTGGTGAAAGGGCCGTCCGGGCACCACGCCCCAGGTCTCGACGATGGGGCAGCGGCAGGCCTGCAGTAGCGCATCGGACTCCGGCGTGTGGTCGTCGCGCGTGAGGATCAGCGCGCTCGGGTGCCACCCGACGAAGGCGCGGATGGCCCTCTCCTCCAGCACCTCGGAGTACTCGGTGTTGGCCAGCAGCAGTTGCAGGCCCGACGCCTCGAAGCCGTCGGCCATGCCCTTCACGAGCGACGCGAAGGTCAGGCTGCCGGTGTTCTGCATCACGGCACCGACCACCCGGCTTTCGGCCGACGCGAGACGCCCGGCCATCTGGTTCGGCACGTAGCCGGTCTCGAGAATGATCTGGCGCAGCTGCTCGCGGACGCGGGGAGACACCTTCTCGGGCGCATTGAAGTAGCGCGACACGGTGATCGACGACACGCCCGCGAGCGCGGCCACGTCGTGGATGGTGTGGGTGCCGAGCTTGCGCCGGGGCGTGCGTGCGCGTGCCGGCGCCGACCCTTCGGCCGCACCTTCCGGCCCGCCGGGTGGCGGCTCGTGGTTTTCCCTTGATCCAGTTCGAACGGGTTGACGCATGGCTGGCGCGAAATATACAGTCGCGGCAATGTTACCGGTGACATTACCTGTTTTTCCACCGGCTCACCTGCCGATCCTCTCCATGCCCCGACCCGTTCTCCTCGTCATCATTCCGCTCCCACCCGAGCTGCTGCAGCCGCTCGAAAGCGCCTGCGAGATCGTGCGCTGGAGCGCGCTGCCCGCGCCGCTCGATTTCCTGCGCCAGCGCGGCGCCGAGGTGCGGGTCGTCATCACGAACGGGCTGATCGGCCTGCCCGCGGGCAGCGCCGAGCACCTCACGAAACTGGAACTCATCGCCTGCAACGGCGTGGGCTACGACGCGATCGACGTCGAGGGGGCACGCCAGCGCGGCATCGCCGTCACCCACACGCCCGGCGTGTTGTCGGCCGACGTGGCGGACCTCGCGCTGGCGCTGCTGCTCGCGGTGTTCCGCCAGGTGCCTGCGGCCGACCGGCATGTGCGCGACGGCGCATGGGCGCGAGGCCCGCTGCCGCTGGGACGGCGGCTCGCAGGCAGCCGCATCGGAATCGTCGGGCTGGGCAACATCGGGCGCCTGATCGCGCGCCGCTGCGTCGCCTTCGACACCACGGTCGGCTATGCCGGCCGGCGCCAGCAGGCCGACGTGCCCTACGCGTACTTCGACTCGCCCAGGGCGCTCGCCGCGTGGAGCGACGTGCTGATCGCCGCCACGCCCGGCGGCGCGGCCACACGCCACCTGGTATCGGCCGAGGTGCTCGATGCGCTCGGGCCCCAGGGCGTGTTCATCAACATCGCGCGTGGCTCGGTGGTCGACCAGGAGGCACTGGTCGAACGCCTGGTGTCGGGCGGCATCGCCGCGGCGGGCCTCGATGTCTTCGCCGACGAACCGAACGTTCCGGCGCCGCTGCTGGCCATGCCGCAGGTGGTGCTGACGCCGCACATCGCCAGTGCCACCCACGAAACCCGTCGTGCCATGGGCGCACTCGTCGTGGCCAACGTCGAGGCGTGGGCCGGGGGCAGGCCGCTGCCGACCCCGGTGCCCTGAGACCGCGCGCACCCATCCATCACCGACCCGACAGGAGCCATCGCACCATGCACCCGATCACCCGAATTGCCATTGCCGCGCTCGCCGGCGCCGCCGCGCTCTGCGCCAATGCCCAGGACAATTTCCCGAACCGTCCGCTGACCCTCGTCGTGCCGTACCCGGCCGGTGGCGTTGCCGACACCATCGCGCGCCCGCTGGCACAGGCGCTGGGCAAGCGGCTCGGGCAAGCGGTGGTCATCGACAACCGGGCCGGCGCCAACGGCAACATCGGCTCGGCCCATGCGGCCCGGCAGCAGCCGGCCGACGGCTACACGATCCTGCTCGGCTCGACGAGCACGCTGGCGGTGAACCCCCACCTCTACAAGTCGATGGGCTACGACCCCGTGAAAGACCTCCAGCCCGTGACGCTGACGCACCAGATGCCCAACGTGCTGGTGGTCGGCGCGGGCACGCCGTACAAGACCCTCGCCGATGTGACCGCCGCCGCGAAGGCCGCGCCGGACACGCTGGTCTTCGGTTCCGCCGGCAACGGCAACTCGATGCACCTCGCGGGCGTCGTGTTCCAGGAGAAGAGCGGCGCGCGACTCATTCATGCGCCGTACAAGGGTGGCCCGCCCGCGCTCAATGACGTGCTCGGCGGCCAGATCCCGATGATGTTCCACAACCTGCCCGCGGTGGTGTCGTTCCGCGAGGCCGGCAAGGTGCGCGTGCTCGCGGTGGCCGACACCAAGCGTTCGCCGGTGCTGCCCGACGTGCCGACCATGGCCGAGGCCGGCGTGCCGGGCGTGGTGTCGATCGTGTGGAACGGCCTGCTGGTGCGGCGCGGCACGCCCGCGCCCATCGTTGCGCGGCTCAACACCGAGCTGCGCGCCGTGCTCGAGTCGCCCGAGTTCCGCAAGCCGCTCGAAGCGCAGGGCTACGAAGTCCTGTCTTCCACGCCGGCCGAGTTCGAGGCGCTGCTGAAGAAGGACCTCGCCGCCATGGCCACCACCGTCAAGCAGGCCGGCATCCAGCTGGACTGAGGCAATGACCGTTCCGAAACGCAAGACCCTCGCCGAACTGCGCAGCCAGCGCTGGTTCGCGAGCGACGACATCCGCGGTTTCGCGCACCGCCAGCGCATGCAGCAGCAAGGCCTCGCGCGCGAGGAGTTCATGGGCCGGCCGGTCATCGGCATCATCAACACGTGGAGCGAGCTGTCGCCGTGCCACGCCCATCTTCGCGAGCGCGCCGCGGCCGTGAAGCGCGGCGTGCTGCAGGCGGGAGGCTATCCGTTCGAGCTTCCGGCCATGAGCCTGGGCGAGGTGATGGTCAAGCCCACCACGATGATCTACCGCAACTTCCTCGCCATGGAGACCGAGGAGCTGCTGCGCAGCCTGCCGCTCGACGGTGCGGTGCTGATGGGCGGCTGCGACAAGACCACGCCGGGGCTCGTGATGGGCGCGTTGTCGATGGACCTGCCGGCCATCTTCTGCCCCGCGGGGCCGATGCTCAACGACCGCTACAAGGGCCAGGCCGTGGGCGCCGGCACGCACACCAAGAAGTACTGGGAAGAGTACGTCATGGGCAACATCGAGCAGCCCGAGTGGATCGCGCTCGAGGCCAAGATGACGCGCGCGCCGGGCACCTGCAACACCATGGGCACGGCCAGCACCATGACCTCGATCATCGAGGCGATGGGGCTGTGCTTTCCGGGTGCCGCAAGCGTGCCGGCCATGGACGCCGGCCACACGCGCATGGCCTGGGCCTGCGGACAGCGCGCGGTCGAAATGGTGTGGGAAGACCTGCGGCCCTCGCGCATCGTCACCCGCGCCGCGCTGCTCAATGGCGTGGCGGCGTACATGGCGCTCGGCGGCTCCACCAATGCCGCGGTCCACCTGCCGGCCATCGCCGGCCGCGCAGGCATCGCGCTCGGCCTGGACGACCTCGACGAGATGGCGCGCCGCGTGCCCGTGCTGGCCAATCTCTTTCCTTCGGGCAACCGCCTGATGGAAGATTTCTTCTACGCCGGCGGACTGCCCGCGCTCCTCAACAAGATCAGCGCGCAGCTGGACCTTTCGGCGCTCACCGTCACCGGCCGCAGCCTCGGCGAGAACATCGCGGGGCGCACCTGCACCGACGACGACGTGATCCGCGACGCCGGCGCGCCATTGATCGCCGCGACACCCGAGTGCCCCGAGGCCGGCATGGCGCTGGCCGTGGTGCGCGGCAACCTGTGCCCCGACGGCGCGGTACTCAAGCCCTCGGCCGCGTCGCCGCACCTGCTGCGCCACAGCGGGCGCGCGCTGGTCTTCGACTCGAATGCCGAGATGCTCGCGGCGGTGAACGACCCCGCCCTCGACGCCGACGAGAACACCGTGCTCGTGCTGCGCAACGGTGGGCCGGTCGGCGCGCCCGGCATGCCCGAATGGGGCAACCTGCCGATCCCGAAGAAGCTGCTCCAGCGTGGCGTGCGCGACATGCTGCGCATTTCCGACTCGCGCATGAGCGGCACGCACTACGGCACCTGCGTGCTGCACGTGGCGCCCGAGTCCGCGGTCGGCGGCCCGCTCGCGCTGCTCAGGACGGGCGACATCGTGACGCTCGACATCGGCGCGAGGCGGCTGGACATGCAGGTTTCCGACGACGAGCTCGCCGCCCGGCGCGCGGCATGGGTCGCTCCGCCCCGGGCCCATGCACGCGGCTATGCACGCATCTACCAGCAGGAAGTGACGCAGGCCGACAAGGGCTGCGACTTCGCGGTGCTGGCCGGCAATGCGCCCACGGCAGAGCCGTCCATCTACTGACGCATTCCAGCGTTTTTTCCTTTTCAACCCTTCACACCCCCAGCACCATGTCCTCGACACCCGACCTGCTTTCCAATCCTTTCCGCCAGCGCCTGCAGCAGCCCGGCACGCCGCTCGGCACCTGGCTCATGTCCGGCACCGCGAGCACCGCCGAAGCCATGGGCCACGCCGGCTTCGAGTGGCTCGTGGTCGACCAGGAGCATGTGCCGCTCGACGAGCGCGACACCCTGCACGTGCTGCAGGCGATTGCCGGCACGCGCGCTGCGCCCGTGGTGCGTCTCGCGGCCAACGACATGGTGCTGTTCAAGCGCGCGCTCGACATGGGCGCGCAGAGCGTGATGGTGCCTTTCGTCGACTCGGCCGACGCAGCGCGGCGCGCCGTCTCGTACGCGAAATACCCGCCAGAGGGCCAGCGCGGTTTTGCGGCCATGTTCCGCGCGAGCGGCTACGGCACCGTGAAGGACTACGGCAAGCGCGCCAACGATTCGGTGTTCACCATCATCCAGCTCGAGACGCAAACCGCGGTGGCCGCGCTGGAGGACATCGCGGCGGTCGAGGGCGTCGACGCGCTGTTCCTCGGCCCGGGCGACCTGTCGGCCAACATGGGGCACATCGGCAACATCCTGCACCCCGAGGTGCAGGCCGTCATCGCCGACGTGGCTGCGCGCTGCCGCAAGGCCGGCATTCCGTGCGGCATCGTCGGCCCCACGCCCGAGGTGGTGGCGAGCTTCGTGACCATGGGCTATTCGTTCGTGGCCGTCGCGTCCGACATGGGAATGATGGTGCGCCAGGCCACGGCCTTCATCGACGCGATCCAGCCCAGCCTTGCGCGCGGTTTCGACAGCGCCGTGTATTGAGCCGTTCACCGAATCCAGGGAGACCCTTCATGATCTCGAAGAAATCTGCATGCGCGGCCGCCGCCACGCTCGTCCTGTGCCTGTCTGCCACCGTGCAGGCCCAGCCCGCCTACCCCTCGCGCCCCGTGACGCTCATCGTGCCCTTCGGGCCGGGCGGCACCTCCGACATCATGGCGCGCTTTCTCCAGCAGCCGCTGGCCGAGCAGCTCGGCGTGCCGGTGGTCATCGACAACAAGGCCGGCGCCGGCGGCGCCATCGGCATGACGGCGCTGAAGAATGCGCTGGCCGACGGCCACACCATCGGCCTGTCGGTCATCGGGCCCGAGGTCCTGCAGCCCGCGCTGCGCAACACCGGCTACACCCATACCGACTTCGACCACCTCTGCGGCACCTACGACGTACCGCTGATGATGATGGTCAAGCCCGATTCGCGCTTCAAGACGCTCGGCGACGTGATGGCCGCGGCCAAGGCGCAGCCCGGTGAGCTGGCCTACGGCTCGTCGGGCACCGGCACGGTGCTGCACCTGTCGATGGCAATGCTGCTCGACCAGGCCAAGGCCACCGGGCTGCACGTGCCCTACAAGAGCTCCGGCGAGATGGTGACCGGGCTGCTGGGCCAGCACGTGGCGCTGTTCAACGAGACGCCGACCGTCTCCACGCAGTACAAACTGCGCGGCCTGGCGGTGCTGGCGAAGCGCCGGCTGCCGGCCTATCCGGAGGTGCCCACCGCGGCGGAGACGGGCTTTCCGCTCGAGGCGTCGGTCTGGGGCGGCCTGATCGCCCCCAAGGGGCTCCCGGCGCCGATCCGCCAGAAGCTCGAAGCCGCATGCCAGAAGGCCGCGCACACCCAGGCCTACACCGCCAAGGCCGACCAGGCGAACACGCCGCTGGTGTGGCGCGACGGCAAGGCCTTCGAGGCCTTCGTGCAGGCCGAGCAGGCGCGTTACACCGGCCTGATCAAGAACCTCGGGCTCGCCGAGAAGCAGTAGGCACCGGCGCAGCCGGCACGGCGGGCGCTTTCCGGCGCCGCCCGCCGATCGCCCCCGATGCGGCAGCGCCCACGATGCGCCGGAAGGTGGCGCATTCCATGTGGCTCGGCGCCGGGCATACCGCCGCATGCCGCAGGCCGTCGCGCATCGCGGCCAAGCCGCGGATCGTGCGGTCGATCTCGTCCGCCTTGGCCGCGAGCATCCTTCGGTCGATGTCGGGCCGGCCGTCGGGCGCGAACATCGCGGCGATCTCGTCGAGCGAGAAACCGGCGGCGCGGCCCAGCGCGATCAGCGCCAGCCGTTCGAGCACGCGCTCGTCGAACAACCGCCGAAGCCCGCGCCGGCCGGTGGAGGTGATCAGGCCCTTCTCGTCGTAATACCGCAGCGCCGATGCCGGCAGGCCGGAACGTTGTGCCACCTCGGCAATGTCCAGATGTTTCATCCCTTGACCTCAAGTCGACTTGAGCTTGCATAGTGCAGGTTCCGCTTCTCCAAGGCAAGTGAAAGGACCACACCATGAACGACATTCCCGAGGCCGACAGCGAACAGGCAAGGCTCTGGAACGGCCCCGCGGGCCGCGCCTGGGTCGACACGCAGGAACTGCTCGACGGGCTTTTCGAACCGCTCGCGGCGCCGCTCGCCGAGGCCGTGCCCGCGGGCGCCGCCAGCCGCGTGCTCGACGTGGGCTGCGGCACGGGCGCCGTCACGCTGGCGCTCGCGCGGCGGCTCGGCGCCAGGGGGCACTGCACGGGCATCGACATCTCCCGGCCGATGCTAGAGGCCGCCCGCGCGCGCGCCGGCCGCGAAGGCCTTGCGGCCAGCTTCATCGAGGCCGATGCGCAGGCGCATGCGTTCGAGCCCGCGGGTTTCGACTCGGTCGTCTCGCGCCTCGGCGTCATGTTCTTCGGCGACCCGGTTCGGGCTTTCTCGAACCTGCGGCGGGCCGCGAAGGCGGGCGCTGCGCTGCGCTTCATCGCCTGGCGCGGCGCGGCCGAGAACCCGTTCATGACGACCGCCGAGCGGGCCGCGGCGCCGCTGCTGCCTGGCCTGCCACCGCGCCGGCCGGGCGCACCGGGGCAGTTCGCCTTTGCCGAGCGCAACCACATGGCCAGGGTTCTCGAGGACAGCGGCTGGACGGGCATCGACGTGCAGCCGGTGGAGTTCGCCTGCCGCATGCCCGAGCCGAGCCTGCCGACGTACCTCGCCCGGCTCGGGCCCGTGGGCCTCGCGCTCGACCAGGCGGATGCCGCCACGCGCGAGCGCGTGATCGAGACCGTGCGCGCCGCCTTCGCGCCTTACGTCCATGGGGTCGAGGTGCGCTTCACGGCCGCCTGCTGGCAGGTCGATGCGCGTGCGCGTTCTGCGCCGCCTGCGGTGATGAAGGTCGGCCATGCCTGAGCCGCTCGAATTCATGCTGCGCGCGCTGCTGATCGGCGGCGGCGCGACCGTGGCGATGGACGTGTGGGCGCTGGTGCGACAGCGGCTGCTCGGCCAACGCGCGCTGGACTATGCGCTGGTCGGACGCTGGCTCGGCCACCTCGCGCGCGGGCGCTTTCGCCACCATCCCATCGGCGCCTCGCCGCCGATCGCGGGCGAGCGCCTGCTCGGGTGGAGCGCCCACTACGCGATCGGCATCGCGTTCGCTGCCGTGCTGCTCGCGGTCTGGGGGCTCGGCTGGGCGCGCGGGCCGACGCCGGGGCCGGCGCTCACGGTCGGCATCGGCAGCGTGGCCGCGCCGTTCTTCGTGATGCAGCCGGCCCTGGGATTCGGCGTGGCGGCCAGCCGCTCGCCACGGCCCTGGGCGGCGCGCTGGCAGAGCCTTGCCACGCACGCGGTGTTCGGGCTCGGTCTCTACGGTTCGGCCTGGCTCACCAAAGGTTGGCGCCTGCCGCTCGCCGACTAGTGCCTGCAGCGCCCGCGGCTGCAGGGGCCGCGCGTCAGGCCTGCGATCCGCGGTGGGCCCAGCCCGTGGTGTGCTTCTCGACCACGCTGAAGAGTTCGTACATCAGCATCGCCATCGCGCCCACCACCATCAGGCCCGCGAAGGCCAGGCCCATCTGCATGGCCGAGCCGGCCGAGATCAGCAGGTAGCCGATGCCCTCGTTGGCGGCGGTCATCTCGCTGACCGTGGTGCCGACGAAGGCCAGCGTGATCGCGACCTTGAGCGAGCCGAAGAAGTAGGGCATGGAGCGCGGCAGCCCGATCTTGACGAGCACGTCCCAGCGCTTGGCGCCGAGCACGCGCAGCACGTCCTCCAGTTCGGGCTCGAGCGTGGCGAGGCCGGTGGCGATGTTGACCATGATCGGGAAGAAGCTGATCAGGAAGGCGGTGAGGATCGCGGGCCCGATGCCGATGCCGAACCACACCACGAGGATCGGCACGAACGCGGCCTTCGGCAGCGCGTTGAAGGCCGTCATGAGCGGATAGATCGCGGCATAGGCCAGGCGCGAGCTGCCGATCACGAAGCCCAGCAGCACGCCCACCACGATCGCCAGGCCGAAGCCCGCCATCGTGACCCAGTAGGTGCGCCAGGCATGGCCCGCGATGATTCCCTTGTATTCCCAGAATTGCTCCCAGATGCGCAGCGGACTCGGGAAGATGAAGTCCGACACGCCGAAGCCCGCGCAGATCACCTGCCACAGCAGGATCACCGCCACGAGCAGCAGCCAGGGCGACCAGCGTTCGAGTTGCTTGGTGTTCTTCATGGCCGCTTCCTCAATGTGCCGCCGCTGCCGCGGGGGCAGTGGCCGTCGTGCCGCCGCGGATCGCACCGATGTGGCCGCGGAGCTCCAGCACGATGTCGGTGAATTCCTTGGTGTAGGTGAGTTCGAGTTCGCGAGGGCGCGGCAGCTCGATCTCGCGCTTGACCACGAAGCGGCCCGGGCTCTTGCTCATCACGTAGACCGTGTCGGCCAGGAACACCGACTCGCGCAGGTCGTGCGTGACCAGGATCACGTTGAACTGCTGCTCGGTCCAGAGGTCGCGCAGGATGCACCAGAGCTCCTCGCGCGTGAAGGCATCGAGCGCGCCGAACGGCTCGTCGAGCAGCAGCATCTTGGGCTCGTGGATCAGCGCGCGGCAGATGCTCGCGCGTTGCTGCATGCCGCCCGACAGCTGCCACGGGAACTTGTCTTCATAACCGGCAAGGCCCACCTTCTGCAGCAGCTTGCGGGCGCGCTCCTCGTACTCCTTGCGCTTCGCCTTGAAGCTCGAGCGGTAGGGCTCGACGATCTCCAGCGGCAGCAGCACGTTGTCGACCGTGGTGCGCCACGGCAGCAGCGACGGCGCCTGGAACGCCATGCCCGAGATCTTGAGCGGCCCGGTCACGGGCTGGCCGTCGATGCGGATCTTGCCCATCGACGGCATCTTCAGCCCCGTGGTGAGCTTCATGAACGTCGACTTTCCGCAGCCCGAGGGGCCGACGATGGCGATGAACTCTCCGCGCGTCACCTGCAGGTCGATGGCTTCGACCGCGAAGTGGTTGGCGCGCAGCAGCTCCTCGTTGTAGGCGAGCCAGACGTCCTGGAATTCGACGAAAGGGGCGGCAGCGGCGGCGTTGTTGTTCGATGCGCGCGCCATCACTTGCGAAGGACCCCGCTCAACTCGGCCGCGGGCGGCAGCATCGCGGCCGTCCACACGGCTTCGGGGACCACGCGGGTCTTGGTGTTGAAGGCGTCGGACACCTGCGAGGCCATCAGCGACAGGCGGCCCGCGTTCACCGCGCCGAAACCGTCGGCGCGCGCGTCGGGGCTGTTGATCACGGTGTCGATCGCGAGCTGCAGGCGGCGCGTCTCGAGCTGGCTGTTGATGATGCCGTCGCGCGCCTTGACCGATTCGATCGCCATGGCCGGATTGGCGATGACTTCCTTCGCGCCCTTGGCAAACGCCGCGAGGAATCTCTTCACCGCCTCGGGGTTCTCCTTGAGGAGCTTCGGCGACGCGATGATCACGTTGCCGTAGAGCTTCACACCGAAGTCGGGGTAGGGCAGGATCACCACGTCGGCCGCCTTGGCGCCGCGCGCCTCGAGGTTCAGGAGCGACGTGAAGGTGAAGCCGGTGATCGCATCGATGTCGCCGCGCACCAGCATGGTTTCGCGCAACGTGGGGTCCATCGCGGTCCAGTTGACGGCGCCGATGTTGTTGGCCTTGGCGAAGATCGGGAACGCGCGGCGGCCCGCGTCGAACACCGGCGCGCCGAGCTTCTTGCCTGTGAGGTCGGACGGCTTGGTGATGCCGCTCTTCTTGAGCGCCATGACCGAAGCCGGCGTGTTGTTGTAGACCATCATCACCGCGACCGGCTTGTTCGGGCTGTCGGGGTTGTTGGCGTGGAATTCCATCAGCGCCGCGAGGTCGGCGAAGCCCATGTCGTAGGCGCCCGAGGCCACGCGCGTGACCGTGCCGCCCGAGCCGTTGCCCGCATCGATCGTCACGTCGAGGCCTGCCGCCTTGAAATAGCCCTTGGCCGCGGGATGGAGGAACAGCGCGGCCGGTCCCTCGAAGCGCCAGTCGAGCTGGAACTTGATCGGCGTCGTGGTCTGGGCCAGGGCCGGCGAAAGGCCGAGGCCGAGTGCCGAGGCGGCGAGGAAGGACTGGAGCAGTTGGCGCTTGTTCATTGCGAGATCCGTAAATGTGAATGCTTCGGCATTCAAGCAAAAACGGTGCCCGCACGCGATTGGTGCGAACCCTCTTCGGTCACGGGCGTGGTGCATGGCATGCACCGGTGCGGGGATTGCGCTGGACGATCGAAGGTGCAGGCACCAAAGCCGGGCCTCCATGGCAAACTCGCCGCCACAACAACGTCGCTGCAGCGACGGTCTCCAGGGAGGAATGCCTATGTCATCGAATCGACGGCCCGGTCGCGGCCGGTGGATGGAGCGGCCGGCCGTGCGCCGTTTCTTGTGGCGCCTGGCGCTGGGCCTCGGGGCCGTGACGCGTCAGGCGGCGCCGCGGCGCGCCGTTACTTCAACGCCGTGTTCGCCTTGGCCACAGCCAGCGCAGTCATGTTGACCACGCGCCGAACGGTCGACGACGGCGTGAGCACATGCGCCGAGGCGGCGCCGCCCAGCAGGATCGGGCCGACGGTGATGCCGTTGGCGCCCGTCATCTTCAGCACGTTGTAGAGGATGTGCGCCGAGTCGAGGTTGGGGCACACCAGCAGGTTGGCCTCGCCGCTGAGCGTGGTCTCTGGAAGCGCCATGCGGCGCACTTCCTCGGACAGCGCCGTGTCACCGTGCATCTCGCCGTCGCATTCGATGTCGGGCGCCATCTGCGCGAACAGGTCGCGCGCCAGGCGCATCTTGCGCGCCGAAGCGCGCTCGGAGGTGCCGTAGTTCGAGTGCGAAAGGAAAGCGACCTTCGGCGGCAGCCCGAAGCGGCTCACCTCCTCGGCCGCCATCAGCGCGATGCTCGCGAGCAGTTCGGCGCTCGGGTCCTCGTTGACGTTGGTGTCGGTGATGAACACCGTGCGCTTGTCGAGGGTGAGCGCGTTGAGCGTGGCAAAGCCCGGCGCGCCGCGCTTCAGGCCGATCAGGCTGCGGATGTGCTCCAGGTGTGCATCGAAGCGGCCGACCAGGCCGCAGATCATCGCGTCGGCGTCGCCCAGGTGCAGCATCAGCGCGGCGATGATGGTGTTGGAGCGGCGCACCATCGACTTGGCCGCCTCGGGCGTGGCGCCGCGCCGGCCCATGAGCTTGTGGTAGCTCTCCCAATAGGTGCGAAAGCGCGGATCGTCCTCGGGATCGACGATCTCGAAGTCGGTGCCGGGGCGGATGTGCAGGCCGGCTTTTTCGATGCGCGCCTGGATCACGGCGGGGCGCCCCACCAAAATCGGCTGCGCCAGGCCTTCGTCGACGGCCCACTGCGCCGCGCGCAGCACGCGCTCGTCCTCGCCTTCGGCATAGGCCACGCGCTTGGCGGCCGCGATCTTGGCGGCGCCGAACACCGGGCGCATGAACATGCCGGTCTGGTAGACGAAGCGCGTGAGGTGCTGGCGATAGGCCTCCATGTCCTCGATCGGGCGGGTTGCCACCCCCGACGCCTCGGCCGCCTTGGCCACGGCCGGCGCGATGCGCAGGATGAGCCGCGAGTCGAAGGGCTTGGGAATGAGGTAATCGGGCCCGAAGGTCAGTTCCTGGCCCGCATAGGCGGTGGCCACTTCCTCGCTGATGTCGGCCTTGGTGAGTTCGGCGATCTCGCGCACGCAGGCGAGCTTCATTTCCTCGGTGATCTTGCTCGCGCCGCAGTCGAGCGCGCCGCGGAAGATGTACGGGAAGCACAGCACGTTGTTGACCTGGTTCGGGTAGTCCGAGCGGCCGGTCGCGATGATGCAGTCGGGCCGCACGGCCTTGGCCAGCTCGGGGCGGATCTCGGGCTCGGGGTTGGCCAGCGCCAGGATGATCGGCTGGGCGGCCATCGACTTCACCATGTCGGCGGTCATCACGCCGGGCGCCGAGCAGCCGAGGAACACATCGGCACCGTCCACCACGTCGGCCAGCGTGCGCGCGCCGGTGTCCCGCTGCGCGTAGCGCGCCTTCGACTCGTCGAAGCCGCCGGCGCGGCCGGTGTAGATCAGGCCCTTGGAATCGCAGGCGAAGATGTTCGCGGGCTTCGCGCCCAGCCCGACCATCACGTCGAGGCAGGCGATGGCGGCCGCGCCGGCGCCCGAGACGGCGATCTTCACGTCCTCGATCTTCTTGCCCACGAGCTCCAGGCCGTTGATCAGCGCCGCGGCCGAGATGATGGCGGTGCCGTGCTGGTCGTCGTGGAACACCGGGATGTTCATGCGCTCGCGCAGCTTCTTCTCGATGTAGAAGCACTCGGGCGCCTTGATGTCCTCGAGGTTGATGCCGCCGAGCGTGGGCTCGAGCGCAGCGATGATGTCGACCAGCTTGTCGGGGTCGGTCTCGGCCAGCTCGATGTCGAACACGTCGATGCCCGCGAACTTCTTGAACAGGCAGCCCTTGCCTTCCATCACCGGCTTGGCGGCCAAGGGGCCGATGTTGCCGAGGCCCAGCACCGCGGTGCCGTTGGTGACCACGCCCACGAGGTTGCCGCGCGCGGTGAATTCGGCCGCCATCGACGGATCGGCCGCGATGTCGAGGCAGGGGTAGGCCACGCCGGGCGAGTAGGCGAGCGACAGGTCGCGCTGGTTCAGCAGTGCCTTGGTCGGCGTGATCGAAATCTTGCCCCGGACCGGAGCGCGGTGGTATTCGCGCGCTGCTTCGCGAAGTGCTTCTTCTGCGGGGGAGAGAGGTGCAGCCATGAAATGTCTCCTTGTTTCTGTCGGGCAACGAGGCTACCGCAAAACCAGCGCCGGATCGGGACCGGGGAATGCCGAAAACGCCTGAACCCATAGCGAAAGGGGCGGGCGGTTCGCTACACTCCGCAACCTGTAAACCGGGGCCGGATTCTGTCGGCCGCGGTTACGTTTTTTTGCCGCGCCGCAAGCCAGCGGGCCGGCCATCGTCCACAACAACACACGAACGAGAACGAGGGCAGCGCATGACACCCGGACCTTTCACCACCGCCGAGCCCGACGTCGTGGTCATCGGCGGCGGCCCTTCGGGCTCCACCGTGGCCGCGCTGCTGGCCGACAAGGGCCACGACGTGGTGCTGATCGAGAAGGCGCAGCATCCGCGCTTCCACATCGGCGAATCGCTGCTGCCGATGAACATGCCGCTGTTCGACCGGCTCGGCGTGCGCACCGAAGTGGAGGCCATCGGCCTGCGCAAGCATGGTGCCGAGTTCGTGTCGCCCTGGCACGACCACAGCAGCCACTTCCATTTCGGCGAGGCAATGGACAAGAGCTTTCCGTATGCGGTACACGTGCGCCGCTCGGAGTTCGACGAGCTGCTGTTCCGCCATGCCGGCAAGCGCGGCGCGCGCACCTTCGAGTGCCAGCGCGTCACCGGCGTCGACATGGACGCCGGCAAGGGCACGCCGGACAACCGCCCGCTCGTGAAGGTGAAGGCCGACGACGGGACCGAGACCCAGTGGCGCCCGCGCTTCGTGATCGACGCGAGCGGGCGCGACACGCTGCTGTCGAACCAGTTCGACGTCAAGCAGCGCAACCGCAAGCATGCGAGCGCCGCGCTCTACGGCCACTTCGTGAATGCCGAACGCCGGCCCGGCCGCTTCGAGGGCAACATCACACTGTTCTGGTTCGACCACGGCTGGTTCTGGTACATCCCGCTGAAGGACGGCACCGTGAGCGTCGGCGCCGTGGCCTCGCCCGCGTACTTCAAGCGCCGCAAGGGCACGCTCGAGGCGTTCCTGATGGAAACCATCGCGCTCGCGCCCAAGCTCGCGGCGCGCCTCGCGAACGCCACGCTGGTCGACGGCGTCACCTCGACCGGCAACTACGCCTACGACTCGAAGTTCTGCCGCGGCGACCGCTTCATGATGGTGGGCGACGCCTACGCCTTCGTCGACCCGATGTTCTCGTCGGGCGTCTACCTCGCGATGAACAGCGGCTTCGAGGCGGCCACTGCGGCCGACCACTGGCTGCGCGGCGAGGCGAAGGCGGCCGAGCGCGCGTTCCGCCACTACGAGAAGGTGATGAAGCACGGGCCCCGGATGTTCTCGTGGTTCATCTACCGCATCACCTCGCCGGCCATCCGGCGGCTGTTCATGAACCCGCGCAACATCTGGCGCATGCAGGAGGCACTGCTGTCCATCCTGGCCGGCGACCTGTTCCGCAACACGCCGATCGGCCCGCGCTTCTGGGGCTTCAAGGTGACCTACTACGCGTCGTGCCTCGGCATCCTGCCGCAGGCCGTGAAGACCTGGGCCTGGCGCCGGCGCAACCTCAAAGAGTCTCTCGAAGCGAAAGCTTAGCTCGCCCCCGCTGCGTGCTCAGTCGGGCGCCACCGTGTGCTGGGCCAGCGCCTCAAGCGCGCGCACCAGCGCCGAGTGGTCCTGCTGGCCGTGGCCGAGCGCCGCGCAGGCGTTCATCAGCTGCGCCGCACCGGCGGTCTGCGGCAGCGCGACGCCGAGTGCGCGGGCACTTTGCAGCGCGAGGTTCAGGTCCTTCTGGTGCAGCGAGATTCGGAAGCCCGGCGCGAAGGTGCGCTTGATCATTCGCTCGCCGTGCACCTCGAGGATGCGCGAACTCGCGAAGCCGCCCATCAGCGCCTGGCGCACCTTGGCCGGATCGGCACCGGCCTTCGAGGCGAACAGCAGCGCCTCGCCCACGGCCGCGATGTTGAGCGCCACGATGATCTGGTTGGCCACCTTGCAGACCTGGCCGTCGCCCACGCCGCCCACCAGCGTGACGTTCTTGCCCATCTTCTCGAGCAGCGGGCGCACGCGCCCGAAGGTGCCTTCGTCGCCGCCGCACATGATCGTGAGGCTCGCGGCCTTGGCGCCCACTTCGCCGCCCGAGACCGGCGCGTCGATGTAGCCGCAGCCGAGCGCGAGGATGCGCTTCGCGAAGCCCTTGGTGGCGATCGGGTCGATGGAGCTGCAGTCGACCACGATCTTGCCGCGCGAACCCTCGAGACCCTCGGCCACGCCCTGCGTCCCCGGTTCGCCGAACAGCACCTTCTCCACGTCGGGCGTGTCGGGCACCATGATGAAGATCACGTCGGCCCGGCGCGCCACCTCGGCCGCCGAGCCGCAGATCGTGGCTTTCGAGATGAAGGGCTCGGGCGTGTTGCCTTGCGTGTTCACGAAGAGCTCGTGGCCCGCGTCGAGCAGGTGCCCCGCCATGGGTGCGCCCATGATGCCGAGGCCGATGAATCCGATTTTCTGTTGCGTTGCCGACATGTCTTTCTGTCCTTGAATGTTGTTGTCCGTGTTCACTGCGGTGCGGCGGCCAGCGCCTCGCGCCAGCCCAGGCCTTCGGCGGTGGTGGCGCGCGGCTTGTACTCGCAGCCGATCCAGCCGTCGTAGCCCAGCGCGTCGATGTGCGCGAAGAGCCAGGGGTAGTTGATCTCGCCCGTGCCCGGCTCGCCGCGCCCCGGGTTGTCGGCGAGCTGGATGTGGCCGATGCGCGCGAAGTGCTTCGTGAGCGTGTTGCCCAGTTCGCCCTCGGTGCGCTGCGCGTGGTAGATGTCGTACTGCACGCGCAGGTTGGCCGAGCCCACCTCGTCGATCAGCGCGACTGCCTGGTCGGTGCGGTTGAGGAAGAAGCCGGGAATGTCGAAGGGATTGATCGGCTCCACGAGCAGGCGGATGCCGGCCGCCCCGAGCTCGCCCGCGGCCAGGCGCAGGTTCTCGACCACGGTCTTGTGCGCCGCGTCGTGGCCCACGCCCGCCGGCACCTTGCCGACCAGGCAGTTCACCTGCGGGCAGCCCAGCGCCGTGGCGTAGTCGATCGCCATCGCGATGCCTTCGCGGAACTCGCCGGTGCGGTCGGGATGGCAGGCGATGCCGCGCTCGCCCTTGTCCCAGTCGCCGGCCGGCAGGTTGTGCAGCACCTGCGCAAGGCCGTTGGCGCGCAGGGCGGCCGCGAGTTCCTTCTTCTCGAACGGATAGGGGAACAGATATTCCACCGCCTCGAACCCGGCCTTGGCGGCCGCCTCGAAGCGCTGCATGAACGGCAGCTCGGTGAAGAGCATCGTGAGATTGGCTGCGAACTTGGGCATGGCGTGGC
Source organism: Variovorax sp. Soil_C_19 (assembly GCF_057657255.1). Lineage (NCBI taxonomy): Bacteria > Pseudomonadati > Pseudomonadota > Betaproteobacteria > Burkholderiales > Comamonadaceae > Variovorax > Variovorax sp. Soil_C_19. The sequence goes on along the minus strand of NZ_JBDGIV010000003.1, from coordinate 137,797 downwards.
TCCTCGTCAGTCCAGCATCTCGGCCGCCACCGCCGTGGGCGCGTCCGCCGGCGTCTCGGCCAGCGGTTCGAATTCGGCGATGTTGTCGATCTCGGTGCCCATCGCGATGTTGGTCACGCGCTCCAGCATCACCTCGATCACCACGGGCACGCTGAACTCGGCCATCAGCGCCTCGGCGCGCTGGATCGCCGGCGCGATCTCTTCCTGCTTGTTCACGCGGATCGCCTTGCAGCCCAGGCCCTCCACCACCTTGAGGTGGTCCACGCCGTAGCTGCTCTCGATGCCGGCGTCGGGGCCCGCATTGATGTTGTCGAAGGCGAGCTGCACGCAGTAGTCCATCTCGAAGCCGCGCTGCGCCTGGCGGATCAGGCCCAGGTACGAGTTGTTGACCACGATGTGGATGTACGGCAGCTTGAACTGCGCACCCACCGCGAGCTCTTCGATCATGAACTGGAAGTCGTAGTCGCCCGAGAGCGCGACGATCTTGCGCGTAGGGTCGGCCGCGCGCACGCCCAGCGCGGCCGGGATGGTCCAGCCCAGCGGGCCGGCCTGACCGCAGTTGATCCAGTTGCGCGGGTTGTACACGTGCAGGAACTGCGCCGCGGCGATCTGCGACAGCCCGATGGTGCTCACGTAGCAGGTGTCGTTGCTGAAGTTGTTGTTCATGCACTGGTACACGCGCTGCGGCTTCATCGGCACGTCGTCGAAGTTGGTCTTGCGCAGCATCGTCTTCTTGCGCTCGATGCAATCCTTGGCCCAGGCGCGACGGTCGGTGAGGCGGCCGGCGGCCTTCATCTCCTCGGCCACGGCCACGAACTGCTCGAGCGCGGCCTTCGCGTCCGACACGATGCCGAAGTCGGGCGTGAACACGCGGCCGATCTGAGTGGGCTCGATGTCCACGTGCACGAAGGTGCGGCCCTTGGTGTAGACGTCGACCGAGCCGGTGTGGCGGTTGGCCCAGCGGTTGCCGATGCCCAGCACGAAGTCCGAGGCGAGCATGGTCGCGTTGCCGTATCGGTGGCTGGTCTGCAGGCCGCACATCCCGGCCATCAGCGGATGGTCGTCGGGAATAGCGCCCCAGCCCATCAGCGTGGGAATCACCGGCACGCCCGTGATCTCGGCAAAGCGCACCAGCAGGTCGCTCGCGTCGGCGTTGATGATGCCACCGCCGGCCACGATCAGCGGGCGCTCGGCGGCGTTGAGCATGCCGATGGCCTTCTCGATCTGCGCACGCGTGGCGGCCGGTTTGTAGGGCACCAGCGGCTCGTAGGCATCGATGTCGAATTCGATCTCGGCCATCTGCACGTCGAACGGCAGGTCGACGAGCACGGGGCCCGGGCGGCCTGAGCGCATCAGGTGGAAGGCCTGCTGGAACACCTGCGGCACCTGGCCCGGCTCGCGCACCGTGACCGACCACTTGGTGACCGGCTTGGAGATCGACTCGATGTCCACCGCCTGGAAGTCTTCCTTGTAGAGCCGTGCGCGCGGCGCCTGGCCTGTGATGCACAGGATCGGGATCGAATCGGCCCAAGCCGAGTAGAGGCCCGTGATCATGTCGGTGCCTGCGGGGCCCGAGGTGCCGATGCACACGCCGATGTTGCCGGCCACCGCACGCGTGTAGCCCTCGGCCATGTGCGAGGCGCCCTCGACGTGGCGCGCGAGGATGTGCGAGATGCTGCCGCGCTGGCGCAGCGCCGAGTACATCGGGTTGATGGCAGCGCCGGGCACGCCGAAGGCCTGCGTCACGCCTTCTTTTTCCATCACCAGCACGGCGGCCTGGACCGCTTTCATTTTTGCCATGGGACTGTCTCCGTTGAAGTGGTCCCACTGTAGGAAGCGATGCCCGTTCGAAGAAGACAGCTGCAGGCCATAAAAGCTATTCCGTGGCGGAATAACTGACTACGATGCGTGGATGGACAGACTCTTGGCAATGGAAATGTTCGTGCGCGTGGTCGAGACCGGCAGCTTCTCGAAGGCGGCGCGCGAGTTCAACACCACCCAGCCCACCGTGACCAAGCAGGTCGCGGCCATCGAGGCGCGGCTGAAGGTGCGGCTGCTGAACCGCAACACGCGCGGCGTGAGCCTCACCGAGCCGGGCGCCCTGTACTACGAGAAGTGCAAGACGATCGTGCGCGACGCCGAGGAGGCCGACAGCATCGTGCAACTGCGGCAAAACCAGGCGCAGGGCCTCCTGCGCGTGGGCACCTCGGTGGCGTTCGGGCGCCGCGTGGTGGTTCCGCTCGCGCTCGAGTACATGCGCCGCCATCCGCAGGTGCAGCTCGACCTGAGCTTCGAGGACCGCTACGTCGACCTTGTCGCGCAGGGCATCGACGTGGCGATCCGCATGGGCAAGCTGGCCGATTCGTCGCTCGGCGCGCGCTACCTCGGCACCAACCCGTGGGCCATGGTCGCGGCGTCCGGCTACCTGAAGAAGCACGGCACGCCCCGGCGCGCGCAGGACCTGAGCGCGCACGTGGCGCTGATCTACAGCAGCGTGGTCGGCGACGAGTTCTGGCGCATGCACACGCCCAAGGGCGAGGCGGTCACCGTGCCGGTCTCGGGCCGCTTCCGCTCGAACAACTTGTCGGCCGTGCTGGCCGCCGCGCGCGACGGCCTCGGCATCGCGCTGATGCCGCGCTACGTGGCGAGCGAGTCGCTCGCCGCGGGCAAGGTGACCGAAGTGCTCGGCGACCATGCGCTGCCCGAGCAGGAGATCCACGCCGTCTTTCCGTCACCCAAGCTGGTGCCGGGGAAGGTGTCGGGCTTCGTGGCGTTCCTGCAGGGGCGCTTTGCCGAGGGCTGGTGGGCGGGCTGATCCGTCAACCCGCCACGAACGCCCCATGCAGCCCGAGCGGCAGTGCATACGGCAGCGTGGCCTGCGCAACCGGGCCCGCCGCCAGCGCATCGGCCGCGAAGCACGAGAGCAGCGTCTTCTGTTGGCCGAAGTCGAGCGCGGTGCCCAGCACCCAGCCCGGGCCCTGGCCGTCCGGCACGAAGACATGCTCCTCGACCATCGCCTGCCGGCCATAGCTGTAGCGCTGGCTGCGGCCGGTTTCGACGTCGGTCAGCGCCACGGCGGTGAAGCCGGGCCGGTCGGGCAGGGCCGCGGTCGCATGGACCACGCGGCGGTGGCGCAGGCCGGTGCGGCGCGGATCGATGCGCGGAAACTCGGCGTCGAACGGCAGCGTGGTCTGCGTGGCGCGGCCCGTTCCGAGGTTCAGCGTCGCGACCGTCAGCTGCGGCGTGGGGCGCTTCACCCAGCGCGCGCGCATCAGTTCGCGGCTGGTGGTGAACACGGTGGCGGCGGTGTCCGAGCGCACGTAGTCGATGTGGATGCGCGTGCCGCCCGGCGCCTGCTCCTCCCAGGCGTTGCCGACATGGAACAGGAAGCCCGCTGGCAGCGCCAGCGTGTGGCGGCGCGCCCAGTCCTGCTTGTCGATCACCAGCACGCGCATCCCGAGCTCGGGGCGCCAGACATGCGCATCGAGAAAGCTCGCACCGGCTTCCTTGCGCTTCGGGTCGTACACCAGCGGCGGCATCAGGAAGACGAGATGCTGCGCGGTCACCGCGAAGTCGTGGACCATCGGCAGGTCGGGAACGGTGATCGCGCTGGCGCGGCGCAGCGCACCGTCGGGCGCGATCTCGTAGAGCGCCAGCAGGTCCTGGCCCGCGCCGATGCCGAAGTTCCATACCGTGCCGTTGGGGTCCACGCGCGGATGGGCCGAGAAGGGCATGCCCGCGAAGTCGGGGCGCCAGGTCTTCAGGCCCAAGGTGTCGAGCGTGCGCCCATCGAGCCGCGTGGCCGAGCCGCCTTCCCACAGCGCAAGCAGCTCGCCCTGCAGCGGCAGCACGCTGGTGTTGGCCACGTTGATGCTGTCGGGCGAGGCCGGCGGCTCCGCGCCCGGCGGCACGGTGCCGAAGGCCTCGGCGATGCGGCGGCCGGCGCGCAGCTCGGCCACGCGCTTGGGCGTGGCGACGTAGCGGCCCTGGTGCAGCACCTCGCGGCCATCGATCGCGAAGCGCTGCACCATGCCGTCGCCGTCGAACCAGTGGTGGTAGCGCTGGCCGCCGAGGTCGTGCCCGGCGGGGCCGTTGCGGAAAAGCGTACCCGCGACGGCATCGGGGAAGCGGCCGCGCACCGCGGCGCGCACCGGCGGGAAGTCGGCCGGCGGCGTGGCGAAGCCGGATTTCCAGCGCGCGGGGGCGGCCTCGTACGCGGCCTGCCAGTCGTCGGGCGCCGCAGCATGCGAGAGCGTGGGCAGCCAGGCAGGCGCACTGGCCGTGGCCATCAGGCGCAGCAGGAGCGCGCGCCGTTGAAGCGGGGGTGCCATGGCGAACCTCAGCGCAGGTGGATGACGGCCGGAACGTCGTCGGCCTCGACGGGCAGTGCGGCGGCGTCGAACGCCGGCGCGCCGCGGTTTCCCTTGGCGTCGTTCGAGAAGCCGTAGCGTTCGAGCGGCAGGCCCATGGGGTTGGCGTCGAGCTTGCCATTGCCGTTTTCGTCGGCGAACACGCGCAGCGCATAGCGCCCCGGCGCAAGGTTCGCGAAGCGCAGCCGGGCCTCGCCACCGCGCAGCATTGCGGTCTGTGCGGCCACGGGCTTGCCGCCGCCCGCGAAGGCTTCGGCGCTGTCGTACAGCGCGGCATACAGCGTGGCCTCGGCGGCGGGGCCGTCGGCCACGCGCAGGTTCAGGTCGGCGGCCATCACGGCCAGCGGCGAGAGGAGCAGGGCGGCGCAGAACATGCGCGGCCGGGGGAGCTTGGAGCGGAAGTTCATCAATCGGACCTCGTCGAAAGTTGGAGGTCCCGACCATCGCGCAGCGCGCGTTCGCTTCCCAGCGGCATGCGACGAAACGCCGCCTGAAGGGCGCGGGATGCGCTTCGCCGGTGCGAGGCGAAGCTGCAATGAATGCGCGGCCGGACAGCCGGCCGCGGCGGGCTCAGCCCTGCTTTGGCGGCACTTCCAGCTTGTCGGACGCCACGAACAGGCTCCAAGCCGCCATGAACAGCGCCGCAATGACCGGCCCGATCACGAAGCCGTTGATGCCGAAGAGCGCCATGCCGCCGATGGTCGACATCAGCACGATGTAGTCGGGCATCTGCGTGTCCTTGCCGACGAGCACGGGGCGCAGGATGTTGTCGACCAGCCCGATAACGAACACGCCCACGAAGATCAGCACGCCGCCTTGCCAGAACTGGCCGGTGGCCAGGAAGTAGATCGCCACCGGCGCCCAGATGAGCGCCGCGCCGACTGCCGGAAGCAGCGACAGGAAGGCCATGAGCACGGCCCACAGCAGCGCGCCCTGCACACCGAGAAACCAGAACGCCAGGCCGCCGATCGTGCCCTGCGCGATCGCCACCGCCACGTTGCCCTTCACCGTGGCACGGATCACGGTGGTGAACTTGTTGAGCAGGTACTCGGTGTGCGGCTGCGCGAGCGGAACGGCTTGGCGCATCGACTTCGACAGGCTGGCGCCGTCGCGCACCAGGAAGTACAGCAGGTACAGCATCACGAAGAAGCTGACCACGAAGTCGAAGGTGTTCTGCCCGATGGTGAGCGCCTGGCCTGCGATGGCCTGGCTGCCTTGCGCGGCGCCCGCCGAGATGCGCGCCTGCCAGGCGCCGGTGTCGCCGAGGTTGAAGCGGTTGAAAATATTCCAGATCCATTGCGGCAGCGCGTCGAGGATCTGCTGGAAGTAGGCCGCGAAGTTGATCTGCCCCGAGCGGATCTTCTGCGCCACCAGCGCCACTTCCTGCACCAGCGACACGCCGATCATCGCGAGCGGAAGGATCACGATGAACAGGCAGATCGCCAGCGTCGACAGCGCCGCGGCATTGCGCTTGCCCGGCATCTTCCTGAGCAACCACTTGTAGAGCGGCGTGAACAGGATCGCGAGCGAAACCCCCCAGAGCACCGCGCCGAAGAACGGCATCAGCACCCAGAGGAAGGCAACCGTGACGATGGCGAGGAGGGCGAGGAAGACGCCGCGCTGGAGTTGGGGTGTGTTCATACGTGAACCGCACTGTAGCTCAGCCCCGCGGCCCGGCCATGTCGGCCGGGGCCCTAGTCAGCGCCGTGTGCGCGCCGGCAGGGCCACGGGCGCCAGCGTGGCGCGCAGCCGGGCCGGCGCGTCGGGTGCGGCGGGCGGCGCCACCTCGAGCGCCCGCTCGACGTTGCCGATGTGGTCGATCATGAGCCGGCGTGCCGCATCGGTGTCGCCGGCCTCGAGCGCCGCGACGATTGCGCCATGCTCGGCGCACGACTGGCCGGCCTCGTGCTTCGACTGGTAGAGCGTGGCGGCCAGCGTGGTGCGGGCCGTCAGGTCGCGCAGCACGTCGACCAGCAGTTGGTGCCCCATCTGCTCGGCCAGGCAGACGTGGAAGTCCGCCAGCAGGAAGGCGCGCGTGGCGGCGTCGGCGCCCTCGATCGCGCGCTGCTCGTCGGCGATGTGGTCGCGCAGCTTGCGGATCGCCGTCTGCAGCGGCCGGCCTTCGCTCTCGGCGAGGATGCCCGCCTCGACGATGCGGCGCGCCGAGAACGCATCGCGCGCTTCCTCGGCCGAGGGCTCCACCACGTACCAGCCGCGGCGCGACTGTACTTCGACGAAGCCGCGCGCCTGCAGCTGCATCAGCGCCTCACGCACCATGGTGCGGCTGACCGCGAAGTTCTCGGCCAGCGCCTGCTCGCCGAGCCGCTCGCCCGGCGCGAGCTTCTGCGCCAGGATCGCTTCGACCACGCGCTCGGCGATGGCGGTGGGGGTAACGTCGTTGGCGGGGGCCATCGCGGTCAGTGGCTTGCCGCGCCGGCGGCGGCGATCGGCGCGGTGGCGGGAGTTTCGTCGGCTGGCACCTCGTCGGGCACGTAGGTGCCGTCGAGCACCGCATGGGCGCGCTCGCGGTCGATGTCGCCTTCCCAGGCCGCGACCGCCACCGTGGCGACGCAGTTGCCGATCAGGTTGCCGAGCGCGCGCGCAATGCCCATGAACCAGTCCACCGAGAGCACCAGCACCAGCCCGATCGCCGGAATGGCGGGTATCGCATGCAGCGTGGCCGCGAGCACCACGATGGCCGAGCCCGGCACGCCGTGCGCCCCCTTGGAAGTGACCAGCGCGATCGCCAGGATCGTGAGCAGGTCGCCCATGCCGATCGGCGTGTTGGTGGCCTGCGCGATGAATACCGCCGCCAGCGTGATGTAGATCGAGAAGGCGTCGAGGTTGAACGAGTAACCGGTGGGAATCACCAGGCCGACCGTCGAATCGCGGATGCCCATGCGGCGCAGCTTCGCCATGATCTGCGGCAGCACGCTGTCGGACGAGGTGGTGGCGAACACGATCGCGAGTTCCTCGCGCAGGTAGCGCAGCAGCTTCCAGAGGCTGAAGCCCGAGATGCGCATGACCGCGCCGAGCACCACGAACACGAACACCAGCACCGCGCCGTAGAACAGCACCACGAGCATGCCGAGCTGCTTGAGCGAGCCGATGCCGTACTTGCCGACCGTGAAGGCGATGGCGCCCAGCACGCCGAGCGGCGCCAGCTTGATGATGATGCCCATGATCTTGAACAGCACCAGCGAGAGCGCGTCCACCACCACCGCCACCGGCTTGCCGCGTTCGCCGAGCAGCGCCAGCGCGCAGCCGAACAGCACCGCGAACAGCAGCACCTGCAGCACGTCGCCGGTGGCGAAGGCGTTGACCACCGTGGTGGGGATCAATTTCATGAGGAAGTCGACCGTGCCGCCGCTCGTGAGCTTGTCGGCGTTCGAGGCGTAGGCGCTCATGGCGGTCGCGTCGAGCTGGCCCGGATCGACGTTCATGCCCACGCCGGGCTGGAACACGAAGGCCAGCACCAGGCCCATGGCCAGCGCGATGGTGGTGAGCACCTCGAAGTAGATCAGTGCCTTCACGCCGACGCGGCCCACGCGCCTCAGGTCGCCGGCGCCGGCGATGCCGTGCACCACCACGCAGAACACCAGTACCGGAATGATCATCTTGATCAGCTTGATGAACGCGTCGCCGAGCGGCTTGAGCTTGACGGCGAATTCCGGCACGAAGAGGCCGGCCAGCACGCCGAGCACCAGCGCGATGACGACCTGGCCGAAAAGGGATTTGGCGAAGCGGGGCATGGAAGGCTCCTTGGAGGAAGGGACGATGTTTGCATGCAAGGCTAGGGTTTCTTGCATACAAGAAATGTAGGCAACAAGGCCTTTGCGTTTCAGAGGGTATTCCCGGCGCCGCGCTGATTCAGACGGGCGTGCGTCTCGCGATCGCAACGTTCCATGAAAACGCATGTGAATGAGAGGGGATTTAGCAGGATCGGCTTACATCTGTTTATAGAATCGGAATTGTTCTCGTTGCGATTGGCATTTGCGGGCGTGCTGGAACTCTCGCGTTGCACGTTCCGGGCCACCGCGGGCTCCCGTTCCCATTCCCGTTCCCGTTCCCTCCTGCTCTCCTCGCTTTCATCTCCCATGCCTTCGCCGACCGCTTCCTCACTCCGCTTCGCCCTCACGCCTGTGGTTCGTCTCCTGCGCCAGGGGCTTGGCGCTTCGCTCTTGCTGGCCGCCGCCAGCGCCGCCGCGCAGACCCCGGCGCCCACGGGCTCGCAGCAACTGCATGAAGTGACGGTGTTCGGCGAGGCCGAGGCCATTGGCGGGCTGCAGAAGACCTATTCGGGCGGCCAGTTCGCGCGCGGTGGCAGCCTGGGCATCCTGGGCATCACCGACCTGATGAGCGTGCCGTTCAGCACCACCAACTACACGGCCGAGCTGATCCAGAACCAGCAGGCGCTGAGCGTGGCCGACGTGGTGATGAACGACGCGTCGGTGCGGCCGCTCACCTCGCGCGGCGGCTTCGGCGACGACTTCCAGATCCGCGGCTTCACCGTGCCCAACGGCGACATCGGCATCAACGGTTTGTTCGGGCTGACGCCCACGACGCGCGTGCCGCTCGAGATGATCGAGCGCGTCGAGGTGCTCAAGGGACCGGGCGCGCTGGCCAACGGCGTGGCGCCCACCGGCAGCGTCGGCGGCAGCATCAACGTGGTGACCAAGCGCGCGGCCGACGTGCCGCTCACGCGCCTGACCACCACCTACATGAGCCGCGCCCAGTTCGGCACGCACCTCGACGTGGGCCGCCGTTTCGGCGAAGAGAACCAGTGGGGCGTGCGCTTCAACGGCGTGCTGCGCGGCGGCGAAGGCAACATCGACGACGGCAAGCAGGAACTCGGCCTCGGCTCGCTGGGCCTGGACTACCTGGGCACGCGGCTGCGCTGGTCGCTCGACGCGATGGCCAGCAAGGGCGACACGCGCGAGTTCCGCCCGCAGACCAGCTTTGCGGCCGGCATCACGCAGATTCCCGAGCCGCCGCCGGCGCGCCTGAACTTCTATCCGGGCACGCGGCTGGAAGACAACGTGAAGACGGTGATCTCGCGCGCCGAATACGACATCAACGACAGCACGACCGTCTACGGCAGCGTCGGCTACACCGACTTCGACTACATGCAGGTGTTCCCGAGCGGCCGCCCCAACGCGCTCGGCAACTTCAACGTCTCGAACGCCTACTACGACTTCGACAGCAAGAGCACCGCGGCCGATGCCGGCGTGCGCACGCGCTTCAAGACCGGCAGCGTGGGCCACACGCTCGCGCTCGGCGTGAACCTGCTCGACCAGGAATCGGGCTACTTCTACGCGCAGTCGGCCCGCACGAACCCGTCGAGCCTGTACTTCCCCGCGCCGCTGCCCCCCGTGACGGTGCCGCGCACGGCGCCGGTCAAGTCGAGCGAACTGAAGCAGACCAGCGTGGTGCTGGCCGACACGATGTCGTTCGCCAACGACCGCGTCCTGGTCACGCTGGGGCTGCGCGACCAGACCATCGAGCAGGAGAACTTCTCGCAGACCACCGGCGCCTCGACGAGCCGCTACAAGGCGAGTTCGGTCACGCCGCTCGCGGGCCTGGTCTTCAAGCCGGTGAGCAACGTCTCGCTCTACACCAACTACACCGCCGGCCTCACGCGCGGCGGCACGGCCGGACCGGGCACCGCCAACGTCGGCGAGACCTTCGCGCCGCAGAAGTCGAAGCAGTACGAGGCCGGCGTGAAGATCGACTGGGGCCAATTGACCACCCAGGCCGCCGTCTACCAGATCACCCGGCCGAGCAGCCTGACCGATCCGGTCACCAACGTCTACAGCTTCGGCGGCGAGCAGCGCAACCGCGGCCTGGAGCTCACGGCCTACGGCGAAATCCAGCGCGGCCTGCGCGTGATGGCCAGCGCGGCCTTCAACGACGCCAAGCTCACGCGCACGGCGGGCGGTGTCAACCAGGGCAACGACGCCGCCGGCGTGCCCGACCGCACCTTCAATCTGGGGCTCGACTGGGACCTGCCCGGCGTGCCGGCGTTGAGCCTGAACGGCCGCGTGATCCACACCTCGTCGGTGTACGCCGACGCCGCCAACGTGCTGCGCGTTCCCGCGTGGACGCGGCTGGACATCGGCGCGCGCTATGCGACCAAGGTGGCGAACAAGCCTGTGATCTTCCGCGCCAACCTGGAGAACGTGTTCGACAAGAACTACTGGGTCACCAGCACCTACGTTACGGTTGGCGCGCCGCGCACGCTGATGCTGTCGGCGTCGATCGACTTCTGACGCAAGGACGGTGAGTGCAATGCGCTGGGGAGTCCGCGGCGTCGGTCCGTTGATCTCGCGCATCGTGGCCGCCGTGTTCGGCGGCTACGCGGTGGCCGCGCTCGCGAGCGTGGCCACCGTCGCGCTGCCCGTGAGCCAGCCACAGGGGGTGCTCGCGGGCATGCTGCTGAGCTTCATCGTCTACACGGCGGCGGTGGTCTGGGTGTTCGCGGTGCGCAGCGCGCGCCGTGCCTGGGCGGGCCTGCTGGTGGCCACCGCCTTGCTGTCGGTTCCTGCATGGACGGTCTGGTCCGCAAGCCCTGCGCCCTGAGCCGCCATGTCGAACGAATCCCTCACGCCGCAGAAAGCCCCAGGCATCCGCCAGACGATGTCCGACCTGCACATCTGGGTCGGCCTGCTGCTCGGCTGGGTGCTCTACGCGATGTTCCTCACCGGAACAGTGAGCTACTTCAAGGACGAACTCTCGCAGTGGATGCGGCCTGAGCTGCCGCACCAGGCCCAGGTGCCCGATGCCGCCGCGGTGGCGCAGCGCGTCGCCGATGCGCTGGCCGTCGCCGCGCCCGGCAGCCCGCAATGGAGCATGCGCATGCCCGATGCGCGCAACAACAGCGTCGACGTGTTCTGGCGCAACGCGCAGCGCGAACCCGGCAGGCGCGGTTTCACCGAAGCGCACCTCGACCCCGCGACCGGCGCGCGGATCGCGGCGCGCGAGACGAAAGGCGGCGACTTCTTCTACCGCTTCCACTTCCAGTTTCACTACATGCCGGTGCCGTGGGGCCGCTGGCTCGCGGGGCTGGCCGCGATGTTCATGCTCGTGGCCATCGTGAGCGGCGTCATCACGCACAAGAAGATCTTTATCGACTTCTTCACTTTCCGCTGGGGCAAGGGACAGCGCTCTTGGCTCGATGCGCACAACGCGCTCTCGGTGTTCGGGCTGCCTTTCCACTTGATGATCACGTACACGGGGCTCGTCACGCTGATGGCGATGTATATGCCGTGGGGCCAGCAGGCGGCGATCAAGACCCCGGCCGAGCGGCAGCAGCTGTCGGCCGAACTCCGCGCCTTCGTCCCGCCCGGCAAGCCCAGCGGCAACGCGGCGCCCCTGGCGCCGGTCGACGCCATGGTGCGCCAGGCGCAGGCCGCCTGGGGGGCGGGCAACGTGGGCCGTGTCGCCATCACGCACCCCGGCGATGCCGCGTCGCGCGTGGCCGTGTCCCGCGGCGACGCAGGCCGCGTGTCGATGAGCCCGCAGGCCATGCTGTTCGAAGGCACCACGGGCAAGCTGCTCGAGGCGCGCGACCGGGTAGGCCCCGCTGCCGAAACGCGCGGGGTTCTGTATGCGCTGCACCTGGGGCGGTTCAGCGACCTCGAATTGCGCTGGCTCTACTTCATCGTCAGCCTCGCTGGCACCGCCATGGTGGGCACCGGACTCGTCATGTGGACCGTCAAGCGCCGCGCGAAGCTCGCCGATCCGGCCCGGCCGCATTTCGGCTTCTGGCTGGTCGAACGGCTGAACATCGCATCCATTGCGGGGCTGTCCGTCGCCATGGCGGGCTTCCTCTGGGCCAACCGGCTGCTGCCGGTGCAGCTTGAGCGGCGCGGCGATTGGGAAGTGCATGTGTTCTTCATCGTCTGGGGTGTTGCGCTGCTGCATGCGCTGCTGCGCCCTGCGAAGCGTGCCTGGACCGAGCAGCTCTGGACCGGGGCCGCAGCGCTCGCGCTGCTGCCGGTGCTCGGCGCATTCACCACCGACCGGCCGTTGTGGCAGAGCCTTGCCGACGGCGACTGGGTGTTCGCGGGCATCGACCTGGCGCTCTGGGTATTGGCAGCGCTGCATGCCGCGCTGGCCGTGCGTACCGCGCGCCATCGCGGGCGCGCGCCCGCCGGCAGGCGTTCCGCGACACCTCGCGCGGACCAGCGCATCGGCGATCCCGCATGACCCACGTGCTGATGCTGCTGTCGAGTGCGGCCGGCTTCGCGGCGCTGGCGCTCGCCACCGAACGCCAGCAGGACGAACTGCTCGGGGGCGCGCTGTCGGCCAGCGCCACGCGCGCGCTTCGGGCCGCGGGCTGGGCCCTGCTCGCCGTGTGCCTTGCGGCAGCCGTCGGGCAGTGGGGCTGGGGCCTGGGCCTCGTTGCGTACAGCGGCCACACCAGCCTGGCCGCGGGTCTCGTGTACATCGGTCTTGTCGCCGTAGCGCGGAAGCGGGGCCGGCGCTAGCATTGGCCGGATGCGAACACTTTCACTTCCGGGCGGTGGCGAGATGCCGGTGCTGGGCCTGGGCACCTGGCGCATGGGTGAGGTGGCGAGCCGGCGTGCAGCCGAGGTGGCCGCGGTGCGCGAGGCCATCGCGATGGGCTGGCGCCTGATCGACACCGCCGAGATGTACGGCGAAGGCGGCGCCGAGACCGTGCTGGGGCAGGCCCTTGCCGAGTCGCTGCGCGCCAACGAGGTGCGGCGCGACGAGCTCTTCATCGTGAGCAAGGTGTATCCGCACAACGCGAGCCGGCGCGGCACGCCCGAGGCTTGCGCGCGCAGCCTGCAGCGGCTGGGCCTGGACACGATCGACCTGTACCTGCTGCACTGGCGCGGCAGCCATCCGCTGGCCGAGACCGTGGAGGCGATGCAGTCGCTCGTGGCCAGCGGGCGCATCGTGCGCTGGGGCGTGAGCAACCTCGACACCGAGGACATGCAGGAACTCGCGCCGCTGGTGCGCGGCGGCCCGCCCTGCGCGGCCAACCAGGTCTACCTGTCGCTCGGCGAGCGCGGTCCCGAGTTCGACCTGCTGCCCTGGCTGCGCGAGCGCGGCATGCCGTTGATGGCCTACAGCCCGATCGACCAGGGCGCGCGGGCCGGCGACAAGGCCCTGGCCGAACTCGCGGCGCGCCTGAACGTCACGGCGGCGCAGCTCGCGCTGGCGGCCGTCATCGCCCGGCCGGGCGTGGCCGCCATCCCGAAGGCAGTGCGCAGTGCCCACCTGCGCGACAACCTCGCGGCCGCCGACCTCGTGCTCGATGCCGAGGTGCTCGCCGAACTGGACCGGCTGCATCCGCCGCCATCACGCAAGCGGCCGCTGGCGATGATCTGAACCAGCGCGCGGTGGCTACGTTCGGCGGTCAGTGCGCGTCCGCGTGCTTTGCAGCCGCGATGACCGCCTCTTCGTCGTGCTTCGCGCCGTTGAGGAACAGGTTCAGCAGCACCGCCGCGATCGACGCCAGCAAAATGCCCGACTCGACCAGCGAGTGAATGGCATGCGGCATCCATTGCTTGAAGTTGGGCGCGATCAGCGGAATCATGCCGACGCCGATCGAGACCGCGACGATCATCGCGTTGTGGCGGTTGTGCTTGAAGTCCACGCCCGAAAGGATGCGGATGCCCGTGGCCGCCACCATGCCGAACATCACCAGGCCCGCGCCGCCGAGCACCACGGTGGGCAGAGATTCGACCAGCGCCGCCATCTTGGGCAGCAGCCCGAGCACGACCAGGATCACGCCGCCCGCCACGCAGACGTAGCGGCTCTTGATGCCCGTGACTGCCACCAGGCCCACGTTCTGCGAGAAGCTGGTGTAGGGAAAGGTGTTGAACACGCCGCCGATCAGCGTGCCCAGGCCGTCGGTGCGCAGGCCCTTGGCCAGGTCCTTCTGGGAGATCTTGCGTTCGGTCATCTCGCCGAGCGCGAGGAACATGCCGGTCGATTCGATCATCACCACGATCATGATCAGCGTCATCGTGAGGATCAGGATCGGATCGAACTGCGGCATGCCGAAGTGGAACGGCAGCACCAGGTCGAACCACGCGGCCTTGCCGACCTTCTCGTAGGTCATGAGGCCCGTGGCCGTGGCCACCACCGCGCCGATCACGATGCCCAGCAGCACCGAGATGTTCGCGACGAAGCCCCTGGCGTACTTCACGATCAGAAGAATCGACACCAGCACCAGTGCCGCCACGCCGAGGCCCGGCAGGTCGGCGTAGCGCGGGTTGGGCACCGTCGGCATGATCGCGAAGCCCTTGGGCACTTCGGGGATCGAGCTGCCGGGCGAGGTGACCTGCGCGAGCCACTTGGCGTACACCGGATCGACCAGCGCGGGCGCGGTGGGCCCGACCGGGTTGCCGAAGATCCAGTTGATGCCCACGCGCATCAGGCTGATGCCGATCACCGCGATGATCGTGCCCGTGACCACCGGCGGAAAGAAGCGCAGCATGCGGCTCACGAAGGGCGCGATCAGGATCGAGATGATGCCCGCACCGATGATCGCGCCGAACAGCAGCTGCGCGCCGCTCTGTCCCGGATTGGCATTGGCGATGGCCACCATCGGCGCGACCGAGGCGAAGGTCACGCCCATCATCACCGGCAGCCGGATGCCGAACCACTGCGTGGCACCGAGCGCCTGGATCAGCGTGGCGATGCCGCAGCAGAACAGGTCGGCTGAGATCAGCAGGGCTACCTCGTCGGGCGAGAGCTTGAGCGCACGGCCGACGATCAGCGGCACGGCCACGGCGCCCGCGTACATCACCAGCACATGCTGCAGGCCCAGCGCCGTGAGCTTGCCTGCGGGCAGGCGCTGGTCCACCGGATGAACTGTTGAAACAGTGGAAGAGGTCTCGGCCGTCATCGTGTATCTCCTGGCGCAGCAAGGGGAGAAAAGGCGCAGACGGCGCGTCGCGGCGTCCACAAAGTGTGTACGCGAAACTGTATACAATTTATGCGGCGATACGGATGCAGGAAAACCCGCATCGCAGCGCGCAATGGTGTCGGGCTGTTCCGGTGCTCCTAGGCGAGCAGGGCCTTCACCAGGTCGAGCTGGCGGTCGGGCTTGTCGGTGCCCAGCTCAAGGCTCGCTTCGATGCGTTCGAGGTGCTCGGTCATGCAGGCCACAGCGCCTTCGACATCGCCCTTGCGGCAGATGCGAAGAAAGTCCGAATGCTCGTCCGACGAGCAGTGCGGATCGTTCGACGAGTGATACAGCATCGCGATCAGCGAGCTGCGCGCCACCAGTTCGCGCACCAGTTCCGTCAGCGTGTGGTTGCCCGTGGCTTCGGCCAGCGCCACGTGAAAGTCGCCCAGCACCTTCTCGCGCACCGTGCCCATGGCGGGGCTCTGGCGCAGCGCCGTGCGCTCGAACTTGATGTGCTGCTCAAGCACCTGGTAGTCGCGCGGCCGCGCATTCGCGATGAAGAGGCGGACCACTTCGCTCTCGAGGATGCGGCGCACCGCGAACACCTCGCGCGCCTCCTGCACCGTGGGCTGCGAGACGAAGGCGCCCTTGTCGGGGATCATCTCGATCAGCTTGTCTTTCGACAGCATCAAGAGCGCCGCCCGCACCTTGGTACGGCTCACCGAGTAGACGCGGCCCAGCGCTTCTTCGCGCAGCCACGTGCCGGGCGGCAGGCGCTTCTCGACGATGGCGGTGGCGATGTCCTGGGCGATGCTCTCGATGGAGCTTCCCCTGTCGGCAGCCGCGCCGCTTTCGGCGGGTGCGGCGATCGTTTCGGGAAGAGCAGGGGTTTTGGAGCTGGCGCGGGGCATGCGGAGATTGTGGCTCAGCGTTCGGTGCCTTCGCCTGCACCAGCTTGCATCACCCGCGCAGCGTGAAGCCTTCGAGCGCGCCCATCATGGTCTTGGGCAGTGGCCGCGCGAGCTCGCCGCGCTTGCTGGTCTCGAGCTTCAGCGTGACGAGCGATTCGATGAGCTTGGTGCCTGCGGCCACGCCGTCGATCACCGGCACGCCCAGCAGCCCGGCGATGTGCTCGCACAGGTCGGTCATGCCGGCGCAGCCGAGCACGATGCAGTCGGAGCCGTCTTCGTCGAGCGCGCGCCGGCATTCATCGACGATGCGCTCGCGCGCGTTGGAGCCGGGCTCCTCGAGCTCGAGCACCGGCAGCTCGCAGGCGCGCACGTTGGCGCAGAAGCGTTCCATGCCATAGATCTCGGCGAGGTGCCAGGCCTGGCCCATGGTGCGCCCGAGCGTGGTCACCACGCTGAAGCGGCTGGCGACCATGCTCGCGAGGTGCATCGCGGCTTCGGCGATGCCGACCACCGGCCCGCGCGCCAGTTCGCGCGCGGCCTTCAGGCCCGGATCGCCGAAGCAGGCGATCACGTAGCCGTCGATGCCGTCGCGCTCGCCGGCCGCGATCTCCTGCAGCAGGCCCGGCACGGCCAGCGCCTCGTCGTAGTGGCTCTCGATCGAGACCGGTCCCATCGCGGGGCTGACGGCCACGATCTCGGTGCCGGCGTGCGCTACCGCGCGGGCGCAGGCACCGATCTTCTCGGTCATGCTCCAGGTGGTGTTGGGGTTGATGATCTTGATGCGCACGTGGCGGCCTTCCTTTTCTTCGGTGCGTGGGGTCAACGGGCTTTGATGGTGTTGCGATTCAGCAGGACGTAGATGACGAAACCGAGCGCCATGCCGATGAACCAGGCGTAGTTGGCCGCACCGCGCAGCGTCGGCACCATCACGCACAGGATCGGCACGAGCGCGGACGGGATCATCGCCTGGATGGCCTTCGGGTTGTAGCCGCCGCTGTACCAGTACTCGCCCTTCTCGCTCATGGTGTAGAGCGCGTCCACGTCGATGCGCTGCTTGCGCACGATGTAGTAGTCGGCAATCAGGATGCCGAACAGCGGGCCGATGAAGGAGCCGAGCACGTCGAGCGTGTAGTGGATGACCTCGGGGCTGTTGTAGAGGTTCCAGGGCGTGAGGAACACCGAGCCCACCGCAGCGATCATGCCGCCGGTGCGCCAGCTGATGTGCTGCGGCGCCACGTTCGAAAAGTCGAAGGCCGGCGAGACGAAGTTGGCCACGATGTTGATGCCGATGGTGGCGATCATGAAGGTCACCGCGCCCAGCACCACGGCGGTGGTGCTGTCGATCCTGCCGACCGTGTGCACCGGGTCGGTGATGAGTTCGCCGAAGACCGGCAGCGTGGCCGCCGTGGTGATCACGGTCAGCAACGAGAAGAACACGAAGTTGATCGGCAGGCCCCAGAAGTTGCCCTTCTTCACCGCCTCGAAGCTCTTGCCGTAGCGCGAGAAGTCGCCGAAGTTGAGCATCGGGCCGCTGAAGTAGCTCACTACCAGCGCGGTGGCCGAGAGCATCACCGGCAGTGCGTCCCAGCCCTGGAACTTGATGCCGCCGAGATTCAGGTCGATGTTCTGCCAGCCGGCCTTCCACACCAGCCAGCCGCAGAGGATGGCCATCACCACGTACACCGCCGGGCCGGCCCAGTCGATGAACCGGCGGATGGCTTCCATGCCGTGCCAGAACACGAGCGCCTGCAGCACCCACATGACCATGAACGCCAGCCAGCCCAGCGCCGAGAGGCCCACGAAACCGTGCTGGGCCACGTCCGCATACGGTGCGAGGTTGGGGAACATGTGCAGCGCCAGCACCATGAAGGCCGCCGATGCGAGATAGGTCTGCACGCCGTACCAGGCCACCGCGATCAAGCCGCGGATGATCGCCGGAATGTTGGCGCCGAGCACGCCGAACGACGCGCGGCACACCACGGGGTAGGGCACGCCGGTCACCTGGCTGGGCTTGGCCACCAGGTTGCAGAACACCTGCACGATCACGATGCCCACGAGCAGCGACACCAGCACCTGCCAGCTCGACAGCCCGAGCGCGAACAGGCTGCCGGCCGTGATGTAGCCGCCCACGCTGTGCACGTCGGACATCCAGAACGCGAAGATGTTGTACTGGCCCCAAGTCTGCTTCTTCAGAGGCGCGAGGTCCTCGTTGGTCAGGCGCGGGTGGTAGCCGGGCTTGATGAGGGCGTTCGATTCGGCGTGCGGCCCGGTGCTGCCGGACCCGATCGGGGCCTCGCTGGCGACTGTGCTCATGGTCTTACCTCTTGGAGTGGGTGGTTGGGAAGCCAGTTGCGACGCAAATTTGCGCCCGCTTTGAGTTCGTTATTTGTATACAAAAACAGGATGCAATCAAGGTCATCCGAGAATTCATATATCCGTACATTCCCTGAGAACTGTCAACGGATCGGCCCACGGGCGTGCGCCCGCCGCCCGCGGGGGCGCGGGAGCAGGACAAGAAGAGGGAGGGGCCGCCGCGTGCTGCCGCGCGCGGCGTCGGGGCTCAGCCCGTGTTGCGCAGGCCGGCGGCCACGCCGTTGATCGAGATGTGGATGCCGCGCTGCAGCCGTTCGCCGCCGTCGCCCGCGCGGTAGCGGCGCATCAGTTCGACCTGCAGGTGGTGCAACGGGTCGATGTAGGGGAAGCGGTGGCGCACCGAGCGCTGCATCTCGGCATTGCCTTCGAGCCGCTGCTTCGCGCCGGTGATCAGCGTGAGCGCATCCGAGGTGCGGTGCCATTCGGCATCGATCATCGCGAACACCTTCTGGCGCAGCTTGCGGTCGGTCACGAGCTCGGCATATCGCGAGGCCAGCGCGAGGTCGCTCTTGGCCAGCACCATGTCCATGTTCGACAGCAGGGTGCGGAAGAACGGCCACTGCGCATACATGCGCCGCAGCACCGCAATGCGCTCCTTGCGGGCCGCCGGCGTGGCGGCTGCCGCGAGGAACTGTTCGACGCCCGCGCCGAAGCCGAACCAGCCCGGGATCGTGAGCCGGCACTGGCCCCAGCTGAAGCTCCACGGCACGGCGCGCAGGTCGTCGATCTTGTGGCTCGGGTTGCGCGAGGCGGGGCGCGAGCCGATGTTGAGTTCGGCGATCTCGCGGATCGGCGTCGAGCCGAAGAAGTAGTCGCCGAAGCCCGGCGTCTCGTAGACCAGCTTGCGGTAGGCCGCCATGCTCGCGCTCGAAAGCTCCGCCGCGGCCGACATGAAGGTGGCGGGCGCGGATTTGCCCTGCGGCAGCAGCGTGGCCTCGAGCGTGGCGGCCACCAGCGTCTCGAGGTTGCGCCGGCCGATCTCGCGGTTCGCGTACTTGGAGCCGATCACCTCGCCCTGCTCGGTGAGCCGGATCTGCCCGCGTACCGTGCCGGGCGGCTGCGCGAGGATCGCCTGGTAGCTCGGGCCGCCGCCGCGTCCCACCGTGCCGCCGCGGCCATGGAACATGCGCAGGCGGATCGGCGGGCGCCCGCTGCTCGCCGAAGCCTTCTTCTTCTTGTCGTTGAGCTCGTCGAACAGCGCCACCAGCGCGGTGCCCGCGCGGTAGAGCTCCCAGTTGCTCGTGAAGATGCCGCCGTCCTTGTTGCTATCGCTGTAGCCGAGCATCACGTCCTGCTCGCCGCCCGAGCGCTCGACGAGTTCGGCGATGCCGGGCAGGGCATAGAACGCGCGCACGATCGGCGCGGCGTTGCGCAGGTCTTCGATGGTCTCGAACAGCGGCACGACGATCAGGTCGCAGACCGCGTTGTCGCTCAGGCTGCCGCGAAGCAGGCCGACTTCCTTCTGCAGCAGCAGGGCCTCGAGCAGGTCGCTCACCGTCTCGGTGTGGCTGATGATGTAGTGGCGGATGGCCGCCGCGCCGTAGCGCGCGCGGGCCGTGCGCGCGGCCGCGAAGATCGCGAGCTCGCTGGTGGCGAGCGGCGAGTACTCGGCATCGGGCACGCGCAATGGGCGCGCGTCGTCGAGCAGTTCGAGCAGCAGTTTCTGCTTGGCCTCTTCGGTCAGCGACACATACGCCGGCGCGATGCGTGCGGTGGCCAGCAGCTCGGCGACCACGGCCTCGTGCTTGTCGGAACTCTGGCGCAGGTCGACGGTGGCCAGATGGAAGCCGAACACCTCCACCGCGCGGATCAGCGGCCGCAGGCGCGGCGCGGCAAGCACGCTGCCGTGCTTCTCGCCGAGCGACTCCTCGACGGTGCGCAGGTCGGCCAGGAACTCCTCCGCCGCGGCGTAGGGGTTCTGCGGCGGCACCGCATGCCGCGCGGCCTCGCCGCCCGTGAGTTCGCGCAGCGTTGCCGCGAGGCGCGCGTACACGCCGGTGAGCGCGCGGCGGTAGGGCTCGTCCATGCGGTGCTCGCTCGTGTCGGGCGAGCGTTCGGCCAGCGCCTGCATCTCGACCGACACGTCGACCAGCGTGGCCGACAGCGAAAGCTCGCCACCCAGGTAGTGCACTTCGGTGAGGTAGTGGCGCAGCGCCAGCTCGGCCTGGCGGCGCAGCGCGTATTCGAGCGTATCGGCCGTCACGTTGGGATTGCCGTCGCGGTCGCCGCCGATCCATTGGCCCATGCGCAGGAAGGTCGCCACCGAGGGCGTGATGCCGCCCTGGCCCAGGGCTTTCTCGAGGTCGGCGTAGACGCGCGGGATCTCGCGCAGGAAGGTGGCCTCGTAGTAGCTCAGCGCGTTCTCGATCTCGTCGGCCACGGTGAGCTTGGAGAAGCGAAGCAGGCGCGTCTGCCACAGCTGCGTGACGCGGGTGCGCATCTGCGTTTCGTTCTCGGCGAATTCGATCGGCGTCAGCGCGTCCTTCGCGCCGGCATAGGCGCCCTGGCGCAGCTTGATCTCGTCGCGCGCCGTTAGCAGCTGCGCGATCGCGCGCTCGGCGTCGAGGATGCTCTTGCGCTGTACCTCGGTCGGGTGCGCGGTCAGCACCGGCGACACGTAGCTGTGGGCCAGAGAGGCGACGATCTGCTCGGGCTTCACGCCGGCCTTGCGGATGCGCGCCAGCGCGGTCTGCAGGTCGCCGTCGGCGCTCTCACCGGCACGTTCCGCTTCGGTGCGGCGGCGGATCTGGTGCCGATCTTCGGCCAGGTTCGCAAGATGGCTGAAGTACGTGAAGGCGCGGATCACGCGCACCGTCTCGGCGGCACTGAGGCCCTTGAGCAGGCTTTTGAGCGCGCGGTCGGCGGCATGGTCGGCATCGCGGCGGAACGCCACCGAGAGCGTGCGGATCTTCTCGACCAGGGCATAGGTCTCCTGCCCTTCCTGCTCGCGGATCACGTCGCCGAGGATCCGGCCCAACAGCCGGATGTCGTCGATCAGGGGCTGGTCTTCGGCTTGCCGGCGCTTGGCGGGCGCAGGGGTCTTGCTGGCTTTCATTCGATGCTTTTTCCTGGACGTGAAAGAAGACGCCGCCTGCGTTGCTGCGGCGCAACATGCTAGCATTCCGGCCGTCCGAACTCGTACTTTTTTGGGAGCGATCTTGAGCCCTATCGTGATCGCCACGCGCGAAAGCCGGCTGGCCATGTGGCAGGCCGAACACGTGCAACAACTGCTCCAGGCGCGGGGCCAGACGGTCACCCTGCTGGGCATGACCACACGCGGCGACCAGATCCTCGACAAGTCGCTCAGCAAGGTGGGCGGCAAGGGGCTCTTCGTGAAGGAGCTCGAGCTCGCGCTCGAGGAAGGCCGCGCCGACATCGCGGTCCATTCGCTGAAGGACGTGCCGATGGACCTGCCCGAAGGCTTTGTGCTGGCCGGCGTGCTGGAGCGCGAAGACCCGCGCGATGCGCTGGTGTCGCCGCACTACGCCTCGCTCGATGCGCTGCCGCAGGGCGCTGTGGTCGGCACCTCGAGCCTGCGCCGCGTCGTGCTGCTGCGGGCGCTGCGACCCGACCTGCGCATCGAGCCGCTGCGCGGCAACCTCGACACCCGCCTGCGCAAGCTCGACGAAGGCCAGTACGACGCGATCGTGCTTGCGGCGGCCGGGCTCAAGCGCCTCGGGCTCGAAAGCCGCATCCGCGTCGCATTCGAGCCCGACACCATGCTTCCGGCCGCGGGGCAGGGCGCCCTCGGCATCGAGGTGCGTGCCGACCGTGCCGAGCTGATCGCGTTGCTCGGCACGCTGTCGCATCCGCGCGACTGGCTCGCCACCGCCGCCGAGCGCGCCGTGAGCCGCGCCATGGGCGGCAGCTGCTCGATGCCGCTGGCGGCCCATGCGCGCTGGCAGCCCGATGGCGCGCTGCGCGTCGATGCGGCCTGGGGCGACCCCGAGGGGCGTGCCGCGCTGGTGCGCGTGCAGGCCGAAGCGCCGGTGGCCGATCTTGCGCAGGCCGGCACGGTGGGCGAACGCGCGGCCGCGCTGCTGCGCCAGGCCGGCGCGCGCTGAGCGTCCGATGGCCGCGAAGCCCGTCATCGTGACGCGGCCCGCGCGCGAGGCCGCGCAATGGGTCGACCTCTTGCGTGCCGCCGGGCTTCGGGCCGAGGCGCTGCCGCTGATCGTGATCGAACCCGCGCTCGACACCGCCCCGTTGCACGCCGCGTGGAAGCGCCTGTCCGGCTATGCCGCACTGATGTTCGTGAGCGCCACGGCCGTCGAACATTTCTTCGCCCACGCGGGCGAGGGCGTGCCCGGCTTGCCGCCCGGCCTGCGCTTCTGGGCCACCGGCCCCGGCACCACGCGTGCGCTGCAGCGGGCCGGTGTGCCCGACCATGCCATCGACGCGCCGCCTACCGATGCGGAACGCTTCGATTCCGAGGCGCTCTGGTCCCTTGTGAAGACCCAGGTCGGTGACGGCGTGCGCGTGCTGATCGTGCGCGGCGGCGACGCGGCCGGGGCGCCGAGCGGGCGCGACTGGCTCGCGAAGGAGATCGACGCCGCCGGCGGCCTGCGCGACACGGTGGTCGCCTACCGGCGGCTCGCGCCCAGTTTCGACGACACGGCGCGTGCACTCGCGCGCGAAGCCGCCGCGGGCGGCGCCATCTGGCTCTTCAGCAGCTCCGAGGCGATCCGCAACCTGTGCCATGCCATGCCCGGCATCCCATGGGACGAGGCCCGCGCGGTGGCCACGCACGAACGCATCGGTGATGCGGCGCGCGCCGCGGGCTTCGGCGCCGTGCGCGTGTGCGCGCCCCTGCGAGAGGCGTTGATCGCGTCGATAGAATCGTTCTCATGAGTGCTGCGTCCCCGCCCGACGACTTCTCCCCCTCGCCGTCCGCCGCCGATGCGGCCGCGCCGTTGCCGGCCCCGGTGTCGATGTCGCAGACGCCGGAGTCGTTGGCCGCAGCGGCAAGAACGCTTTCGCGCATCGCCCTCGGCCTGCTGGCGTTCGTGGCCCTGGCTGCGCTGGTGATCGCCATCGCGCTGTGGCAGCGGGTCAGCGGCATGCAGGAGCAATTGGCTCGCCAGAGCGCCGAAGCGCAGGCCCAGTCGCTCGAGGCGCGCACGCTCGCGCGCCAGGCCATGGACACGGTGCGCGACACCGCGGCCCGCGCAGCCCTCACCGAGACGCGGGTGGCCGAAGTCGCGCTCCAGCGCTCGCAACTCGAGGAACTGATGCAGAGCCTCTCGCGCTCGCGCGACGAGAACCTCGTGGTGGACATCGAATCGGCCATCCGCCTGGCCTTGCAGCAGGCCCAGGTCACGGGCAGCGTGGAGCCGCTGCTGGCGGTGATGAAGTCCGGCGACCTGCGCATCGCGCGCGCAGCGCAGCCCCGGCTCGCGCCGCTGCAGCGCGCCATGCAGCGCGATGCCGATCGCCTGCGCAGCAGCGCGAGCGCCGACAACGGTGAAGCGCTGCGGCGCATCGACGAGCTGATGCGCGGCGTGGACGACCTGCCGCCGCTGAACGCCGTCGCCATGCGCGGCAGCGGCCTCAACGCCTGGCAGCCCGAACCCATTCCGGCCGACGCGCCCTGGTGGGAAAAGGCGCTGTTGACCGTGCGCGCCGAACTCCGCTCGCTGGTGCGCGTGGGCCGCATCGAGCGGCCCGAAGCCGTGCTGCTGGCGCCCGACCAGACCTACTTCCTGCGTGAGAACCTCAAGCTCAAGCTGCTCAATGCGCGGCTCTCGCTGCTGTCGCGGCAAATGGACACCGCGCGCAGCGAACTCGCGGTGGTCGCCAGCGCGCTGAACCGCTATTTCGATCCCGCCTCGCGGCGCACGCAGGCGGCGGCCACGCTGCTGCAGCAGCTCCAGACCCAGGTGAAGGCCACCGAGCCGCCGCGCATCGACGAAACGCTGGCCGCGCTCGCAACCGCCGCAGCGGGGCGCTGATGAGAGCGGCGCTCTGGCTCCTCGGCCTGTTCGCCATCGCGGCAGCGGTGGCCCTGTTCGCGGGCAACAACCAGGGCACGATCACGGTGTTCTGGCCGCCCTGGCGGGTCGATCTTTCGCTCAATCTGGTGCTGCTGATCCTGTTCGCGGTCTTCGCATTGCTTCACCTGGCATTGCGCGGCCTCGCGGCGTTGTTCTCGCTGCCGACGCAGGCGCGGCAGTGGCGGCTGCAGCAGAAGGAACGCACGCTGCATGCGGCCGTGCTCGACGCGATGGTGCAACTGATCTCTGGGCGTTTCTCACGCGCGCGCAAGGCCGCGCAGGCCGCGCTGGTGCAGGAGAAGACGCTCGCGGCACTCGACGCGCACCTGCCGCAGGCGCAGCAGGTGCGCGTGCTCGCCCATCTGCTCGCGGCCGAAAGCGCGCAGGCATTGCAGGACCGGCCCGCACGCGATGCGCACCTGCAGCAGGCGCTCAACGAAAGTACCGATCGCACCCTGCTCGCGAGCCCCGAGACGCGCGAAGGCGTGCAGTTGCGCGCCGCCCGCTGGGCGCTCGAAGACCGTGATCCGGCGGCCGCGCTTGCGCGTCTTGAAGAGCTGCCCCAGGGCGTTCAGCGGCGCACGCTCGCGCTGCGCATCCGCCTCAAGGCGGCGCGCCAGGAAGGGCGCTCGCTCGAGGCCCTCGAAACTGCACGCCTGCTCGCCAAGCACCGGGCCTTCTCGGAAGCCGCGGCGCGCAGCATCGTGCGCGGCCTGGCCACCGACCTGCTCTCGGGCGCGCACGATCCGGCCCAACTGCTGCGCGCATGGTCGGAACTCGAGCCGGCCGAGCGCGAGATGCCCGAGATCGCGATCCATGCCGCCCAGCGCATGGTGGCGTTGCGCGGCGACCTGTCGGTGGCGCGCGGCTGGCTGCTGCCGGCCTGGGAGCGCATGGTCGCGCAACCGCACGGCCTGGGCGACGCGTTGCGCGTCAAGCTCGCGCGGGCGCTCGAGGCCGGCTTCGATTCGGTCGATCCCGAATGGCTGGCGCGCATCGAATCGGCCCAACGCAACAATCCACGCGACCCGAACCTGCAGTACCTCGCGGGCATGGCCTGCATGAAGCACCAGCTCTGGGGCAAGGCGCAGCAGCTGCTCACGCAGGCCGGCCAGACCCTGCAGGACGCGGACCTCTACCGCCGCGCCTGGCTCGCCATCGCCGAGCTGGCAGAAGCGCGCGGCGACGAAGCGCAGGCGGCGGCGGCCTGGAAGCGCGCTGCGCAGGGGCAGACCGACAAGGCCTGAGCGGGAAACGAGAGAGCCCAAAAAAAACGGCGCCTCATCGGCGCCGTTTTTCGTTGTTGGCCACCGGGCCTCGCGACCCGGTGGCTTGCTCGCTGCTGCGTCAGTTCACGTTTTGCGCGTCGGAGGATGCCGCTGCCTTCTCGAACGGCAGGCTCATTGCGCCGAGATCGCGGCGGGTTTCGACCAGCACCAGCGGACCTTCGTCGAGCACGACGGCCGGCGGACGTTCGCGCGGCACGTGCACCGGCTTCGGCTCGGCCGCCATGGCGGCGTGCGCCTGCGCGATGCGCTCGGCGTCGGAGTTCACCCATTGCAGACCCGACTTTTCGGCGACCTGCGCCAGTTCGTCGAGCGGCAGCTGGAAGGGTTGGACCTTCGGCAGCGCCCGGCCGCTGGCAGCGGGCTGGCTCGGTGCGAGGCTTGCGACGGGCGCGGGTGCAGCCACCGCAGCCACTGGCGCGGGGGCTGGTGCCGGTGCGGGCGCAGGAACCGTTGCCGCTGCTTCGGCCGCAGCCGCTTCCGCGGGGCGGTCGAAGTAGCTGCGTCGTGCCGGTGCGTCTTCGGCGACAGCGCGCTCGGCCGGCACCTGCGCAGCAGGCATGGCCTCGCCGGCCTCTGCAACGGCAGCGCCGTCGGCCGATGGCCTGGCTTCGCTCTCGTCGCGCGGGGCGCGTTCGCGTCGATCGCGGCCGTAGCGGTCACGCGAACGACCACGGCGCTCTTCGCCATCGCGACGCGGCGCTTCGCCTTCGGTGCCGGCTGCGAGTTCAGCCGGCTCGGCTGCACCGCGCTCGGCATCGTCCGGCGTGGCGGCTGCTTCGCTGTCGCTGCCGAAGCGCGGCTGGCCATCGCCACGGCGCTCGCCGCGGCGGCCTTCGCCGCGCTCGCCACGCGGGCCACGCTCGTCGCGGCCGCTGCGCGGTGCGCGTTCGGGCTGTACGCCGTCCTGCGGTGCGGCGGCGTTGTCGCCGTCGGTGGATTCGCGCGCCATCTCGGTGTCGTTGCGCTGCGGCTGTTGCTCGCCGCGCTCGGTGCGTTCACCACCGCGCTCGCCACGTTCACCGCGCTCGCCGCGTTCACGGCGTTCGCCACGTTCACCGCCCCGGGCGCGGGGTGCGCGCTCGGCCGTGGTGTTGCCTTCGTCGCCGGCCTCACCGTTGGGCGCGAGCTGCTGGGCTTCGAGGTTGGTGTTGTCGATCGGATCGCCCGATGCCGCGCGGGCACCGCGGCCTTCGCCGTCGCGGCGTTCGCCACGGCCACCGCGGCGCTGCTCGCCCTCGCGCGGGGCACGGGCCTCACGCGGTTCGCGGGGTTCACGCTGCTCGCGCGGTTGGGCGGCGGCGTCGTTGCGGAGTTCGCTGCCGTTGCCGCGTGCCTCGCGCTGTTCGCGTCCTTCGCGGCGCTCGCCACCGCGTCCACCGCGGCGTTCGCCATCGCGCCCGCCCGAGCGGCCACCGTTCTCGCCGGTGCGGCCACCGCGGCGCTGTTCGCCGTCGCCGCGGGCGCCGCGCGCCTCGCCATCGCGGCCGGTGCGGCCGCCGTCACGCCGGGTGGGCTTCGGGGGCTCGACCGGGATCATGGTGCTCGGTGCGGGCGCTGGCGCCGGCGTGCCCGAGAACCAGCCCTTGAGGCGTGCGAAGAAGCCGGTTTCGGCCGGTGCCGGTGCGCTCACGACTGGCGGTGCAACCGGTGCCGGGGCCACGGCCACGGGGGGGCGCACCGGTTCGGGCCGGGGCACCGCCACGGGCGCCGGTGCGTCGGGCAGCACGCCCTTGATGACCGGCGTCTGCTTGTTGGTCGGCTCCTGCGAGCGGCGGGTGACCGAGGTCGGGTCCTCGACCTCGTCGGCCATCTTGTAGCTGGCTTCGATGTGGTCGAGGCGCGGGTCGTCGTGCTTCAGGCGCTCGAGCTTGTAGTTCGGCGTTTCGAGCGTCTTGTTCGGCACCATGAGCACGGTGACGCGCTGCTTGAGCTCGATCTTCGCGATCTCGGGGCGCTTTTCGTTCAGCAGGAACGAGGCCACTTCGACCGGCACCTGCACGTGCACGGCGGCCGTGTTGTCCTTCAGGCACTCTTCCTGAATGATGCGCAGGATCTGCAGCGCGCTGGATTCGGTATCGCGGATGTGGCCCGAGCCGCCGCAGCGGGGGCAGGGGATCGACGAGCCCTCCGACAGCGCCGGCTTCAGGCGCTGGCGGCTCATTTCCATCAGGCCGAACTTGCTGATCGAGCCGAACTGCACGCGGGCGCGGTCTTGCCGCAGCGCATCGCGCAGGCGGCTTTCGACTTCGCGGCGGTTCTTCGACTCGTCCATGTCGATGAAGTCGATGACGATCAGGCCACCGAGGTCGCGCAGGCGCATCTGGCGGGCCACTTCGTCGGCGGCTTCGAGGTTGGTGCGCGTGGCGGTTTCCTCGATGTCGCCGCCCTTGATGGCGCGGGCCGAGTTCACGTCGACCGACACGAGCGCTTCGGTGTGGTCGATCACGATGGCGCCGCCCGAGGGCAGCTGCACGGTGCGGGCATAGGCCGACTCGATCTGGTGCTCGATCTGGAAGCGGCTGAACAGCGCCGCATCGTCGCGGTAGCGCTTCACGCGGGCGGCATGCTCGGGCATGACGTGCGCCATGAACTGCTGCGCTTGCTCGTAGATGTCGTCGGTGTCGATCAAGATGTCGCCGATGTCGTGATTGAAGTAGTCACGGATGGCGCGGATGACGAGCGAGGATTCCTGGTAGATCAGGAAGGCGCCCTTGCCGCCCTTGCCCGCGCCGTCGATGGCGGTCCAGAGCTTGAGCAGGTAGTTCAGGTCCCACTGGAGTTCGGGCGCCGAGCGGCCGATGCCAGCGGTGCGCGCGATGATGCTCATGCCCTTCGGGTACTCGAGCTGGTCCATCGCCTCCTTGAGCTCGGCGCGGTCGTCGCCTTCGATGCGGCGCGAAACGCCCCCGCCACGCGGGTTGTTCGGCATCAGCACGACATAGCGGCCGGCCAGCGAGATGAAGGTGGTGAGGGCCGCGCCCTTGTTGCCGCGTTCTTCCTTCTCGACCTGGACGGTCAGTTCCTGGCCTTCCTTGATGACGTCCTGGATGCGCGCCTGGCTGGCGGAAACGCCTTCGGCAAAGTACTGCTTGGAGATTTCCTTGAACGGCAGGAAGCCGTGGCGGTCTTCGCCGTAGTCGACGAAACAGGCTTCGAGCGACGGCTCGACGCGCGTCACGACGGCCTTGTAGATGTTGCCCTTGCGCTGTTCGCGCCCTTCGATCTCGATCTCGTAGTCGAGGAGCTTTTGCCCGTCGACGATGGCCAGGCGGCGTTCTTCGGCCTGCGTGGCATTGATCAGCATCCGCTTCATGATGCGTTGTCCTTCTATGTATCGTTCTACCGGCCCATGACGGGCCAACGATGCACGGACGACGCCCGCGAAACGAGGGGAATTGCCGCTTGGCCCCGGATGCTGTGCTGTGCCGCGCAGGCGCGGACAAGCCTCTCGAGCGTCAGCTCAGGAGGACAGCCGGGGTGGGGGCGCGTGGATGGGCGCGAGCCAGATTCGGTGTTGAGCGGCCATCTTTTCGATGGCAGGGTGCGCAATGGTGGCGCGCGGCGCGGATGATTCCATGCCGGAGGCCGCTGGCAGAAGCCAGGTCGGCCAGCGCAGGCACAGTCGAATCAGCAGCATCAACACAAGGGGCTCGCTTCGATCCGCCTGCAGCTCGGAAGCTGCAGGCTGGGTATTCCGTATCGGTGTTTCGTGGGTGTCGGCTTGACTTGGGTGCAGGGCCTGCCACTTTGCGCGCTTGCGCGGGGTTTGCAGTCTCGGCGCCAAAGCGGCATCGACCTCGCAGCGTTGTAGTGGGTGCTTGACCGCAGTGGTCTAAACTTCTGTCTAATCAAGCACTTACACGACCGCGCTGGTGAAAAACATTATAGGTGCGAAGCACAGCCCCGCGGCGCCCCAAATCGCGGGAAATGAAGGCGGCGCGCCCGGCGCGTCCATCAAATTCATTACTGTGGACGCCGAATCCGCCGGACAGCGGCTCGACAACTTCCTTTTCCGCCACCTGAAGGGCGTTCCCAAGACGCATGTCTACCGGATCATCCGGTCGGGCGAGGTGCGCATCAACAAGGGACGCGTGCAGGCCGAGACGCGCATCGAGGCCGGCGACGTGCTGCGGCTGCCGCCGGTGCGGATCTCGGCGCGCGCCGAGGAGGGCGCCACGCCGCCGGCGCCCGCGCGCGAGTTCCCGGTGCTGCTCGAGGACGATGCCGTGCTCGCCATCGACAAGCCCGCCGGCGTGGCGGTGCATGGCGGCAGCGGCGTGAGCTTCGGCGTGATCGAACAGCTGCGGACCGCCCGGCCCGGCGCGAAATTCCTCGAACTGGTGCACCGGCTCGACCGCGAAACCTCGGGCATCCTGCTCGTGGCCAAGAAGCGCAGCGCGCTGGTGGCGCTGCAAGACCAGTTCCGCGAACGCGAGACCGGCAAGACCTATCTGGCGCTGGTCGAAGGAACCTGGCCGGCGAACCGCAAGGTGCTCGATGCACCGCTTGCGCGGTTCCTGCTGCCGGGCGACGTTGCGGGCGCCGGCGAACGCCGCGTGCGCGTGGTCGCCAAGGACCACCCCGACGCGATGCACGCGGTGACGCTGGTGCGCGTGCTTGCGCGGCTCACGCTGGCGGGCGAGGCCGCGCCGTTGTCGCTGCTCGCAGTCACCATCAAGACCGGCCGCACGCACCAGATCCGGGTGCACCTGGCCTCGGCCGGCCACCCGATCGCGGGCGACGACAAGTACGGCGACTCGGACCGCCAGCGCGCACTCCAGCGGCTGGGGCTGCGGCGCATGTTCCTGCATGCCTGGCGACTGCAATTCAACCATCCCGTGACCGGCGAGCGCGTGGCGCTGCAGGCCGACCTGCCGCCCGAACTGCATACCCTGATACCGCCGCCCGCCCTCGAGGCGCTGGCCCAACATCCCCTTCCCACGGCCCATGACTGACCCCACTACCCGACCCTTGCGTTTCGACCTGATTGCCTTCGACTGGGACGGCACCCTCTATGACTCCACGCGGCTCATCGTGCGCTGCATCCAGGCCGCGGTGGTCGACGTCGGCGGCGCGAAGCCGAGCGAGAACGACGCTGCCTGGGTGATCGGCCTGGGCCTGGCCGAGGCGCTCGCGCGCGCGGCACCCGACGTGCCGAAGGAGAAATACCCCGAGCTCGGTGCCCGCTACCGCTACCACTACCTGCAGCACCAGGACGACCTCGTGCTGTTCGACGGCGTGCTGCAGATGCTCGATGCGCTGCGCGCGCGCGGCCACAAGCTGGCTGTGGCCACGGGCAAATCGCGCCGCGGCCTCAACGAGGCGCTCCGGTCGGTGGCGCTGCGCGAGCGCTTCGACGGCTCGCGCACCGCCGATGAGACCTTCGGCAAGCCCCATCCGCGGATGCTGCTCGAACTGATGGAGGAGCTCGAAGTGCCGGCGGAGCGCACGCTGATGATCGGCGACACCACGCACGACCTGCAGCTCGCGCTCAATGCCGGCTGCGCGAGCGTGGGCGTGAGCTACGGCGCGCACGAGCCCGGGAGCTTCGACGAACTGAAGCCGTTGTTCGTGGCCCACTCGGTGGCCAGCCTCGAGGCCTGGCTGCTCGAGAACGCCTGACGACCGCCTGCGACCGCCTGACAATCGCGCGATGACGAGCGAAGAACAGCGCATTCCCCTGTGCAACGCGTCCGACCTGGTCGAAGGCGGCCGCGCCGTTCCCTTCGACGTGGTCTATGGCGGTGAGACCTGCCGGGCCTTCGCGGTGCGCTTCGAAGGGCAGCCGCACGCCTACCTGAACCGGTGCAGCCATGTGGCGATGGAAATGGACTTCCAGCCCGACCGCTTCTTCGACGATTCGGGCCAGTGGCTGCTGTGCGCCACGCACGGCGCGGTCTACCGGCCCGACACGGGCGAATGCGCGGGCGGCCCGTGCCGCGGCGGCCTCGTGAAGATCGCCCTGAGCGAAAGCCACGGCGTGGTCCACTGGCATACTGCCTGGAACCTCCATCCCCTGACATTCTGAAATGACCGACTCGAACCGCACGGAACCCGAAGGCTTCGAACCCTTCGAGCCGGCGACCCCTTTGGCGCCCTCGCAGGGCGCACCGAGAAACATGGCCAAAGATCCCACGCAACGCCCCGGCTGGGAGCGTGCAACGCTCGAAAAACTCGCCTTCGCATCGCTGAACGAACAGAAGGCAGCGCGCCGCTGGAAGACCTTCGTGCGCCTGTCGTGGCTCGCCTTCTTCATCTTCCTGGTCTGGCTGGCCATGTCGCGCAGCGCGCCGAGCACCGCCACGAGCACGGCGCACACGGCGGTGGTTGAGGTCAAGGGCGAGATCGCCAACGGCAGCGATGCGAGCGCCGAGTTCGTGATCGCCGCGTTGAAGACGGCCTTCGAGGACCAGGGTGCCAAGGGCATCGTGCTGCTCATCAATTCGCCCGGCGGCAGCCCGGTGCAGGCCGGCATCATCAGCGACGAGATCAAGCGCCTGAAGGCCAAGCACAAGAAGCCGGTCTATGCCGTGGTCGAGGAAACCTGTGCCTCGGCGGCGTACTACATCGCGGCAGCCACCGACAAGATCTTCGTCGACAAGGCCAGCATCGTCGGCAGCATCGGCGTGCTGATGGACGGCTTCGGCTTCACGGGCGTGATGGACAAGGTCGGCGTCGAGCGCCGCTTGCTCACGGCCGGCGAGAACAAGGGCTTCCTCGATCCGTTCAGCCCCATGAACGACGCGCAGCGTGCCCATGCCCAGGCGATGCTCGACCAGATTCACACACAGTTCATCAATGTGGTGAAGACCGGGCGCGGCGACCGGCTCAAGCTCGACACGCCGGGGCTCTTCAGCGGTCTGTTCTGGAGCGGCGAGAAGGCCGTCGAGTTCGGCTTGGCCGACCAGCTGGGCAACGTCGACTTCGTGGCGCGCGAAGTCATCAAGGCCGAGGAGGTCACCGACTACACGCGGCGTGACAACGTGGCCGAGAAGCTCGCGAAGAAATTCGGCGCCGCCATGGGCGCCGCCACCGTCCGCTCGCTGCAGTCCGCCTCGCCGGCGCTGCGCTGAGATCGGCAGCGGCTGCCCGGCGCGATCAAGCCGCGATCAAGCCCGGGTGCCGCGCTCGGTGAAGCGCGCCGAGGCCGCGAGCGCCACCGCGAACGCCACCACCACATACAGCGCGGCCGTCAGCGAACTGGCGCGCGCCAGCAGCCCGATCACCGCCGGCCCGGCCATGAAGCCCAGGTACGCCACGGCCGACACCGCGGCAATGCCGCTGGCGGGTTCCACGCCGGGCACGCGGGCCGAGGCGCCGAACAGGATCGGCACCACGTTCGCAAAGCCCACGCCCACGCCCGCGAAGCCGAGCAGTGCGACCCACGGCAGGTGCGTCAACAGCACCAGCGTCATGGCAGCGGCCGCGAGCAGGCCGCTGCCGAGCAGCAGGGCGGCGGGCGAGAAGCGGGCGCGCAGCGCGTCGCCGCCGAAGCGCGCCGCCGCCATGGCTGCGGAAAAACTCGCATAGGCCAGTGCGGCCTGCTGCTGCGGGCTGTGGAGCTCCTGCTGCATGTACAGCACGCTCCAGTCGTAGATGGCACCCTCGGCGATCAGGCCCAGCGCGGCGAGCACGCCCAGCACCGCGAGCGTGCCGCGCGGCAGGCGGAAGCCATGGCGCGCGGCCGCGTCGCCGACAGCGGCAACGGGCGGCAGCATGCGGGTCGAGGCGATCGCGACCGCAGCTACCATCGCCGCCGCCACCCACAGCAGGTGCGCCTGGGCCCCAAGTCCGGCAGCCAGCGCGGCGCTGCCGCTTGCTGCGCCGGCCATGCCGCCGAGGCTGAACATGCCGTGCATGCCGCTCATCAGCGGCTTGCCGCCCTTCAGCTCGAGCTGGGCCGCCTCGGTGTTGATGGCAACGTCGAACACGCTGGTGACGAGCCCGAAGGCGGCCAGCAGCGCCAGCAGCGCGAAATAGCCCGGCATGGCGATGAGACCCGCGAGCAGCAACGCGTAGATGCAGCCGCAAATAGCCGCCATGCGGCGGGCGCCGTGGCGGCCGATCCATCGGCCTGCGCTCGTGAGGCCGAACATCGCGCCGGCGCCGGCCGCGAGCATGGCGAGGCCGAGTTGTGCCTCGTCGATGCCGTAGTGCGCCTTGACCGTGGGCACGTGCACGCCCCAGGTCGCGAAGATGAAACCGGAAGAGAAAAACTGCGCGCGCGAGGCCCAGCGGTGGCTGGCAGTCACCCTCATCGTCAACGTCCGATCGCGAACACGGCCGGCAGGCGCTCGTCCGCGGTGCTCTTGGGCTGGGTGCGCCACGTCTTCGCGGTCTGGCTGCGAACATCGGCGGTGGCCAGCGTCAGCCCGCGCGCGACGGCGAGCCGCGTGTTGTGCTGCAGCGTCTGCACCAGCGCCTGCAGGAGTGCGGCATTGCGGTAGGGTGTCTCGATGAACAGCTGCGTCTGGCCGGTTCGCAGCGCCAGCGCCTCGAGATCGCGGATGCGGCCCTGGCGCTCGCCGGCATCCTGCGGCAGGTACCCGACGAAGGCGAAGTTCTGGCCATTGAGGCCGCTCGCCGCCAGCGCCAGCAGCAGCGACACCGGGCCGGTGAGCGGGACCACGGCCAGGCCGAGATCGTGCGCAGCCCGCGCCACCGACGAGCCGGGATCGGCCACTGCCGGCATGCCCGCCTCGCTGAGCAGTCCGATGTCATGGCCTTCGAGCGCGGCGGCGAGCAGCGGCCGAGCGTCGAACTGGCCCGCATGGTCGCCCTTCTTGTGCACTTCGCGCGGCAGTTCGCGGATGTCCTGCGCCTGTAGTGGCGCGGCCAGCGGCACCACCGCATCGATCCGCTTCAGGTAGGCGCGCGCCGACTTCGCGTTCTCGCAGATCCAGTGGGTGAGGCCCGCGGCGACCTGGAGGGTTCCGAGCGGCAGCGCGTCCTGCAGCGGCGCCTGCGATTCGCAGCCGAAGTCGAGTGGCGCGGGCACGAGGTAGAGCTTGCCCGGCGTCACAGGAGTTCGACTCCCGCGGCGCGCAGCATCCGGCAGGTGCGGATCAGCGGCAAGCCCACGAGTGCCGTGGGGTCGTCGCTGTCGATGGCGTCGAGCAGGGCGATGCCGAGGCCTTCGCTCTTGGCGCTCCCGGCGCAGTCGTAGGGCTGCTCGGCCTGCAGGTAATTTTCGATCGCGTCATCAGTGAGCTCGCGGAACACCACCCGAACGGGCGCCAGGTCGTGCTGGACGAAGCCGCTCGCGTGGCAGACCACCGCCACCGCCGTCTGGAACACCAGCGTCTGGCCGCGCATGCGCCGCAACTGCGCGGTCGCGCGCGCATGGTCGCCCGGCTTGCCCAGCGCCTCGCCGGCCAGGTCGGCCACCTGGTCGGAACCGATCACCACGGCTTCGGGAAAGCGCGCCGCCACCGCGTGGGCCTTTTCGAGCGCCAGGCGTTCGGCCAGCGCCCGGGGCGACTCGCCGCCGCGCGGGGTTTCGTCGACGTCGGGCGGCTGCACGTCGAAGGGCAGGCGCAGGCGGGAAAGCAGTTCGCGCCGGTAGCGCGAGGTCGAGGCAAGGATCACGGGGCGTTGCATGGGATGATTGTGCGTGAGCGCGCTAGACTGGTGAGGATGAAGAGAGAATTTGCCCCCGAACGGCTCGACGTGGCCCGCTTTGCCCTCGCGGGCGCCACGCTGGAAGCGGCCGAGCCGGTTGCGAACTACGTGCGGCTCGCGGCCGAGCTGGCGACCGAGGCCGACCCCGCAGCCGACACCCTCGTGCGCTGGACAGCCAGCGGCGAAGAGCGTCCCGGCGCCGACGGCAAGGCCGAGCCCTGGCTGCACCTGGACGCCGAAGCGACGCTGCCCCTGACTTGCCAGCGCTGCCTGACGCCGGTGGCGACGCCGGTCATGGTGAGCCGATGGTTCCGTTTCGTCGCCGACGAGGCCACGGCCGAGGCCGAGGACGAGGAAGCCGACGAAGACGTGCTCGCGATGAGCCGCGACTTCGACCTGCACGCGCTCGTCGAAGACGAACTGCTGATGGAAATTCCCGTCACGCCCGCGCATGACGTCTGTCCCGTGCCGGTCCGGCTGTCGTCCAGCGACGACGATTTCAAGGCGGCGGAAGAGGCCAAGCCGAACCCGTTCGCGGTGCTCGGTGCGCTGCGTCCGCGTGGCCCCAAAGAGGGCGGGTAGCCCTTATCCGCCAGCTGGGCTATAATCATGGGCTTCGCGCGCGCCGCCGTGATCAGCAATGCCATTCATCATTGCCACCGCAAGAGAGCGCATCCAATCACTCACCTCACAGTCCAGGAGCCATCATGGCCGTCCAGCAAAACAAGAAGTCGCCTTCCAAGCGTGGCATGCACCGTTCGCACAACGCGCTGGTCGTGCCCGGTATCGCCGTCGAGCCCACCACCGGCGAAACGCACCTGCGCCACCACATCAGCCCCAACGGTTTCTACCGTGGCCGGCAAGTGCTCAAAAACAAGTCCGAAGCCTGATCTCGCATCCCAAGGCCGAGGCCCGAAGCTACTTTTGCCGTAGCGTCGGGCCTTTGTTTTGATGGCTACGTCTTCTCCCGAATCCACTGCTGCGCCTTCCGCAATCACGCTTGCCGTCGATTGCATGGGAGGCGACCACGGGCCGCGCGTCACGCTCGCGGCCTGCCGCGCGTTTCTCGAGCGGCACAGTGAGGCCTCCTTGCTGCTGGTAGGTGCGCCGGCCGCATTGGCGGGCTTCGCCGCGCATCCGCGCGCCCGCGTCGTGCCGGCCAGCGAAGTGGTGGGCATGGACGACCCGATCGAGATCGCGCTGCGCAAGAAGAAAGATTCTTCCATGCGCGTGGCGATCCAGCAGGTGAAGGACGGCGCGGCGCACGCGGCGGTGTCCGCCGGCAACACCGGCGCCTTGATGGCGATTGCGCGCTACCTGCTCAAGACGCTCGACGGTATCGACCGCCCCGCGATCGCACCGCAACTGCCGAACGTGAAGGGTGGCGCGACGACCGTTCTCGACCTGGGCGCCAACGTCGATTGCGATGCCGAGGACCTGCTGCAGTTCGCCGTGCTCGGTTCCGCCCTGGTTTCCGCGCTCACGGGCAACGAGGCGCCATCGGTGGGCCTGCTCAATATCGGCGAGGAAGCCATCAAGGGCAGCGAAACCATCAAGAAGGCTAGTCAACTGCTGCGAACTGCTGCCAACTCGAAAGATCTCAACTTCTACGGCAACGTCGAGGGCAACGACATTTT
Source organism: Variovorax sp. Soil_C_19 (assembly GCF_057657255.1). Taxonomy (NCBI): domain Bacteria; kingdom Pseudomonadati; phylum Pseudomonadota; class Betaproteobacteria; order Burkholderiales; family Comamonadaceae; genus Variovorax; species Variovorax sp. Soil_C_19. The sequence goes on along the minus strand of NZ_JBDGIV010000003.1, from coordinate 100,718 downwards.
CAAAGGCACCACGGACATCGTCGTATGCGACGGCTTCGTCGGGAACGTGGCGCTCAAGGCCAGCGAAGGCGTGGCTTCGATGATTGGCGATTTCATTCGGGTCGAATTTTCCCGCAATGTCTTCACCAAGATGGCTGCAATTGCAGCCTATCCGGTCCTAAAAGCGTTCAAAAGCCGCCTTGACCACCGCCGCTACAACGGCGCGGCCCTGCTTGGCCTGCGCGGGCTGGTTTTCAAGAGCCATGGCTCGGCTGACGAAGTGGCTTTCGGCCATGCGCTCGATCGCGCTTATGATGCCGCTCGCAACAACCTGCTCGATCGCGTGCGGGCCCGCATTGCCCACGCCGCGCCATTGCTCGCGCGGCAGGAGCCCGCGGTGTCCCAGGACGCGACGGCCCTTCACGCTTGATGAGCCCATATTCACGCATCACCGGCACCGGCAGCTACCTGCCACCGCGCCGGGTGACCAACGACGACCTCGCCAGTGAACTGGCGCTGCGCGGCGTCGAGACCTCCAATCAGTGGATCGTCGAGCGCACCGGCATCCACGCGCGCCACTTCGCGGCACCGGAGGTGTCGAGCAGCGACCTCGCCCTTGAAGCGGCCCGGCACGCCCTCGAGGCGGCAGGCCGCAAGGCGGAAGAGATCGACCTGATCATCGTCGCGACCTCGACGCCGGACATGGTGTTTCCGTCGTCGGCCGCGATCCTCCAGAACAAGCTTGGCATTGCCGGCTGCCCGGCCTTCGACGTGCAGGCGGTCTGCAGCGGCTTCGTCTATGCCCTTACGGTGGCTGACGCGATGATCCGCACCGGCACGGCACGGTGCGCGCTGGTGGTGGGCGCCGAGGTCTTCTCGCGCATCCTCGATTTCAACGACCGCACCACCTGCGTGCTGTTCGGCGACGGCGCGGGCGCGGTGGTGCTCGAGGCCAGCGAGGAGCCCGGCATTCTCGCGAGCGATCTGCATGCGGATGGCAAGCACGTGGGCATCCTGTGCGTGCCCGGCCATGTGTCGGGCGGCAACGTGCTCGGCACACCGCTGCTGCACATGGACGGTCAGGCCGTCTTCAAGCTCGCTGTGCGCGTGCTCGAGGAAGCCGCCCGTACCACGCTCGCGAAGGCCGGCAAGACCGAAGCCGACATCGACTGGCTGATTCCGCACCAGGCGAACATCCGCATCATGGAAGGCACGGCGAAGAAGCTCAAGCTGCCGCTCGAGAAGCTTGTCGTCACGGTCAACGAGCACGGCAACACGTCGGCCGCCTCGATCCCGCTGGCGCTCGACGAGGCCGTGCGGTCCGGGAGGGTGAAGAAAGGCGAGACGCTCATGCTTGAAGGCGTGGGCGGTGGCTTCACCTGGGGTGCGGTGCTACTGAATCTATAGCATGCCGCCGTCCGCAGTCGCGTACCGCGGCGTTCGCATGCGCCATAAAAAACAATGAAATCCTTTGCTTTTGTCTTTCCCGGCCAGGGCTCTCAGGCCGTCGGCATGCTCGACGCCTGGGGCGATCATCCGGCCGTGACCGAGACCTTGCGCGAGGCGTCCGAAGCGCTCGGCGAAGACATCGGCGCGCTGATCAAGAACGGTCCCAAGGAAGAGCTGGCGCTCACCACCAACACCCAGCCCGTGATGCTGGTGGCTGGCGTGGCCGCCTGGCGTGCCTGGCTCGCCGAGGGCGGCGCGGCCCCTGCGGTCGTGGCGGGGCATTCGCTGGGCGAGTATTCGGCACTCGTGGCGTCGGGCGTGCTCACGCTGGCGCAGGCTGCGCCGCTCGTGCGGTTCCGCGCCAAGGCCATGCAGCAGGCCGTGCCGGTGGGCGCAGGTGCGATGGCGGCGGTCCTCGGCATGGAGGCCTCGAAGGTGATCGCTGGTTGCGCCGAGGCCAACGCGTCCTTCGGCGCGGGCAGTGCCGAAATCGTCGAGGCGGTGAACTTCAACGATCCGATGCAGACGGTTATCGCCGGCAGCAAGGCCGCGGTCGACAAGGCCTGTGAGCTGCTCAAGGCGGGCGGCGCCAAGCGCGCGCTGCTGCTGCCGGTGTCGGCACCGTTCCATTCGAGCCTGATGAAGCCCGCCGCCGAGGCGCTGCGCGAGAAGCTCAGCACGATCAGGCTGGCCGCGCCGCAAATTCCGGTGCTCAACAACATCGACGTGGCGGTGGAAACCGAGCCCGAGCGCATCCGCGAGGCCCTGGTGCGCCAGGCCGCCGGTCCGGTGCGGTGGGTCGAGAGCGTCCAGGCCTTGAAACTGCGCGGTGTCGCCGCCATCATCGAGTGCGGGCCCGGCCGGGTGCTGGCCGGAACGGTCAAGCGCATCGCCCCCGAACTCGAAGCCGCGTCGGTGTACGACCCGGCCACGCTCGCAGACACCCGTCAACTGCTCGCCTGATGAGCGGCCCAAGGCCCGATACTCCTTTTATGAGCATTCCAAAATTCGAAGGGCAGGTTGCCCTGGTCACCGGCGCATCGCGCGGCATCGGCGCGGCAATCGCGCTCGAACTCGCGCAGCGCGGTCTCAAGGTGGTCGGCACTGGCACCACCAACGACAGCGCGGCCAAGATCACGTCGGCCCTGAGCGCGTTCGACGGCCGCGGCCGTGCGCTCGACGTGAACGACGGGGCGGCCGTCGAAGCGCTCATCGACGAGATCGTCAAGGCTTATGGCGCGATCCACGTGCTGGTCAACAACGCCGGCATCACGCGCGACACGCTGGCCATGCGCCTCAAGGACGAAGACTGGGATGCGGTACTCGACACCAATCTGAAAGCCGTGTTCCGGCTTTCGCGCGCGGTGATCCGCCCGATGATGAAGCAGCGCTACGGCCGCATCATCAGCATCACGAGCGTGGTGGGCGCCGCCGGCAATGCCGGCCAGGCGAACTACGCGGCCGCCAAGGCCGGCGTTGCCGGCATGACCCGCGCGCTCGCGCGCGAACTCGGCAGCCGCAACATCACGGTCAACTGCGTCGCGCCGGGCTTCATCGAAACCGACATGACGGCCAGCCTTCCCGAAGCCCAGCAGCAGGCGCTGCTGCAGCAGATCCCGCTCGGGCACCTGGGCAAGCCGGCCGACATCGCGCATGCGGTGGCCTACCTCGCATCGCCTCAGGCGTCGTACGTGACGGGGCAGGAGCTGCACGTCAACGGCGGCATGCACATGTAGCCGAAAGGCGCAATGTTTTCCCGTACCGGACGCACGGCAAATGCCACAATGCGCCCGGCTAAAATCCACTGTTACCTACAACCCTCAGAGGGAACCAAATGAGCGATATCGAAGCACGTGTCAAGAAAATCATCGCCGAGCAGCTCGGCGTGGAAGAGTCTCAAGTGACGAATGAAAAGGCTTTCGTGGCCGACCTCGGCGCTGACTCGCTCGACACGGTCGAACTCGTGATGGCACTCGAAGACGAGTTCGGCATCGAGATCCCCGACGAAGATGCCGAAAAGATCACCACGGTGCAAAACGCCGTCGACTACGCCACCAAGAATCAAAAGGCCTGATCGGCCAATTGATGCTGCGACGGCGCCTGGCGGCTTTTCTTCACTGAACCGCAAGCGCCGATCGGCAGCTGCTCCACGCTTCCAGAAAGGTTTGCCGGCATGACCAAACGCCGCGTCGTCGTGACCGGACTCGGTTGCATCGCTCCTGTCGGAAACTCCGCAACCGAATCCTGGGCCAACCTGTTGGCCGGGAAGTCGGGCATTGCGAACATTACCGCCTTCGATGCAAGCGCCTTCGCCTGCAAGTTCGCAGGCGAGGTGAAGGGTTTCGACATCACCCAATACATTTCCGAGAAGGAAGCGCGTCACATGGACCGCTTCATCCATCTCGGCCTTGCCGCGGCCATCCAGGCCGTGCAGGACAGCGGTATCCAGACCAACGATGCGCTTTCGCCCGAAGAGGCGACGCGCATTGGCTGCAACATCGGCTCGGGCATCGGCGGGTTGCCGATGATCGAAGAAACGCACGGGGAGCTCGTGAACCGCGGCCCTCGCCGCGTGTCGCCGTTCTTCGTGCCGGCCTCGATCATCAACATGATCTCGGGCCACGTCTCCATCAAGTACGGCTTCCAGGGGCCGAACATCGCGGTCGTCACGGCCTGCACCACCGGCTTGCATGCGATCGGCCTGTCGGCCCGCATGATCGAGTACGGCGATGCCGACGTGATGGTCGCGGGCGGCGCCGAATCGACCGTCTCGCCGCTGGGCATCGGCGGCTTCGCGGCGGCGCGCGCACTCTCGACGCGCAACGACGATCCCGCCACGGCCTCGCGCCCGTGGGACAAGGACCGCGACGGCTTCGTGCTCGGCGAGGGCGCCGGGGTGGTCGTGCTCGAGGAGTACGAGCACGCCAAGGCGCGCGGCGCCAAGATCTACGCCGAGGTTTCGGGCTTCGGCATGAGCGCCGACGCGTATCACATGACGGCGCCCAATGTCGACGGACCACGCCGGTCGATGTCGATGGCGCTCGCCAATGCGGGGGTCAACGCCGACGAGGTGCAGTATCTCAATGCGCATGGCACTTCCACGCCGCTGGGCGACCTGAACGAGACCAACGCGATCAAGAACACCTTCGGCGACCATGCGAAGAAGCTGATCGTGAACTCCACCAAGTCGATGACCGGCCACCTGCTGGGCGGCGCTGGCGGCATCGAGTCGGTGTTCACAGTGCTCGCGCTGCATCATCAGAAGAGCCCGCCGACCATCAACATCTTCAACCAGGATCCGGAGTGCGATCTCGACTACTGCGCCAACGAGGCGCGCGATCTGAAGATCGATGTCGCGGTCAAGAACAACTTCGGCTTCGGCGGCACCAACGGCACGCTGGTGTTCAAGCGCGTTTGAGCATTGCTCTTTCATGCACAGCGCGCCGTCGGTGATCTATCCGGTCGGGCGCTCGCGCGGTGCAGCCCGGATCCTGATCGCGGCGTGGGCACTGGGTGCGTGCTGCGCCGGCGTGTCCTGCTATTTTTTTGACGGCGCGGGCTGGCGCCAGGTGCTCCTGGTGCTGAGCGTGCTGTTCTCGGGCGGTGCTGCCGCGCTCGCGCTGCGAGGCGACGCTGCGGCCGAACTGCGTTTCGACGGGCGTCACTGGACGCTGGCGGGCGCGGAGACCGGCCGGGCGGTTGTTGCGGCGCGCGCGGCCGTGGCGCTCGACCTGCAATCACTGCTGCTGATCAGGCTGGCCGAGCCGGGTCGGTCGGTGCGCTGGGTGTGGGCCGAGCACAGTGCCATGCCCGAGCGCTGGCGCGACCTGCGCCGTGCGGTATATTCGCGCGCCCCGTCGGGTTCGACCGCCGGTGAGCCGTGGCGGGCGACCGCCCATGCCGATGGGCCCTGAACCTTCCAGATGACCACTTCCGTGCCGCCAGTGCCACCGGACTCGGGCTTGCCCGAGGGAGTCGCCGCTGCGCCGCGGCCGGGGGAGGTCGACTTGCAACTGGTCCAGCGCACCGTGGCCGGCGACCAGAAAGCCTTCGAACTTCTGGTCATCAAGTACCAACGCCGGATCGAGCGCCTGATCGGGCGCATGGTGCGCGATGTCGACCTGGTCGAGGATATCGCGCAGGAGACCTTCATCCGGGCCTATCGCGCGTTGCATCAGTTTCGCGGCGACGCGCAGTTCTACACCTGGCTCTACCGGATCGCGGTCAACACCGCCAAGAAGGCGCTGGTCGACATGAAGCGCGATCCGACCATCTCGGAAAGCGCCCTGCGCCCGTCTTCTGACGACGACGATGAAACTTACCGTCCGGGAAACGAACCAACCACCGACGAAACCCCCGAATCGGTGCTGGCGGCCAACGAAATCGCCCGCGTGGTCGAGATGGCCATGGATGCGCTGCCAGCCGAACTGCGTCAGGCTGTGACCCTGCGCGAGATCGAGGGCATGAGTTACGAAGAGATTGCCGAGGTCATGAATTGCCCCATCGGCACGGTGCGCTCGCGTATCTTCAGAGCGCGTGAGGCCATTTCGGCCAAGGTCAAGCCGATGCTGGACAACCAATCCGGCAAGCGGTGGTAGGTAAGCAGGTGAATGAAATGAATCAGAGCATGACGGTTCGTGAACAAGTGTCCGCACTCGCGGACGGTCATTTGCAAAGCGAGGACCTGGCGCTGGCCATCGAAGCGGTCTGCGCGCAGGAAGACGCCCGCGGCGCCTGGCAGGCCTACCATCTCGTGGGCGACGTGCTGCGCTCGGGCGCCCATTCGCCATGCACCGACACCGACGCCTTCCTGACGCGCTTCCAGCGGCGCCTGGCGGCCGAGCCCTTGGTGGTGCGGCCGGCCGCGGTGCCCGTGGCGCCCGCTACGTCGGTGCCTGCGGTTCGTCGCAAGGCGGACGCGGCCAACGAGCCGGTGTTCCGCTGGAAACTCGTCGCCGGTGCCGCGTCGCTGATGGCGGTCGCGGCCATCAGCTGGACCCTGGTCGGCAACGGCGCTGCCGTGCAGGCGCCGGGCGCTCAACTCGCGGCAACGCAGCCGCAGCCGGGCGCAGCGTCCGTGGTGGCCACAGCGGGTGCGAACGGCGCCGCGAATGCCGCCCCGACCGCGCGGGCGTCGACGCGCGTGCTGGTCGGCAACGGCAACCCGCAAGTGATGCTGCGCGATCCGCGACTCGACCAGTTGCTCGAGGCGCATCAGCAGGCCGGCGGCGCATCTCAGATGCCCTCGGGGTTCCTGCGCAATGCGACTTTCGAAGGCCCTTCGCGCTGATGTGCGCCGATCGCCACGCTCGATGACCGTTCCGATGCCCACCTCCGCTCGCGCGTTTGCGCTGGTGATCGCTGCCTTTTGCCTGGCCCATGCGGCGGTCGCCCAGACCCGGCCCGCGGCGGCGAACCCCAAAGGTGCGGCCTCGGCACAGGCCGGTGACGCGCCGCCGTCGCTGGGCGTTGTCGAGTGGCTGCAGCGCATGCACTCGGGGGCACGGCAGCGCAACTACATTGGTACCTTCGTGGTGTCGGCCGCGGGCGGCAATCTGTCGAGCGCGCGCATCTGGCATGTGCGCGACGGCGAGATGCAGATCGAGCGCATCGAGGCCTTGTCGGGGCCGCCGCGCTCCACCTTCAGGCGCAACCACCATGTCATGACCTTCCTGCCCGAGGCGAAGGTCGTGAAGGTCGAGAAGCGCGAGAACTTCGATCTGTTCCCCAACCTGCCGGACAAGCCCGATTCGTCGATCGGCGACTTCTACGAGGTGCGGGCGCTCGGCAAGGACCGCGTGGCTGGTTTCGACACCGACGTGGTGCAGCTCGTGCCACACGATGGCCTGCGCTTCGGCTACCGCATCTGGAGCGAGCGCCGCTCCGGCCTGCTCGTGAAGCTCCAGACCGTCGACAACGACTCCCGCGTGGTGGAGCAGTCGGCGTTCTCCGAACTCCAGCTCGATGCACCGATCAAGGCGCAGGCGCTGCTGCAGATGATGTCCAACACCAGTGGCTACCGCGTCGAGAAGCTCGAACTCGAGCGCAGCAGCGCGCATGACGAGGGCTGGACGCTCAAGACACCCGTCGCGGGCTTCCGGCCGCGCAGCTTCTACCGCCGCCCCGCGGGCGACAAGAGTGCGCAGGAACGCACCGTCCAGTGGACGTTTTCCGATGGCCTCGCTTCGGTCTCGCTTTTCATCGAACGCTACGATGAAAAGCGCGCGCCCCGCGACGGCGTGTTGACCATCGGTGCCACCAATGCGATTCGCCGGCGGCTGCCGGAGCCGGTGAGCGACTGGTGGCTCACGGCAGTGGGCGAGGTGCCGCAGCAGACGCTCAACGCATTTGCCCAGAGTCTTGCACGCACGCGCTGAAGTGGAACTGTCCCACGGCCGGTGCTGAACCAAGTTGGCATTGCAGACTCCATAGCTCTTCTACTTTTTGCCGCTCTGTTCTTTTGAAAGAAAACCGATGATGTTCAAAGTCGAGGGACACCAGGTTCGTTCCTATCTCTTCGCATTCGGCATGGCATTCACCGGCGCAGCAGCGCTATTGCCCGCCGCGCCGGCTCATGCGCAGGCACCGCAGGTGCCCCAGATGCCGCAAGCGCGCGGTCTGCCCGATTTCGCAGACCTCGTCGAGCAGGTCGGCCCCGCGGTGGTCGGCATCCGCACGGTCGAGAAGGTCACGCGTGGCGGCGGTAGCGGTGGCGGGGAAATGGACGAGGAGATGCAGGAGTTCTTTCGCCGTTTCTTCGGCCAGCCGCTGCCCGGCAACCCGCGCCCCGGCCCGCGCCCGAACCGCCCGCCGCAGGAGGAAGAGCGTCCGCGCGGCGTGGGTTCGGGTTTCATCCTGAGCGCCGACGGCTACGTGATGACCAATGCGCACGTGATCGAGGATGCTTCCGAGATCATCGTCACCCTGACCGACAAGCGCGAGTTCAAGGCCAAGCTGATCGGCGCCGACAAGCGCAGCGACGTTGCCGTGGTCAAGATCGAGGCCGCGGGCCTCCCCGCGGTGAAGGTGGGCGACATCTCGAAGCTGCGCGTCGGCGAATGGGTCATGGCGATCGGTTCGCCCTTCGGCCTCGAGAACACCGTGACGGCCGGCATCGTGAGCGCGAAGCAGCGCGACACCGGCGACCTGGTGCCGCTGATCCAGACCGACGTGGCGATCAACCCCGGCAATTCGGGTGGCCCGCTGATCAACCTGCGCGGCGAAGTGGTCGGTATCAACAGCCAGATCTACTCGCGCTCGGGCGGCTACATGGGCATTTCGTTCTCGATCCCGATCGACGAGGCGATCCGTGTCAGCGACCAGCTGCGCACCACCGGCCGCGTGTCGCGCGGCCTCATCGGCGTGACCATCGGCACGGTGTCGAAGGACGTGGCCGAATCCCTCGGCCTTGGCAAGGCGCGTGGGGCGGTCGTGAGCAGCGTGGTGCCGGGTTCGGCGGCCGACAAGGCCGGCGTGCGTCCGGGCGACATCATCACCAAGTACGGCGACAAGGTCATCGAGACGCCGACCGATCTGTCGCGCTCGGTCGCGAGCACCAAGCCGGGCATCAAGAGCACGCTGAGCGTCTTCCGCAACGGCAGCGCGCGCGAGCTGTCGATCACGGTGGCCGAAGGCGACCCTGAAGCCAAGCCCGCCGGCAAACGCCCGCAGGAGAGCGAAGAGCCGCAAGGCAAACCCTCGGCAGCCGGCAAGGCGTTGGGCTTGACGGTCACCGACCTGACCGAAGCGCAGAAGAAAGAGCTGAAGATGCGCGGTGGCGTGCGCATCGAAGCTGCGAGCGATGCCGCGGCGCGGGCCGGGCTCCGCGAAGGCGACGTGATCCTTGCCGTCGGGAACATCGAGGTCTCGGGCGTGAAGGATTTTGAGGCCGCGATCGCCAAGGCCGACAAGAGCAAGCCACTCAGTGTGCTGTTCCGCCGCGGCGAGTGGGCGCAATACGCACTGATCCGGCCCGCACGCTGATCCGGCCCAGCCGTCAAGTGGCCCCACCCTTCACTCGGGTTTGGGGCCCTTTTTTTGAGGTGTTTGCGACGTTCGAGCGCCTGGTTTCAAAAAAAGTTAATGGGGTGAAAAGAGTTGATTTTGTTAGTGAAAACTAACTTAAATCGAGCCTTAGGACGAATTTCGGTAGAATAGTGAACGCTGGGCGGTAGGTCAGTGCATAAGGAGGTGGGTTTCCTCCACCATGCGAGATGTCCTGCAGCAGTCCACCGGCGCTCCACAGATCGCCCACATGTTGTTCATGGAGTGCTCCACCGATCTTGTGGATAAGTTGTTAATATCTTTGATGTTGTGGACCCGCAACGACCCGTTTCGACCCTGTCCCTGGATGTACGCGCTTCCCTTTTTGCCTACAATGAAGTTCCAACTACTGCAGTTGCCATTGCTTGTTGGTTCAGGGCGCGTCTCCAGAAGACGCGCCCTTTTTTCTTGCCTGTCGCACTCTGCGCACGAGCCAATTCAAGTACTTAAGCGTTCCCGTTGATGAATCACATCAGAAATTTCTCGATCATTGCGCACATCGACCACGGCAAGTCGACGCTCGCAGACCGCTTGATCCAGCGTTGCGGCGGCCTCGCGGAGCGCGAAATGGAAGCGCAGGTTCTCGACTCGATGGACATCGAAAAAGAGCGTGGGATAACCATCAAGGCGCAGACCGCAGCACTGCACTACAAGGCGCGCGATGGACAGGTCTACAACCTCAATCTGATCGACACGCCGGGCCACGTCGACTTCTCGTACGAAGTGAGTCGCTCGCTCTCCGCATGCGAAGGTGCGCTGCTCGTCGTCGACGCATCGCAAGGTGTCGAAGCGCAGACGGTGGCCAACTGCTACACCGCGCTCGATCTCGGTGTCGAGGTGGTGCCGGTGCTGAACAAGATCGACTTGCCGAACGCGGACCTCGACAACGCGCGCACCGAGATCGAAGACGTGATCGGCATCGATGCGACCGACGCGATTCCCTGCTCGGCGAAAACCGGCGTGGGCATCGACGAGATCCTCGAGACGATCGTCAAGCGCATGCCCGCGCCGCGCGGCAATCCCGACGGTCCGCTGCGCGCGATGATCGTCGATAGCTGGTTCGATGCGTACGTTGGTGTCGTCATGCTGGTGCGCGTGGTGGATGGACGGCTCGTCAAGGGCGAGCGCATCAAGATGATGGCCTCGGGCGCCATGTACAACGCCGACAACATCGGCGTCTTCACGCCGGCCACCGAGCCGCGCGCGTCGCTCGAGGCGGGCGAGGTGGGCTACATCATCGCGGGCATCAAGGAACTGCAGGCTGCCAAGGTCGGCGACACCGTGACGCTGATCAAGTCGGGCACGGGCGGCGCGGGGGCCACGGCCACCGAGGCGCTGCCGGGCTTCAAGGAAATCCAGCCGCAGGTGTTTGCCGGGCTCTATCCGACCGAGGCCAGCGAGTACGACTCGCTTCGCGATGCGCTCGAGAAGCTCAAGCTCAACGATTCGTCGCTGCGCTATGAGCCCGAGGTGAGTCAGGCTCTGGGCTTCGGTTTCCGCTGCGGCTTCCTCGGCCTGCTGCACATGGAGATCGTGCAGGAGCGGCTGGAGCGGGAGTTCGACCAGGACCTGATCACCACCGCGCCAAGCGTGGTGTACCAGGTGGTGCGCAACGACGGCGAGGTCATCATGGTCGAGAACCCGTCCAAGATGCCCGAAGTCGGCAAGATGAGCGAGATCCGCGAGCCGATCGTGACCGTTCATCTCTACATGCCGCAGGAATATGTCGGCGCGGTCATGACGCTCGCGAACCAGAAGCGCGGCGTGCAGTTGAACATGGCCTACCACGGCCGCCAGGTCATGCTGACCTACGAGATGCCGCTCGGCGAGATCGTGCTCGACTTCTTCGACAAGCTGAAGTCGGTCAGCCGGGGCTACGCCTCCATGGACTACGAGTTCAAGGAGTACCGGGCGTCGGACGTGGTCAAGGTCGACATCCTGCTCAACGGCGAGAAGGTCGACGCGCTGTCGATCATCGTGCACCGCAGCCAGTCGCAATACCGCGGCAGGGCGGTGGTATCGAAGATGCGCGAGATCATTTCGCGCCAGATGTTCGACGTTGCGATCCAGGCTGCCATCGGGGTCAACATCATTGCGCGTGAGACAATCAAGGCGCTGCGCAAGAACGTGCTGGCCAAGTGCTACGGCGGCGACATCTCCCGCAAGAAGAAGCTGCTCGAGAAGCAGAAGGCGGGCAAGAAAAGAATGAAGCAGATCGGCTCCGTCGAGGTCCCGCAAGAGGCCTTCCTCGCGATTCTGCAAGTCGAAGACTGATCTCAAACATGGCATTCATTACTTCAGTGGTACTCGCGGCCTTCGTCGGCTACGTCGGTGCCTGGTACTTTGGTGCGCTCGAAGGCAACTTCGCGCTGCTGCTGTTCCTGGCCACGGTGGTCACCGGCCTGTACTGGCTGGCCGAGCGCTTCTACTTCCTGCCCCGGCGCGAGCGCGCCGCTGCGGCGCTCGAGGAGTCGCTCGCCGAGCGCAACGCGCGCCTCGCCGGCCAGGGCATCACGCAGGTCGACACGGTGGACCCGAAGGCGAGCGAGCGCCTGCTGATGCAGCCGTGGTGGCTCGACTGGACGGCCGGGCTGTTCCCGGTGATCCTGGTGGTGTTTCTGCTGCGTTCGTTCCTGTACGAACCCTTCAAGATTCCCTCGGGCTCGATGATGCCGACGCTGCTGACCGGCGACCTGATCCTGGTCAACAAGTTCACCTATGGCCTGCGCCTGCCGGTCATCAACACCAAGATCACCGAGGGCACGCCGCTGGCCCGCGGCGACGTGGTGGTCTTCCGCTATCCGCCCAAGCCGAGCATGGACTACATCAAGCGCGTGGTCGGCATCCCGGGCGACGAGGTCGCCTACCTCAACAAGAAGCTCACCATCAACGGCCAACCGGTACCCAAGCAGCCGCTGCCCGACTATCTCGACAGCGAATCGATGCGGCTGCTGAAGCAGTTCAGCGAAGACCTTGGCAGCAAGCAGCACCGCCTGCTCAACGACGATGCCGGCCCGGCCTTCGTGCAAGGTGTGACCGATTTCCCGTTTCGCGAGAATTGCCGCTATTCGGTGGAGGGCGTGGTGTGCAAGGTGCCCGCCGGCAACTACTTCATGATGGGCGACAACCGCGATAATTCGGCCGACTCGCGTTTCTGGGGCTTCGTGCCCGACAAGAACATCGTCGGACGAGCGTTCTTCGTGTGGATGAATTTCGGAGACCTGGGTCGCATCGGTCCGTTCCAATAAGCAATCGAGATACTCGAGGGGGTTAGGGATATGAAGTCGAATCCATTCATCCGCAGCGCCGGGGCTTCGCGGCAGCGCGGCATTTCGTTCCTCGGCCTGGTCTTCGTGGCCGTGGTGCTGGCGTGCGTGGGCGTCGTGGTCGCGCAGGTCATTCCGACGCTGATCGAATACCAGGCCATCAACAAGGCCGCCAACAAGGCCAAGGAAGGCACCACGGTGCCCGAAGTGCGCGCAATCTTCGACCGGGCGCAGGCGATCGACGACTTCAAGTCGGTCTCCGGCAAGGACCTCGACATCCGCAAGGAAGGCGACCGGGTGGTCGTCTCGTATGCCTACGAGCGCGAGATCCCGTTGTTCGGCCCGGCCTACCTGGTGCTCAAGTACAAGGGCGAGGCCCGCTGAACGCGGCGACACGCAAGGTGGACGGTGGCCTCGTTGCGCTGCAGGAGCGCCTCCAGCATTCGTTCTCGGACCCGCGGCTGCTTCAGCTCGCGCTGACGCACCGCAGCTTCTCCGCCGACCACAACGAGCGCCTCGAGTTCCTCGGCGACTCGGTGCTCAACCTCGCGGTTTCGCACCTGCTCTACATCCGGCTTTCGGCGCTGCCCGAGGGCGACCTTTCCCGCGTGCGGGCCAATCTGGTCAAGCAGGACACGCTGCACCAGCTGGCGGTCGACCTGGCGCTGTCGCCGCTGTTGCGGCTCGGGGAAGGCGAGGCACGCTCGGGTGGCCCGAACCGGCCCTCGATCCTGGCCGACGCGCTCGAGGCGCTGATCGGCGCGGTCTACCTCGACGCCGGCTTCGCCGCCGCCGAGGCGCTGGTGCATCGGCTCTACGACGCGGTCGAGATCAATCCGCGAATGCAGGCTGCGGCCAAAGACCCGAAGACCGAATTGCAGGAATGGCTCCAGGGCCACAAAATGAAGTTGCCGGCGTATCGCGTGGTGGACACGCTCGGCGCAGCGCACAAGCAGACCTTCGATGTCGAGTGCGAAGTGCCGGAGCTGGGCCTGCGCGAGCGCGGCATCGGTGGCTCGCGCCGCGCCGGCGAGCAGGCCGCCGCGGCGGCCATGTTGATCCGGCTCAAGGCACGCGGCGCCGCGTGAAACCAGAATGAACGACGTAATCGACTCAGCAGCAGCAGACGCCCCGGAGCCTCCGGCCGGTCCGAACGCAAGCGGTCCGCAGCACTGCGGGCTGGTGGCCATCGTCGGCAAGCCCAACGTGGGCAAGTCGACGCTGCTCAATGCGCTGGTCGGCCAGAAGATCAGCATCACCTCGCGCAAGGCGCAAACCACGCGGCACCGCATCACGGGCATGCGCACGCGGGGGGCGACGCAGTTCGTGTTCGTCGACACGCCGGGCTTCCAGACCCTGCATGCCAACGCGCTCAACAAGTCGCTCAACAAGACCGTGCAGGGGGCCGTGGGCGACGTGGACCTGATCCTCTTCGTGGTCGAGGCCGGGAGCTTCACGCCCGCCGACGAGCGCGTGCTCAAGCTGCTCGGCAAGGGCATTCCCACGGTGCTGCTCGCCAACAAGCTCGACAACGTGCACCGCCGCGGCGACATCGCCCCCTGGCTGCAGCAGATGCAGCAGAAGCACGCTTTCACCGAATTCGTGCCGATGTCGGCCAAGAATGCCAAGGACGTCGAGCGCCTGTTCGGCGTCTGCGAGAAATACCTGCCCGAGCAGCCCTGGTTCTACGCCGAGGACGAACTGACCGACCGCAGCGAGAAATTCCTCGCGGGCGAGCTGGTGCGCGAGAAACTGTTTCGTCTGACCGGCGATGAGCTGCCCTACACCTCGACGGTCATCATCGACAAGTTCGAGGAAGAGCCGCCGCAGAAGAAGGGGCAGAAGCGCCTGCTGCGCATCGCCGCGACCATCGTCGTCGAGCGCGACGGCCACAAGGCCATGGTCATCGGCGACAAAGGCGAGCGCATCAAGCGCATCGGCATGGAAACGCGGGTCGAGCTCGAAAAACTCGCCGACGCGAAGGTCTTCCTCGAGCTGTGGGTGAAGGTGCGCTCCGGCTGGGCCGACGACGAAGCCCGCGTGCGCTCCTTCGGCTACGAATGAAGTGGCGACGGCTGCCCACCGCGTTTCGCACGAACCGGCGTACGTGCTCCACCGCTACGACTGGAGCGAGTCGAGCCTGATCCTCGAGGTCTTCACGCGGCACCACGGGCGCATCGCGCTGGTGGCCAAGGGCGCGAAGCGGCCGAGTTCCAATTTCAGGCCGGTGCTGCTGCCGCTGCAGCCACTGCAGCTCAACTACGGCGGCGACGCCGAGATCCGCACCCTTAAAGGTGCCGAATGGATGGGCGGCCATGTCATGCCCACGGGCGAGGCGCTGCTCTCGGGCTATTACGTCAACGAGCTGCTGCTGCGCCTGCTCGCGCGCGACGATCCCCACGAAGCGCTGTTCGACGCCTATGCCGGCGTGGTGCAGGTGCTTGCCGGCGACCATGCCGGTGCGCAGGCGGCCACCCAGGCCGCGGCGCTGCGCGCCTTCGAATTGCTGCTGCTGCGTGAAGTGGGCTTGCTGCCTTCGCTCGATGTCCAGACGCTGACGCTCGAGCCGCTCTCGGCCGACGCGCACTACAGTCTGGTGCCCGAAGCCGGCCTCCGGCTTGCGGCCGGCGGCGAAGCGGCGCTGCGCGGCACCGACTGGCGGTCGCTGCAGGCCGTGCTCGACGACCGGGCGCCGTTCACGGCCACGCTGCGCGAGATCGCGAATCTGGACGCCGGCAGCAACGGTGCGTTGAGAAACCAGCTGCGCCCTCTGCTCAACTACCATTGCGGTGTGTCCACGCTGCGTACGCGGCAGATGATGAGAGATTTGCAAGCCCTATGAGCACTTCCGGCCCAACGACCACCTCGCTGTCGGTCAATCTCAACAAGGTAGCGCTGGTGCGCAACACCCGCCAGCTCGGCATTCCGAGCGTGGTGGCCGCCGCCGAGGCCTGCCTCGCGGCCGGCGCGCAGGGCATCACGGTGCATCCGCGGCCCGACGCGCGCCACATACGCGCGCACGACGTGCACGACCTGGCGGCACTGCTCGCCGCAAAGTGGCCGGCCATCGAGTTCAACATCGAAGGCAACCCGTTCCACAACCTGATGGACTTCGTGCGCGAACAGAAGCCGCACCAGGCCACCTTCGTGCCCGACAGCGAAACGCAGTCGACCAGCGACCACGGCTGGAGCTTCCCGGAGGACGCCGAGCGCCTGCGCCCGGTGATTGCCGAAGCGCGTGCGCTCGGCGTGCGCGTGAGCCTCTTCATGGACCCGATTCCCGAGATGATGGCCGCGGCCAAAGCCGTGGGCGCCGACCGCGTCGAGCTGTACACCGAGGGCTATGCCGCTGCGCGCGGCACCGCCGGCGAAGAGGCCGTGCTTGCGCGCTACGCCCAAGCGGCGCGCGCGGCGCAGGCCGCCGGCCTGGGAGTCAATGCCGGGCACGACCTTAGCCGCGACAACCTCACGCCTTTCTTGCGCGCCGTGCGCGGTGTGCACGAGGTCTCGATCGGCCATGCATTCATCGCCGATGCGCTCGAGCTCGGCTATGCCGCCACCACGCGGGCCTACCTGCGCTGCATCGCCGACGCGTCATGATCTACGGCATCGGCACCGACATCTGCGACGTGCGGCGCATCGCCGCGACCTTCGAGCGCCAGGGCGAGCGTTTTGCCGAGCGCGTGCTGAGCGAGGCCGAATTCGTGGTCTGGAAGGGCCGCAGCGCGCGCTGGCCGAAGCGCGGCCTGAGCTATCTCGCCACCCGCTTTTCCGCCAAGGAGGCATTCAGCAAGGCGATCGGCATGGGCATGCGCATGCCGATGAGCTGGCGCCTGTGCGAGATCGCGAACCTGCGAAGCGGCAAGCCGGTGATCGTGCTGCATGGCGAACTCAAGCGGTGGTTCGAGGCCCAGGGCCTCACGGCGCACGTCACCGTGACCGACGAGACCGACTATGCGGCGAGCTTCGTCGTGGTGGAGAAGGCATGACGGCCGCAAGGGCGCCGCGCAACGGCGGCCATGCGCCGCTGATCATCGACGTGGCGGGCACCGAACTCACCGATGCCGACCGCCGCCGCGTGCGCGATCCGCTGGTGGGTGGCGTGATCCATTTCGCCCGCAACTGGCACGACCGTGCCCAGATGACCGCGCTCAACGCCGAGTTGAAGGCCATCCGGCCCGACCTGCTGATTTGCGTGGACCACGAAGGTGGCCGGGTCCAGCGCTTTCGCACTGACGGTTTCACGCGCCTGCCGTCGATGCGGGCGCTGGGCGAACTGTGGATGCGCGATGCCATGCGCGCCACCCAGGCCGCGACCGCGGCAGGGCAGGTGCTGGCCGCGGAGCTGCGCGCCTGCGATGTCGACTTCAGCTTCGCGCCGGTGCTCGACCTCGACCACGGCGGCAGCGGCGTGATCGGCGACCGCAGCTTCCACCGCGATCCGCGCGTGGTGGCCATGTTGGCCAAGAGTGTGGCACACGGCATGCTGCAGGCCGGCATGGCCAACTGCGGCAAGCACTTTCCGGGACACGGTTTCGTCAAGGCCGATTCGCACGTCGAGATTCCGGTCGACCGGCGCGGCCTCAAGGCCATCCTCGCGGACGACGCGCGACCGTTCGAATGGCTCGCCGGCACGCTCACGGCCGTGATGCCCGCGCATGTGATCTATCCCAAGGTCGACAAGCGACCCGCGGGGTTCTCGCGCAAATGGCTGAAGGATGTGCTGCGCGAGCGGCTGGCCTTCGACGGCGCCATCTTCAGTGACGACCTGAGCATGGAAGCGGGGCGCTACATCGACGGCGAACTGCTGAGCTACGCCGACGCGGCACTTGCGGCGCTCGATGCGGGCTGCGATCTTGCGATGCTTTGCAACCAGAGCGTCGGCGATGGTGCGGCGCTCGATGGGCTGCTCGACGGTTTCCAGTCGGCAGCGAGGACGGGACGCTGGCACCCCGATGCGGCCAGCGAGGCGCGGCGGCGGGCGCTGCTCCCCGGTGCTTCGCCGCTCGGTTGGCAGGCGCTGGCCGGATCGCCAGGGTACCGGCACGCCCGGCAAGTGCTGGCGAAGGCGGAGCTGGCCGCTGCGCAGGGCGTCTAGCCTGCGAGCGGATTCGCCCACAGGCGTTCGCCGCCCGTCTCCAGGTGCGTCAGGTAAAGCCGCACGTCGAATTCCAGCCGGTGGTAGTCGGGCGCCATGTGCTCGCACAGCGCATAGAAACTCTTGTCGTGCTCGCGCTCCTTCATGTGCGCGAGTTCATGCACCACGATCATGCGCAGCCATTCGAGTGGCACTTCCCTGAACAGGGTCGCGACGCGGATTTCGCGTTTGGCCTTGAGCTTGTTGCCCTGAACGCGCGAGACGGTGGTGTGCGTGCCGAGTGCGTTGCGGATCACATGGAGCTTGCTGTCGAATGCCACCTTCGACAGCGGCGGGGCCTTGCGCATGAAGTCGTTCTTGAGCGCACTCACGTATTCGTAGAGCGCGCGGTCGGTCTGCACGTCGTGCATCGGCCCCGGATAGCGCTTCTGCAGCAGGGGCCCCAGCCCGTCGGTCGCCACGAGCTGCTGGACCTGCGCCAGCAACGCGGGGGGATAGCCCGCGAGGTACTTCATGCAGCCGATCCGGCGCAGGCGAGCCCGGTGGCCACGCCGCCGAACAGATCGCCCTCGACCAGCGGCACGCCGGCAAAGCTCTTGCGCAGCGCCTGCTGGAACGGCCGCAAGGCCGAGGAGCCGCCGGTCAGGTAGATCGCGTCGAGGTCGCCGCTGCGCAGGCCCGCGCGCCGCACGCAGGCATGTGCGCAGGCGACCACGTCGTCGAGCAGGGACGACAGCTGCTGCGCCATGTCGGCGGGCGAGAGCGAGGCCGACAGGTTGCGCTCGGCGCACGACAGGTCGATCTCGGCGCTTGCGTCCTGCACCGAGGCGGCGATCTTCGCCTGCTCGACCTCGCTGGCGATCCGGTGGCCGTGCCGCTCCTCGAGCACCGTCATGAGCCGGTCGTGCAACCGCGTGTCGGCGTAGCTGGAACGCAAATCCTTCGCCTGCCGCAGCGCCTTGGCGGCATAGAGCCAATTGATCAGGTGCCAGGACGACAGGTCGAAAAAGACCTTGCTCGGCACTTCGCGGCCCTGCGCGCCGGTGTGGCGGAATCCGAATGCGGGCATCACGCGGTCGAGGTTGAGGCGTTGGTCGAAATCGGTCCCGCCGATGTGCACGCCGCTGGTGGCGAGCACGTCGCCGCTGCGGTCGTCGCGCTCCGCACGCTCGGGGCTGACGCGCACGACCGTGAAGTCGGAGGTGCCGCCGCCGACGTCGACGATCAGCACCAGCGATTCCTTGGCGATGCGCTGCTCGTAGTCGAAGGCCGCCGCGATCGGCTCGAGCTGGAACGCGATGTCATTGAAGCCCGCCGCGCGCGCTGCGTGGCGCAGGCTCTCCTCGGCCCGCTCGTCGCGCTTCGCATCGCCGTCGACGAAATGAACCGGGCGCCCGATCACCACGCGCTCGGGCGTGCGCCCCAGCTCGCGGCCCGCACGGACGGCGAGCTCGCGCAGGAAACGCGCAATGATGTCTTCGAAGCTCACAAGGCCGTCGTAGATGGCGGTCTTCTCCTGCATCAGCGGACTGCCCAGCAGGCTCTTGAGCGAGCGCATCAGTCGGCCTTCTACGCCCGCGAGGTACAGCGCAATGGCATCGCGGCCGAAGTGGGTGCTGCGGTCCTCGGCGTTGAAGAAGATCGCGGTCGGCAGCGTGGTCGCGGTGCCCTCGACCGGCAGCAGCCGCACCGCGCCGTCGATGCGGCAGGCGACGGCTGAATTGGAGGTGCCGAAGTCGATGCCGATCGTCGGCAGCGACGACGGGGAACGCACGCTCAAGCTTCCCTGCGCAGCGCCGGGAACAGGATCACGTCGCGGATGCTCGGTGAATCCGTCAGCAGCATCATCAGCCGGTCGATGCCGATGCCGCAGCCGCCGGTGGGCGGCATGCCGTACTCGAGCGCCCGCACGAAATCGTGGTCGTAGTACATGGCTTCATCGTCGCCGCTGTCCTTGGCGGCCACCTGCGCGTTGAAGCGCGCGGCCTGGTCCTCGGCATCGTTGAGCTCGCTGAAGCCATTGCCGAATTCGCGCCCGGTGATGTAGAGCTCGAAGCGCTCGGTGACCTCGGGCCGGTCGTCGTTGGCGCGTGCCAGCGGCGAGATCTCGGTCGGGTGTTCCATGATGAAGGTGGGCTGCCAGAGCTTTTCTTCCACCGTCTCTTCGAAGTACATGACCTGCAGGCTCGCGAGGCTGCGCTGCGAGAGCTTGTCCTTTTCTTCGCTGAAGCCGAGCTTGCGCAATGCGTTGACCAGCCACGCGCTGTCGTCCACGCCCTGCGCCACGTCCGCGGCGTCGGTGTACTTGAGGATCGCCTCGCGGATCGTCAGCCGCTCGAAGGGCTGCGTCAGGTCGACCGGCTTTCCCTGGTAGGTGAGCTGCTGGGTGCCTACGGCCTTGTCGGCGATGGTGCGGATCAGCGTCTCGGTGAAGTCCATCAGGTCGCGGTAGTTCCAGTAGGCCGCGTAGAACTCCATCATCGTGAACTCGGGGTTGTGCCGTACCGAGATGCCTTCGTTGCGGTAGCTCCGGTTGATCTCGAACACGCGCTCGAAGCCGCCGACGATCAGGCGCTTCAGGTACAGCTCGGGCGCGATGCGCAGGAACATCTCCTGGTCGAGCGCGTTGTGGTGCGTCTTGAACGGCTTGGCGTTCGCGCCGCCCGGAATCGGGTGCAGCATCGGCGTCTCGACCTCGAGAAAGTCGTTCGCCACCATGAACTCGCGCAGCGCGCTCACGGCCTTGCTGCGCGCGGTGAAGCGCACGCGGGCGGTTTCGTCGGTGATCAGGTCGACATAGCGCTGGCGGTACTTCTGCTCCTGGTCGACCATGCCGTGAAACTTGTCGGGCAGCGGACGCAGGCTCTTGGTGAGCAGGCGCAGCGTGGTCACCTTGACCGACAGCTCGCCGGTCTTGGTCTTCATCAGCGTGCCTTCGGCGCCGACGATGTCGCCGAGGTCCCAGCGCTTGAAGTCCGCATAGACCTCCTCGCCAACCGCGTCACGCGTCACGTAGAGCTGGATGCGGCCGGTGGCGTCCTGCAGGGTCGCGAAGCTGGCCTTGCCCATCACGCGCTTGAGCATCATGCGCCCCGCCACGCTCACGGCCACGGCCTTCGCTTCGAGCGCCTCGGCTTCGACGGCGCCATGCGCCTCGACGAGCGCGGCGGCACGGTGGCCGGGCTTGAAGTCGTTGGGAAATGCAACGCCCTTGCCCTCGGCCTGCGCGGCGCGCAGCAGCTTGAGCTTTTCGCGGCGCTCCGCGATGAGCTGGTTGTCGTCGGCGGCCGGTGCGGCGGGCGCTACTGCGGCGGGCGTGGGAATGGGGGGAGTCAGGTGATCGGACATGGAAGGCGGGGAGGGCGCATCGGGAGCGTGCGCAACCGCGCATTTTAGCCGATGAAGTCCGGGCCGAACCGGCCAGAAAAGCCCGTCAATGCTGTGCGATCTGCTATTTAAAAGGTAGCGCCTTAGCCAGTGATGCCCGTGCGTGCGAGAAGATCGCTGACCAGTTCGAGGCGCATCAGCGGGCTCTCGAGTTCCATGAGCCGCTGCCGCAGTTCGAGTTGCATGGGCACGAGTTCGCACCAGCGGTTGGCGACCCAGCCGCAATCGTCGAAGCGGTAGGGCGCGCCGATCGGCAGCCGCACGGCCTCGGCACCCTGGGCGCTGCGGCGTTCCTCGAGGGTGTCGACCAGGCGGCGCAGGGCGGTGGCGGTGTGCGCGAGGTCGGCCGGGATCTCGAGTGCCATGTCGTCGGCCAGGCCTTCGACTTCGGCAACCCACAGGCCGTGCTTCTGCATTTCGGTTTCGCGCACGCGGAAGCGCTGGGTGCCCACGCATTCGATCTGGAGCAGCCCGCTCTGTGGCGATTCGAACTCGCGGATGACGGCCAGGGTGCCGATGGCCGCGAAGCGCTCGGCCTCGGCACCAGGCTTGCGCACCTCGCTGCCGCTCGTCAGGCTGACCACGCCGAAGGGGGCGTCGGCCCGGCGGCATTTGCCGACCATGTCGAGGTAGCGGACCTCGAAGATCCGCAGCGGCAGCACACCGCCCGGAAACAGCACGGTGCCGAGCGGGAATAATGGAAGTGAATGCAAAAGGGGCTGTTTCGTCATCGAGCGGTCTCGCATGGCTATCATCGCATTCCCCTCACGATGCCGTCCCATGCTCTACCAGATTCCCTCGTTTCTTCTCGATGTGATCGTCGGCCTGCTCGGCGGCGCCTGCCTGCTGCGCCTGTACATGCAGTACCACCGCGTGCCGTTCGGCAATCCGCTCGGTCGTTTCATCTTTGCGGTCACCGACTGGATCGTGCTGCCGCTGCGGCGGATCGTGCCGTCGGTGAAGCGCTGGGACCTCGCGAGCGGGATCGCGGCCTGGCTGCTGGTGCTTGCCAAGTTCCTGCTGCTCTGGCTCCTGATCGGCAACCTGGGCCGGCTCATTGCGCTGCCGCTGGTGTCGTTCGTGGGTCTGCTTCAGTTGGCCGTTTCGGGGCTGACGGCGTTGCTCGTGGTGTACGCCGTGCTGTCATGGATACCGGGCGCTTCGCCGATGCTGCTCGACCTGATTTCGCGGCTCGCGGAACCGCTGGTACGGCCGTTGCGCCGCTTCATCCCGCTGCTCGGCGGAGTGGACCTGTCGCCGCTGGTCGCGATCGTGCTGTTGCAGGTGGTCGCGATCGTGCTGGGCAACCTGCTGGTCTGGGCCTACCGGCTGGGCTGAACAGGGCTCGCGCCCCGTTGCCCTGCCGGGCAGCGCGCGTTCAAAGGACCGCGTCGGCTGGCTGGCGCAGCAGCATCGCCAGTGTGCTGGCCATGGTCTTGCGCAGTTCGCGGCGGTCGCAGATGAAGTCGATCGCGCCCTTGGTCTGCAGGAACTCCGCGCGCTGGAAGCCTTCGGGCAGCGTCACACGCACGGTCGATTCGATCACGCGCGGGCCGGCAAAGCCGATCAGCGCCTTGGGCTCGGCAATGACCACGTCGCCCACGAACGCAAAACCGGCCGAGACGCCGCCCATGGTCGGGTCGGTCAGCACGCTGATGTAGGGCAGGCCCTTCTTGGCCAGGCGCGTGAGCGCTGCATTGGTCTTGGCCATCTGCATCAGCGACAGCAGGCCTTCCTGCATGCGCGCGCCGCCGGTCGCGGTGAAGCAGATGAAGGGCACCTTCTGCTCGATGGCGGTCTCGACGCCCCGCACGAAGCGCTCGCCGACCACGCTGCCCATGCTGCCGCCCATGAACTCGAACTCGAAGCAGGCCACGACCACGCTGATGCTGTGGACGGAGCCGCCCATGACGACCAGCGCGTCGGTCTCGCCGGTGTTCTCGAGGGCTTCCTTGAGCCGCTCGGGATAGCGGCGGCTGTCCTTGAACTTGAGTGCATCGACGGGAAGCACTTCCTGGGCGAGCTCGTAGCGGCCCTCGGCGTCCAGGAAGGCATCGAGCCGCGCGCGCGCGCCGATGCGGTGATGGTGGCTGCAGCTCGGGCAGACGTTCTGGTTGTGCTCGAGATCGGTCTTGTAGAGCACCGTCTCGCAGGCCGGGCATTTGATCCACAGGCCTTCGGGCACCTGGCGGCGCTCCGAAGGGTCGGTCTGGGCGATCTTGGCGGGTAGCAGTTTTTCAAGCCAGCTCATGGGCAATCCTCGGGGTCAGGGCAGCGGCGATTATCGGCCAGCCGCGTTCTTGGGGGTAGCCGCGGGCAGAGCATCGAGCGCCTCGCGGATTTCGGACAGGAATTCACGCACCACCGGCACCACCTGCTCGCGTGGTTGCCCGTCGATCAGCTGGATGATCTTGGTGCCGATCACGACGGCGTCCGCCGCCGAACCGACCGCCTGCGCAGTGCGCGCGTCGCGGATGCCGAAGCCCACGCCCACCGGGATGCTCACATGTTCGCGGATGCGCGGGATCATCTGGCCGACCGCCTCGGTGTCGAGGTGGCCGGCGCCGGTGACGCCCTTGAGCGAGACGTAGTAGACGTAGCCGCTCGCGATGCGCGCCACCTGCGCCATGCGCTCGCTCGTGCTGGTGGGCGCGAGCAGGAAGATCAAGTCGATGCCGGCCGCCTTGAGGTCGGCGGCGAAGTCCTCGCATTCTTCCGGTGGGTAGTCGACCACGAGGAGGCCGTCGACGCCGGCGGCGGCGGCATCGCGAATGAAGGCCTTCGGGCCATGCACGAGGTCGTAGCGCTCGACCGGGTTGGCATAGCCCATCAGCACCACCGGCGTCGTCGCATCATCCTGGCGGAAGGCGGCGACCATCGCGAGCACCTGCTTCATGCCCACGCCCATGGCCAGCGCCGCTTCACCGGCCTTCTGGATCACGGGGCCGTCGGCCATCGGGTCGGAGAACGGCACGCCGAGCTCGATCACGTCGGCGCCCGCGGCCACCATGCCGTGCATCAGCGCCGGTGTGATGTCGGCATAGGGAAAGCCGGCGGTGACGTAGGGGATGAGGGCGCGGCGCCCGTCCTTTTTCAGTGCGTCGAAGGTGGCGGCAATACGGCTCATCATTTGCCTCCCTTCACGCTCAGCCCGCGCATCGAGGGCCGGTCGTAGAAGTCGACGCCCGAAAGATCGGCCACGGTGCCGATGTCCTTGTCGCCGCGCCCCGAGAGGTTCACGAGGATCGACTGGTCGGGCCGCATGGTCTTGGCGAGCTTGAGCGCGTACGCCACCGCGTGGCTCGATTCGAGCGCGGGGATGATGCCTTCGGTGCGGCACAGGTAGTGGAAGGCCTCGAGCGCTTCGGTGTCGGTGATGCCCACGTATTCGGCGCGGCCGATGTCGGCCAGGTGTGCATGTTCGGGGCCTACGCCCGGGTAGTCGAGGCCCGCGCTGATGCTGTGCGTTTCAGTGACCTGGCCGTCCTCGTTCTGCAGCAGGTAGGTGCGGTTGCCGTGCAGCACGCCCGGGCTGCCACGCAGGATCGATGCCGCGTGCTTGCCGCTGTCGAGGCCTTCGCCGGCGGCTTCCACGCCGATGAGCCGCGTGCCCGCGAAGGGGATGTACGGATGAAAGATGCCGATGGCGTTGCTGCCGCCGCCCACGCAGGCGATCACCACGTCGGGCTGCCGGCCCTCGGCTTCGCCGGTGATGCCCTGCGCCGCCAGCATGGCGGGCATCTGCTCGACGCATTCGGTGCCGATCACGCTCTGGAAGTCGCGCACCATCGTCGGGTAAGGGTGCGGGCCCGCCACCGTGCCGATGATGTAGAAGGTGTTTTCCACGTTCGTGACCCAGTCGCGCATGGCCTCGTTGAGCGCGTCCTTCAGCGTCTGGCTGCCCGAGTCGACCGGCACCACCGTGGCGCCGAGCAGGTTCATGCGGTAGACGTTTGGGCTCTGGCGCTTCACGTCCTGGCTGCCCATGTAGACCACGCACTCGAGCCCGTAGCGCGCGCAGATCGTCGCCGTGGCCACGCCGTGCTGGCCGGCACCGGTCTCGGCGATGACGCGGGGCTTGCCCATGCGGCGCGCGAGCATCGCCTGGCCGATCACGTTGTTGATCTTGTGCGCGCCGGTGTGGTTGAGGTCTTCGCGCTTCAGGTAGATCTGGGCGCCGCCCATCTCGCGGCTCGTGCGCGCGGCGTGGTAGATCGGCGAGGGGCGGCCGACGAAGTGCTTGAGCTCATAGTGAAATTCCGCGAGGAACGCTGGATCGTCCTTGCACTTCGCATAGGCGTCGCGCAGTTCATTGATCGCGTGGGTGAGCGTTTCGCTCGCGAAGCTGCCGCCGTAACGGCCGAAATGGCCGCTGGCATCGGGTTGCTGGTAATTGCTTTGCATGGTTCTCGATCGGTGGGCCGCGGCCCGATCGCGATCGGGAAGCGGCGGCTAACTGGAGGAGAAGGACGCGTCGGCCGCCCTGGCGGCTGCAACGAATTGCCGGATCTTGGCGGCGTCCTTCAGGCCCTTGTTTCCCGGGCCGTCGATTTCGACGCCCGAGCTCACATCAACGGACAGCGACTTGCAGCGCGTCCGCAGGATGCGAATGCCATCGCTCACGTTTGCAGGTGTGAGCCCACCACTCAAGACGAGGTGAGCGTCGACGGCGGGTGGAAGAAGTGACCAATCGAATGCCTTGCCGCCACCGCCATAACCTTCGACATGCGCGTCGAGCAGGATGGCCTGGGCGTGGGAGTAATCGGAAGCGTATTTTACGAGGTCGAAGGCCACGCCGGCAGCCCCCATGGGAATCCGGGCGGCGCGCATGTAGCGAAACCGCCCTTGGCCTGCGGCCTCGTTGCACTGCAACGGGGTCTCGTCGCCATGGAACTGCGCGATGGCGCCGTTCACGCGGGCGAGTGATTCCACCACCCTGGGCGCCGCCTCGTTGACGAACAGCAGCACCGGCGTCACGAAGGGCGGCAGCCGCGACGCCAGTTCGGCCGCGCGCTCGGCCGTGACCGCGCGCGGGCTGGCGGCGTAGAGCACGAAGCCCACGGCGTCGGCACCGGCCTCGACCGCCGCATCCACGTCGGCCTCACGCGTGAGGCCACAGATCTTGATGCGGGTGCGGGCTGCGCTCATGGCGGGCCATCATAAGCAGCGCCGCCGCCCTGCAGCGTGGCTTCGGCCGGCAGACCCCACCGGGCGTCGTACAACGGCCCGAGGAAATACAGCCCATTCGCGGAAAAGGTAGGCGCCGCGACCTTGCGGCTGCGGGCCTCGAGCACTTCGGTAATCCACTCGGGCCGCTCGTCGCCGCGGCCGATGCGCACCAGGCAGCCCATCAGGTTGCGGATCATGTGGTGCAGGAAGGCGTCGGCCTCGAACTCGAAGTGCCAGCGGCAGCGCTCGCCGTCGCCGCGGCGCGTGATCTCGATGCGCCGCAGGTCCTTGACAGGCGAGAGGGCCTGGCAGGCCGAGGCGCGGAACGAGCTGAAGTCGTGCCGGCCCACCAGCTGTGCCGCCGCGGCGCGCATTGCGTCGCCGTCGAGCGGGTACATCGACCAGCCGACCCTGCCTGCATCGAGGCTGGGTCGCACGGGCGACTGCGAGAGCACGTAGACGTAGCGGCGGGCCAGGGCGCTGGCTCGGCAATGGAATTCGTCAGGCACCGGGTGCGCCCACTGCACCGCGATGTCGTCGGGCAGGTAGCGGTTGGTGCCGCGCATCCAGGAGACGTTGTCGCGTGCGATGTCGGTGTCGAAGTGCACCACCTGCATCAGCGCATGCACGCCGGCGTCGGTGCGGCCGGCGCACAGCGTGCTGACCCTGCTGCCTGCGGACAGCCCGGCGAACTTCGCGAGCGCGGCTTCGAGCTTGTCCTGCACCGTGCGGCCCGAGCGCTGGCTTTGCCAGCCCTCGTATGCCTGCCCGTTGTAGCGGATGCCGAGCGCGAGCCTCACGAATTCAGGAAGAACAAGGCGGCGGGCGGCTCATCGCAGCTCGGCGAGGAGCTGCCGGGCCTGCGACTGGACGTCGCCGGCGCTTTCGGCTTCGACTTCCTCGACCAGCGAGCGGGCGCCTTCGACGTCGCCGATCGCCTGCAGTTCGCGCGCCAGCGACAGCTTGACTGCATGCGGGCTGTCTTCGTCGTCCTCGTCCAGGCTCGGCTCCGCGCGCAGCGTCGCCCCGGTGGCGGCGTTGCTGTTGCTGCTGTCGGCCGCCGGACGGGCCGGAAGGCCGGCCAGCGCGCTCATGTCGAATTCGATGAAGCCCGAGTCGGCGGGGAGCGCGCTGCGCAGGCCGACAGGGCGCGTGTTGGGATCGACATCGCCGAGCGCCCCGGGGCGGGTTATCGGTGCCAGTGCGCCTGGCGCGGTGTCGAAGTCGTTCTCCATGTCGGCCGGCGCGATGGGCGGCTGCGCGGCGGGATGGCTGTTGCCCAGCGGCGCGACAGGCGTCGGGGCTGCATAGGCGGTCTTGGGCAGGCTGGCGCTGACCGGGGCAGGCGCAGGTGCCGGCGCAGGGGAGAGGGCCGCGGGCTGGCTCAGGTCGAGGTCGAAATCCAGCGGTGCGACCGAAGGCACGAAGGCCGGCGGTGCCGACACGGCGGGCGCCGGGGCAGGCGCAGGGGCCGGTGCTGCGGGCTTGGCTGCTGCGGCCGCGGCCAGCGCGCCGGCAAACGCAGCGCTTTCGGCCGGGCTCACGCCGCGGGCCGTGCTGCCCGCGTCGTACAGCGGGTTGCCCGGATCCAGGTCTTTGCCCATGTCGACCACACGGTTCCAGTCGGGACCGGTGCCATTGGTGAGCTTGTGTACTTCGGTGGCCAGGCCTTCGTAGGCCCGCACGTCGCGGCGCTTGGCGTGGATTTCGAGCAGCTTGAGGTGGATCGCCGTGCGCTCGGGGTTCACGCGCAGCGCTTCGCGCAGGATTTCCTCGGCCTGCAGGTCGCGACCGTAGGCGAGATACACGTCGGCTTCGGCCACCGGATCCACGTCGCCGGCATCGAGCTGGCTCGGCGAGTACGACAGCGACGAGACGGTGGAGTCGCCGCGCTGCTTGGTGTCGACCGATTCGCCGCCGCTGGCGCCGAAGAACGAGTCCTTCGGAATGCGGCTCTCGAGGAACACGCTCTCGCTCATTTCCTCGCGCCGGCGGCCGAGCACGCGGAAGAGCAGGAAGCCGACGAGCAAGGCGACCAGCGCGGCACCCGCGAGCATCAGCGGGTTGGCGAGCAGCTCTTCGAAGAAGCCGCGCTCGGGCGGTGGCGGCGGAGGGGCTGCCTTGACGACCGGCTTGGGGGGCGCAACCGGTGCGGGCGCCGCGGCACTGGCCGCCGCCGCGGGAGCGCCCGGGGTCGTTTCGGCCGTGCTCGGTGTGCCAACGGTGGCTTCGGGCGCGGCGGTGGCTGGCGCCGCGGCCGTTGCTGCTGCGGCCGGGGCTTCTGCCGCAGGCGTGGGAGCGGTCGGCGGAGTGGCGGGGGCTGCGGCCGTCGCCGGCGCGGTCACGCCCGGGTTGGGAACCGGAATGCCGGGTGCCGCAGGCGCTGCGGGCGAACCCGCAGCAGGCGCTGATCCTGCAGCAGGCGCTGACCCTGCGGGGGGCGTCACCGAACCGGTGGCGGCCTTCAGCTTGGCCAGTTCCTCGATGTTCTTGGAGAGCTCCGCGACACGGTTGCTGTTCTCCTGCGCCTGGCGCGCCTGGGCAACCTTTTCTTCGGCTGCGCGGGCTGCGGCGCTGTTCTGCGTGATGGTCAGCTTGTCGGGCGCGCTCGCTGCCGCATTGCGGTCTTCGACACTGGCCTGCAGCCTGCCCGACGCGCTGCGGTCGGCCGCGGCGACGTTCGAGGTGGGCGCGTTCTCGGCCAGGCGCCGGCGGTAGGCGCCGAAGTCCCGGCTTTGCGCGACGATGGTGCGCCGTGCCTCGGCGGCGGGTGTCGCACCCGCCTCGGTGGCGCTCGGCAGGTCGAGCACTGCACCAGCCTTCATGCGGTTGACGTTGCCACCGATGAATGCATCGGGGTTGGCCCGCAGGAGTGCGACCAGCATCTGGTCGAGCGAAACCTCGGCAGGTTTGTGGGCCGCGGCGATCCTGCCGGCGGTATCGCCGCGCTGGACGGTGAGCTGCTCGCCGCCTGTCGCGCGGGGCGGGGCGGTGGTGGCGGCACGCTGCGGCGCTGCGGCGGGCGGCGTGGCGGTGGGCGCTGGTGCGGTGGCGGGCGCAACCGGGGCAGCGGGCGCAGAAAGTGCCCGCTCTCGGCGCGCGCGTGCTGCCAGTACCTCGGGGCGTTCCACGGGCGCGCGGACCTGGGGCGACACCGGAGCAATCGGTGCGGCGGGCGCGGGCTGGCGGGTCGTCGGCGGGTCGAGCAGCACGGTGTAGTCGCGCACGATCCGGCCCGATGCGCCATTGGCTTCGAGCAGCAGGTCGATGAACGGATCGTTGAGCGGGCGGCTGCCGGTCAGCCGCACGACGTACTGGCCCCCGGCACGTCGCTGCAGCGTGGCCCTGACGTCGCTGAGCGCCGCGTTGTAGGGCACGCCGGCGTTCTTGAATGCCTCTGCGCTGGCAACCCCGATCTTCAGGCTTTCGGCCTCGGCGGCGGCCATTTCGGTCACCTCGATCTCGGCGCGCAGCGGTTCGCCCAGGGCCGACTGCACCTTCAACTGTCCGAGCGCAAAGGCGCTGGCGTCGGCGCTTCCAAGGCCCAGGACCACGGCGATGGCCGTGCCGAGCACCGAGAGACGGAGGCCATGGAGGGTCGGCGAAGGGCGAGCGGCCGATGGGCGGGCCGCGGGCAACAGATGTCTTGTCATGCTGATAGGGGGCGGCTCAGGCCCAGAAATTGTAAGAGGACGTTAGCACCAAGACCGGGGGCTGACAAGGCGCCGCGCCCCGTCTACCCAGTGCGCGCATACTTACGCACGCGTTCGGTGTTGCCTGCCGGCAACACCCTTGACCTCTGGGGAGCCCGCGAACCCCCATCAAGCCTCGAGCAGGATCCGCAGCATGCGACGCAGCGGTTCGGCGGCGCCCCACAGCAGCTGGTCGCCGATCGTGAACGCGCCGACGTATTCGGGGCCCATCGCCAGCTTGCGGATGCGGCCCACCGGGATGTCCATGGTGCCGGTCACGGCCACGGGCGTCAGGGCCGCGAGCGTGGCTTCGCGGGTGTTCGGCACCACCTTGGCCCAGGGGTTGTCGGCGGCGATGAGCGCTTCGATGTCCGCCACCGGCACGTCCTTCTTGAGCTTGAAGGTCAGCGCCTGGCTGTGGCAGCGCATGGCGCCGATGCGCACGCAGAAGCCGTCGACCGGCGTGGCCGCCGTACCGAAGCCCGCACCCTGGCCCAGGATCTTGTTGGTTTCGGCGCCGGCCTTCCATTCTTCCTTCGAGACGCCATCGCCCAGGTCCTTGTCGATCCAGGGAATCAGCGAGCCGCCCAGCGGCGCGCCGAAGTTCGCGGTTTCGGAGGCGCTGAGGTTCTGCTGGCGATGCAGCACCTTGCGGTCGATCTCAAGAATGGCCGACTTGGGGTCGTCCAGCAGCGCGCGCACCTCGGCGTTGATGGTGCCGAACTGGGTCAGCAGTTCGCGCATGTGCTGCGCGCCGCCGCCCGAGGCCGCCTGGTAGGTCATGCTGGTCATCCATTCGACCAGCCCGGCCTTGTAGAGCGCGCCCACGCCCATGAGCATGCAGCTCACGGTGCAGTTGCCGCCGATCCAGTTCTTGCCGCCCTTGGCGAGCGCGTTCTGGATCACCGGCAGGTTGACCGGGTCGAGCACGATGACCGCGTCGTCGTTCATGCGCAGCGTGGAAGCGGCATCGATCCAATGGCCGCTCCAGCCTGCCGCGCGCAGCTTGGGAAATACCTCGGTGGTGTAGTCGCCGCCCTGGCAGGTGATGACGATGTCGCACTTCTTGAGTGCGTCGATGTCGTTCGCATCCTTGAGCGTGGTCTCGTTCTTCGCCATGGCCGGGGCCTTGCCGCCGACGTTCGAGGTCGAGAAGAAGACCGGCTCGATGAGCCCGAAGTCGCTTTCGGCCTGCATGCGGTCCATCAGGACCGAGCCGACCATGCCGCGCCAGCCTACGAGGCCGACCAGGGGTTGGGATGCGTTCGCCATTTCAGTTTGCCCTTTGAAAAAGTTTCTCTTTCGCCCGACTCGTCGAGCCGGGGAGGGGCGTGACGAAGCGGGCTGCGGTTAGCCGGTAATCGTCTTTTTGGTGATTGCTGCAACGACCGCATCGCCCATTTCACGGGTGCCGACGCGCTTCGTGCCTTCCGACCAGATGTCACCCGTGCGCAGCCCGGAGGCGAGCACTTGCTTGACTGCCGACTCGATACGGTCGGCAGCTTCGGCTTGGTTGAGTGAAAAGCGGAGCATCATGGCAGCGGACAGTATTGTAGCCAATGGATTGGCAACCCCTTTGCCCGCAATGTCGGGTGCGCTGCCGTGGCTGGGCTCGTAGAGGCCCTGGTTGCTCGCATTGAGCGAGGCCGAAGGCAGCATGCCGATCGAACCCGTGAGCATCGCCGCCTCGTCCGACAGGATGTCGCCGAACATGTTGCCGGTGACGATCACGTCGAACTTCTTCGGCGCCTTCACGAGCTGCATGGCGGCGTTGTCGACGTACATGTGGTCGAGCTCGACGTCGGGGTAGTCCTTGTGCACTTCGGTCACCACGTCCTTCCAGAACTGGAAGGTCTCGAGCACGTTGGCCTTGTCGACGCTGGTCACGCGCTTGCTGCGCTTGCGGGCGGCCTCGAAGGCGACGCGGGCGATGCGCTCGATCTCGGGGCGCGAATAGCGCATCGTGTCGAAGGCTTCTTCGGCGCCCGGGAAGTGGCCGTCCACCGCGGTGCGGCGGCCGCGCGGCTGGCCGAAGTAGATGTCGCCGGTCAGCTCGCGGATGATGAGGATGTCCAGGCCCGCGATGAGTTCGGGCTTGAGGCTCGAGGCGTCGACCAGCTGCTCGTAGCAGATGGCCGGCCGGAAGTTCGCGAACAGACCGAGGTTCTTGCGCAGGCCCAGGATCGCCTGTTCGGGCCGCAGCGGGCGGTCGAGCTTGTCGTACTTCCAGTCGCCGACGGCGCCGAAAAGCACGGCGTCGGCTTCCTTCGCGAGCTTGAGCGTCGCCTCGGGCAGCGGATGGCCGTGCGCTTCGTAGGCGGCACCGCCGACGAGCGCCGTTTCCATCTCGAACGAGAGGTCGAGCGCGTCGAGCACGCGGATGGCTTCCGCCACGATTTCGGTGCCGATGCCGTCACCCGGGAGAACTGCGATTTTCATGGTTGGTCTGAGGTTTGGAAATGGGATGCGGATGCCGTTCAGGCGATCATCGTGTGCGCCAGCCAGGGCTTCGACGCGAGCCGTTCGGCTTCGAAGGCCTTGATCTTGTCCTGGTGCCGCAGCGTGAGGCCGATGTCGTCGAGGCCGTTGACGAGGCAGTACTTGCGGAAGGCCTGCACGTCGAACGCGAACTCGCCGCCGTCGGGCTTCACGACCACCTGGCGCTCCAGGTCGATGGTCAGCGTGTAGCCGGGGAATGCAAGGGCCTCGTCGAACAGCTGGGCCACCTGCGCCTCGGGCAGCACGATCGGCAGCAGCCCGTTCTTGAAGCTGTTGTTGAAGAAGATGTCGGCATAGCTCGGCGCGATGATCGCGCGGAAGCCGTACTGGTCGAGCGCCCACGGCGCGTGCTCGCGCGACGAGCCGCAGCCGAAGTTCTTGCGCGCGAGCAGGACCGAGGCGCCCGCATAGCGCGGCTGGTTCAGCACGAAATCGGGGTTGGGCTTGCGGCTGGCCGGGTCCTGGCCCGGGAAGCCGGCGTCCAGGTAGCGCCATTCGTCGAACAGGTTCTGGCCGAAGCCGGTGCGCTTGATCGACTTGAGGAACTGCTTCGGGATGATCGCGTCGGTGTCGACGTTCTCGCGGTCCATCGGTGCCACGAGGCCTTGGTGTACGGTGAATTTCTGCATGTGTGGTCTCCAGATCAGGCGAACTTGCGCACATCGACGAAGTGGCCGTGGACGGCCGCGGCCGCAGCCATGGCGGGGCTCACGAGGTGGGTGCGCCCGCCGGCGCCCTGGCGGCCTTCGAAGTTGCGGTTGCTGGTCGAGGCGCAGCGCTCGCCGGGCTCGAGCCGGTCGGCGTTCATCGCCAGGCACATCGAGCAGCCCGGCTCGCGCCATTCGAAGCCCGCGGCCTTGAAGATCGCATCGAGCCCTTCGCGCTCGGCCTGTTCCTTCACCACGCCCGAACCGGGCACCACCATCGCGAGCTTCACGTTCTTCGCGACCCTCTGGCCGAGCTTCTTCACCACGGCGGCGGCCTCGCGCATGTCCTCGATGCGGCTGTTGGTGCACGAGCCGATGAACACCTTGTCGATGAAGATGTCGTCCATCGCCTTGTTCGGCTCCAGGCCCATGTAGACCAGCGCGCGCTCGATGGCGCCGCGCTTGCTCGCGTCCTTTTCCTTCTCGGGGTCGGGCACGCGGCCATTGATGGCGACCACCATCTCGGGCGAGGTGCCCCAGGTCACCTGCGGCTGGATCTGCGCGGCGTCGAGCTCGACCACGGCGTCGAAACGCGCGTCCGGGTCGGAATGCAGCGTGCGCCAGTAGCTCGCGGCCTGCTCCCATTCGACGCCGGTGGGCGCGAGCGGTCGGCCCTTCACATAGCTCAGGGTCTTGTCGTCGACGGCCACCAGCCCTGCGCGCGCGCCGGCCTCGATGGCCATGTTGCAGACCGTCATGCGGCCTTCCATGCTCAGGTCGCGGATCGCGGAACCTGCGAACTCGATGGTGTAGCCGGTGCCGCCGGCGGTGCCGATCTTGCCGATGATCGCCAGCACGATGTCCTTGGCGGTGCAGCCGAGCGGCAGCTTGCCCTCGACCTTGACGAGCATGTTCTTCGCCTTCTTGCCCAGCAGCGTCTGGGTGGCCATGACGTGCTCGACCTCGCTGGTGCCGATGCCGTGCGCAAGCGCGCCGAACGCACCGTGCGTGGAGGTGTGCGAGTCGCCGCAGACCACGGTCATGCCGGGCAGCGTGGCGCCCGATTCGGGGCCGATCACGTGCACGATGCCCTGGCGCTTGCTCAGGAACGGGAAGAACGCGGCGGCACCGAATTCGGCGATGTTCTTGTCGAGCGTGGTGACCTGTTCCTTGCTGGTCGGGTCGGCAATGCCTTCATAGCCGAGTTCCCAGCCCGTGGTGGGGGTGTTGTGGTCGGCCGTGGCCACCACGGAGCTGATGCGCCACAGCTTGCGGCCGGCGACGCGCAGGCCTTCGAAGGCCTGCGGGCTGGTGACTTCGTGCACCAGGTGGCGGTCGATGTAGAGGATCGCGGTGCCGTCTTCCTCGGTGTGGACGACGTGTTCGTCCCAGATCTTGTCGTAGAGCGTGCGTGCCATGTCGGTCTCTTGGTCTTTCGTGGGGAAACTGGATTGTGTCTATGCCGCGAGCGGCTGTTCGTCGGCGCCGGCGCCCGCGGCCGCGTGCAGGTGGTTCACCAGCGAGCGAGCCGCCACCGGCAGGGTGGAAAAGTCGCGGGCCACCAGCCGGATCTCGCGCTCGGCCCAGGCGTTGTCGAGCGCCACGCTCGCAAGGCCGCGGCCGATGCCGTCGTGCATGAGCTCGAAGGCGCGCTGCGGCATCACGCCCACGCCCAAGCCGTTCTCGATCATGCGGCACATGGCGTCCAGGCCGGTGACGTGGATGCGCAGCTTGATGCTGCGGCCGGCGGCGAGTGCGGCCTCGTGCATCGCCACGTAGATCGAACTGTTGGTGTGCAGGCCGACATGGTCGAATTCGAGCGACTCGACGAAGTCGATGCGCGCGCGCGCAGCGAGCGCGTGGCCCGCAGGAACGATCAGCGCCAGGCGGTCGTGGCGGTACGCAAGGCTCTGCAGCTCGCCCGCGCCGCCGGCCACGTGGCAGACGCCGAGATCGGCCGCGCCTTCCTGCACCGCGCGGATCACCTCGCTGCTCAGGTGCTCTTCGAGGTCGATCTTGATCGCTTCGTGGGCGCGCGAGAACACGCCGAGGTCTTCAGGGAGGAACTGCACGATCGCCGAGATGTTCGCGTGCACGCGAACATGGCCGCGCACGCCGTCGGCGTACTCGCTGAGCTCGCCCTGCATCTTCTCGAGGCTGTAGAGCACCGAGCGGGCGTGGTGCAGCAGGCTCTCGCCCGCGGGCGTGAGGTCCACGCCGCGCGCATGGCGGTAGAGAAGGGGGGTGCCGAGTGTGGCCTCCAGGTCGGACAGCCGCTTGCTGATGGCCGAGGCAGCAATGAATTCGCGCTCGGCCGCGCGCCCGATGCTGCCGAGCTCGCAAACGGCCACGAAAAGCTGCAACGACGTGAGGTCGATGCGGCGGGCGAAATTGCGTTCGGAGGTACTCATGGGGGTGGCGGCATCGCGCTTTGCGATGAGTTTGCCATTTTCCCCCGGTTTTCAACGCGATGCCATCGCCATCTGCGATGGGTTCGTTGCCATGGGGCGACGAGCAGCGGGCCGACGCCCTGGAGCGAGTCGGCCCGTGTCGGCGCGCTTACTGGCGCTTCTTGGCGGCGTCCTCGACCTTTTCGCCACCCTTCTGGATGTCCTGTCCGGCACCCCGGAAGGTGTTGCAGCCACTCAGCGGAATGGCGAGGGCGAAAGCGACGGCGAGCAGCGCGGTGATTTGCTTCATGACGGGTCTCCTGACGGAAGGTTGAAAAAACAAGGTCGGGATCGAGCCTCGTGTCTGAACCTAGTCTCCCCCAACGCCGCTCGTGTCAGCCAAGACGCAAAAAGGCTGCCCGTGGGCAGCCTTTTTGGAAGCGATGCGCCGCAGTGCTTAGCGGGCCGAGATCGGCTTCACGTCGCGCTTGGGCGAACCTTCGAACAGCTGGCGCGGCCGGCCGATCTTGTACTCGGGGTCGCCGATCATCTCGTTGAGCTGGGCGATCCAGCCGACCGTGCGCGCGAGCGCGAAGATCGCGGTGAACAGCGGCACCGGGATGCCGATGGCGCGCTGCACGATGCCCGAATAGAAGTCGACGTTCGGGTAGAGCTTGCGCGAGACGAAGTACTCGTCTTCAAGCGCGATCTTCTCGAGCTCCTTGGCGAGCTTGAACAGCGGGTCTTGCTCGAGGCCGAGTTCGGTCAGCACTTCGTTGCAGGTTTCCTGCATCAGCTTTGCGCGCGGGTCGTAGTTCTTGTACACGCGATGGCCGAAGCCCATGAGCTTGACGTTCGAGTTCTTGTCCTTGACCTTCTTGATGAACTCGCCGATCTTCTCGACGCCGCCCTCACGCTGGATGTCGTACAGCATGTTGAGCGCCGCCTCGTTGGCACCGCCGTGGGCCGGGCCCCAGAGGCAGGCCACGCCGGCCGCGATCGCCGCGAACGGGTTGGTGCCCGACGAGCCGCACAGGCGCACGGTCGAGGTCGAGGCGTTCTGCTCGTGGTCGGCGTGCAGGATGAAGATGCGGTCGAGCGCGCGCTCGAGCACCGGGTTCACCTTGTACTCCTCGCAGGGCGTCGCGAACATCATGTGCAGGAAGTTGCCCGCATAGCTGAGCTCGTTCTTCGGGTACATGTACGGCTGGCCGATCGTGTACTTGTAGGCCATGGCCACGAGCGTAGGCATCTTCGCGATCAGGCGGATCGCGGCGATCTCGCGGTGCTCGGGATTGTTGATGTCCGTGCTGTCGTGATAGAAGGCCGAGAGCGCGCCGACAAGGCCGGTCATGATGGCCATCGGGTGCGCGTCGCGGCGGAAACCGCGCAGGAAGAACTGCATCTGCTCGTTGACCATCGTGTGGTTGGTCACGAGCTTCGTGAAGTTGGCCTTCTTGGTGGCGTCGGGCAGTTCCCCGTAGAGCAATAGGTGGCAGGTCTCGAGGAAGTCGCAGTTGGTGGCGAGTTGCTCGATCGGATAGCCGCGGTACAGCAGCTCGCCCTTGTCGCCGTCGATGTAGGTAATGGCCGACTGGCAGGAAGCGGTCGACATGAAACCCGGGTCGTACGTGAACATGCCGGTCTGCGCATAGAGCTTGCGGATGTCGATCACGTCGGGGCCGATGGTGCCTTTGTAGATCGGCAGTTCGACGTTGTCTCCGCCGTTGCTGAACGACAGCGTGGCCTTGGTATCGGAAGCTTTCATTTCGGGTTTCTTTCAGAGGTGGATTCAGGACGATGGAGAGGTCGAGGGGCGCTGGGCGCCGTCGGTGCGCATCAGCTGCAGCAAGGCGACCACCTCGGCCCCGGCCCATGCGGGCTCGGGCTCCTTTCTTTGCAGGAGCAGATCGAGGAGATCGTTGTCCGACAGGTCCATCAGGGTCTCCATCGCCGCAGCCTGGCCGACGGTGATGTCGGCCTCGTGCCGCTCGAAGAAGCGGGCGATGAACAGGTCGTTCTCGAGCAGGCCGCGCCGGCAGCGCCATTTCAGCTTGCTCAGCGCGCGTTCGCTGAGCGGCTGTGCGAGGTCGGCAGCGGTGTCCATGGCTTCTATCGGTCCGGGATCAGATGGCGCGACGCACCATCAGTTCCTTGATCTTGCCGATCGCCTTGGTCGGATTCAGGTTCTTCGGGCACACGTCGACGCAGTTCATGATCGTGTGGCAGCGGAACAGGCGGTACGGATCTTCGAGGTTGTCCAGGCGCTCGGCCGTGGCTTCGTCGCGGCTGTCGGCGATGAAGCGGTAGGCCTGCAGCAGGCCGGCGGGGCCCACGAACTTGTCGGGGTTCCACCAGAAGCTCGGGCAGCTGGTCGAGCAGCTCGCGCACAGAATGCACTCGTAGAGGCCGTTGAGCTCGTCGCGCTCCTCGGGCGACTGCAGGCGTTCCTTCTCGGGCGGCACGTTGTCGTTCTGCAGGTACGGCTTGATCGAGTTGTACTGCTTGAAGAACTGGGTCATGTCCACGATCAAGTCGCGGATCACGGGCAGGCCCGGCAGCGGCTTGAGCACCACGGTGCCCTTGAGCGTGTTCATGTTTGTCAGGCAGGCCAGGCCGTTCTTGCCGTTGATGTTCATCGCGTCGGAGCCGCAGACGCCTTCGCGGCACGAGCGGCGGAACGACAGCGTCGGGTCCTGCGCCTTGAGCTTCATCAGGGCGTCTAGCAGCATGCGCTCATGGCCGTCGAGTTCGATCTCGATGGTCTGCATGTAGGGCTTGGCGTCCTTGT
Source organism: Variovorax sp. Soil_C_19 (assembly GCF_057657255.1). Lineage (NCBI taxonomy): Bacteria > Pseudomonadati > Pseudomonadota > Betaproteobacteria > Burkholderiales > Comamonadaceae > Variovorax > Variovorax sp. Soil_C_19. The sequence goes on along the minus strand of NZ_JBDGIV010000003.1, from coordinate 62,308 downwards.
CCGGGTCGTAGCGGTAGATCTGGAATGTGCGCTTCATCGTGAAACCTTGTGATGTTGTTCTGGCTTAGAACGTACGGACCTTGGGAGGAACGGAGTCGACCGTCAGTGGCTTGAGGTTGACCGGCTTGTAGGAAAGGCGGTTGCCCTCGCTGTACCAAAGCGTGTGCTTCATCCAGTTGGCGTCGTCGCGGCCGAGCGGTGCGACCGGGTCGTCCGACGGACGCTCGTAGTCCTCGACCGTGTGCGCGCCGCGGCATTCCTTGCGGGCGGCAGCCGACACCATCGTGGCCTGGGCCACCTCGATCAGGTTGTCGACCTCGAGGGCCTCGATGCGCGCGGTGTTGAACACCTTGGATTTGTCCTTCAGGCCGATCGCGTTGACGCGCTCGCGCACCGCGGCGATCTTGACCACGCCTTCGTCCATCGAAGCCTGCTTGCGGAACACGGCGGCGTGCTGCTGCATGACGGTGCGGATCTCGCCGGCCACGTCTTGCGCGTACTCGCCGCCGGCATCGGCCTCGAGCCGGTTCAGGCGCTCCAGCGTGCGGTCGGCCGCATCGGCCGGCAGCGGCTTGTGCTCCTTCTGCTTGTCGTTGAACTCGACGATGTGGTTGCCGGCCGCGCGGCCGAACACCAGCAGGTCGAGCAGCGAATTGGTGCCGAGGCGGTTGGCGCCGTGCACGCTCACGCAGGAGCATTCGCCCACGGCGTAGAGACCGTTCACCACCTGGTTGTGAACGTCGCCGTTCTGCACCACCACCTGGCCGTTGATGTTGGTCGGGATGCCGCCCATCTGGTAGTGGATCGTCGGCACCACGGGGATCGGCTCCTTGGTGATGTCGACGTTGGCGAAGTTCACGCCGATCTCGTACACCGAAGGCAGGCGCTTGTGGATGGTCTCGGCACCGAGGTGGTCGAGCTTCAGCAGCACGTAGTCCTTGTTGGGTCCGCAGCCGCGGCCTTCCTTGATCTCCTGGTCCATCGAGCGCGACACGAAGTCGCGCGGGGCCAGGTCCTTCAGCGTGGGCGCATAGCGCTCCATGAAGCGCTCGCCGTTGCTGTTGAGCAGGATGGCGCCTTCGCCGCGGCAGCCTTCGGTCAGCAGCACGCCCGCGCCGGCCACGCCGGTCGGGTGGAACTGCCAAAACTCCATGTCCTGCAGCGGGATGCCCGAGCGCGCGGCCATGCCCAGGCCGTCGCCGGTGTTGATGAAGGCGTTGGTCGAGGCCTGGAAGATGCGGCCCGCGCCACCGGTGGCGAGCAGCACGGTCTTGGCCTGCAGGATGTGCAGGTCGCCGGTTTCCATTTCGAGTGCCGTCACGCCCACCACGTCGCCTTCGGCGTCGCGGATCAGGTCGAGCGCCATCCATTCGACGAAGAACTGGGTGCGTGCCTCGACGTTCTTCTGGTAGAGCGTGTGCAGCATCGCGTGACCGGTGCGGTCGGCCGCGGCGCAGGCGCGCTGCACGGGCTTTTCGCCATAGTTGGCCGTGTGGCCGCCGAACGGGCGCTGGTAGATCGTGCCGTCGGGGTTGCGGTCGAAAGGCATGCCGAAGTGCTCGAGTTCGTACACGACCTTCGGCGCTTCGCGGCACATGAACTCGATCGCATCCTGGTCGCCGAGCCAGTCGGAGCCCTTGATCGTGTCGTAGAAGTGGTAGTGCCAGTTGTCCTCGCTCATGTTGCCGAGAGAGGCGCCCACGCCGCCCTGCGCGGCGACGGTGTGCGAGCGGGTCGGGAACACCTTCGAGAGCACGGCCACGTTGAGGCCGGCACGCGCGAGCTGCAGCGAGGCGCGCATGCCGGAACCGCCGGCACCGACGATCACGACGTCGAACTTGCGCTTGGTGATTTGTTCTTTTGTGTAGGTCATGGTGGGGATCGCGTCGTCAGATTTTCCAAAGCACTTGAATGGCCCAACCCGCGCAACCGACAAGCCAGACGATGGTGAAAATTTGCAGGGCAAGGCGGATGCCGACCGGCTGGATGTAGTCCATCCATACGTCGCGCATGCCCACCCACACGTGGTAGAGCAGGGCGGCGATCACGGAGAAGGTCAGCACCTTCATCCACTGCGCGGCAAAGATGCCGGCCCAGAGGTCGTAGCCGATGGGGCCGCGCGAGAAGATCAACTGCGCGAGCAGCACGATCGTGAAGAGCGCCATCAGGCCGCCCGTGATGCGCTGGCTGAGCCAGTCGCGAAGACCGTAATGTGCGCCGACGACGATGCGCTTGGAGCCGTAGTTCACAGACATGGTTCTGGCTCCTTCTCAGTACAGACCGAACAGCTTGGCGCCGAGCACCACGGTGAGCAGGATGCTCAGGACCAGCGTGACCAGGGCCGAGCTGTGGCCAAACTCCTTGGTCACCGCCTTGTGGCTCACGTCCATCCAGAGATGGCGCAGGCCGGCGATGAAGTGGTGCAGGTAGGCCCAGATCAGCGCGAGCGCGACAAGCTTGAAGAACCAGCCCGGAGCGAAACCAATGCCGCTGTTGAAGGCGGCCTTGAACCTGGCGAACGAATAGTCCGAAGACAGCGAGGTGTCGAACATCCAGATGATGAACGGCATCAGCAGGAACATCAGCACGCCGCTGATGCGGTGCAGGATCGACACGATGCCGGCCGGCGGCAGCCGGTAGGTCGTGAGATCGGTGAAGGCGTTGATGTTGCGGAACTCGCGGCGCGGTGTCCGGGGGGGAGTGGCAAGCTCTGTCATGGGGGGAGGGCTTTCGTGGCTTGTTGGCTTGTTCTGAGAGCGAACGCTGTTGTTTCTTCTGCGGAATGCAAACGACGCAAAATTCTATTGCAATGCACCATTGTCCGGCGGAGGGGCCCGCGTCGTCGCACCGCGGCAGTCGGATGCTATCGACTTGGTCGCATGGTGGACCCGGCGCGCCGGCGCTGCAATGCGGTCCGATCCGGATGCGATGTGGAATGGGCCCGGCATCGTCTCAACCCAGCTGGTTGCGGTAGTGGTGCGTGTCGGTGCGGTAGAGCCCGCGCCGCAGTTCCATCGGCGTGTCGTGGTAGGTGTGCGCCAGGCGCTCGACGCTCAGCAGCGGCGTCTGCGGCGCCACGTCGAGCAGGGCGGCCTGCTCGGCATCGGGCAGCACGGCGCGGATCTTTTCCTCGGCCCGCACCATGCGCACGCCGAACTCGGTCTCGAACATCGCGTACATCGGCCCCGGCCAGGCGCGCAGCCGCTCGGCCGTCAGCCCTTTGAACGGGGCGCCCGGCAGCCAGAGGTCTTCGAGGATCGTGGGCACGCCCCCGTACGCGAGCACGCGCCGCACCTGCAGCACCGCGTCGCCCGTGCGCAGCCCCAGCGCGCGCGCCACGTCGGCCGAGGCGCGCTGGCGCCGACAGTCGACGATGGTGCGCTCGGCGGGCCCTTCGGCAGCCGGGCTGCCGGTGTCCGGCACGAGCTTGAGGAAGCGGTACTGCACATGCTGCTCGGCATGCGTGGCGACGAAGGTGCCCTTGCCCTGGCGCCGCACCACGAGGTTCTCGGCCGCGAGCTCGTCGATGGCCTTGCGCACCGTGCCCTGGCTCACGCGGTAGCGCACCGCCAGGTCCATCTCGCTCGGGATCGGTTCGCCCGGCTTCCATTCGCCGGCCTGCAGGCTCTGCAGGATCAGCGTCTTGATCTGCTGGTAGAGCGGGCTGAAGGACGGCGTCGCGGAATCTTCGAGGACGGAGGGGGCATTCATGGCAGCGGTGGGTGCGCCGTGGCGGCAACCGTGGAGCATATCTTATATAAGACATAAGACGAGGCGAATCGAATCGGCTTAAAATGCGGGCCGGCCTGCGCCGCGGACGAACACCCGCCCCGCAGGAAGCCTGGCGCCTCCACGCGCCCGCCCCTACCGTTTCACCATCTTCTGGAGTCTTCCCATGAGCAAAAAGCCCGTCCGCGTTGCCGTCACCGGTGCCGCCGGCCAAATCGGTTACGCCCTGTTGTTCCGTATCGCGTCGGGCGAAATGCTCGGCAAGGACCAGCCGGTCATCCTCCAGCTGCTCGAGATCCCTGATGAAAAAGCGCAGAAGGCGCTCAAGGGCGTGATGATGGAGCTCGACGACTGCGCCTTCCCGCTGCTGGCCGGCATGGAAGCCCACGGCGACCCGATGACCGCCTTCAAGGACGCAGACTACGCGCTGCTCGTGGGCTCGCGCCCGCGCGGCCCGGGCATGGAGCGCGCCGAGCTGCTCGCCGTCAACGGCGCCATCTTCACCGCCCAGGGCAAGGCCCTGAACGCCGTGGCGAGCCGCAACGTCAAGGTGCTGGTGGTCGGCAACCCGGCCAACACCAATGCCTACATCGCCATGAAGAGCGCGCCCGACCTGCCGCGCAAGAACTTCACCGCCATGCTGCGCCTCGACCACAACCGCGCTGCCAGCCAGATCGCCGCCAAGACCGGCAAGGCCGTGGCCGACATCGAGAAGCTCACCGTCTGGGGCAACCACTCGCCCACGATGTACGCCGACTACCGCTTCGCCACCATCAACGGCGAGAGCGTCGCCAAGATGATCAACGACCAGGAATGGAACGCCAACACCTTCCTGCCGACCGTCGGCAAGCGCGGCGCCGCCATCATCGAGGCGCGCGGCCTGTCGTCGGCCGCCTCGGCCGCCAACGCCGCCATCGACCACATGCGCGACTGGGCGCTGGGCACCAATGGCAAGTGGGTCACGATGGGCATTCCGTCGGACGGCCAGTACGGGATCCCGAAGGACGTGATGTTCGGCTTCCCGGTCACCTGCGAGAACGGCGAGTACAAGCTGGTCGAAGGCCTCGAGATCGACGCCTTCAGCCAGGAGCGGATCAACAAGACCCTCGAAGAGCTCGAAGGCGAGCGCGCCGGCGTCGCCCACCTGCTGTAAGCAACCTGCGCATGCTCGACTGGAACCCCGCGCTCTACCGTCGCTACGAGGACGAGCGCACCCGCCCCGCACAGGAACTCCTGGCGCGGGTGCCACTGGCCGAGGCCCGACGTGTCGTCGATCTCGGCTGCGGGCCGGGCAATTCCACCGAGCTGCTGTCGCGGCGGTTCCCGGCGGCGCGCGTCGTCGGCACCGACAACTCCGAAGCCATGCTGGCCAGTGCGCGCGAGCGCCTGCCCGAGGCGCGCTTCGAGTTGAGCGACATTGCGACCTGGGCGCCGCATGAAGCGCCCGATCTCATCTATGCCAACGCAGCCCTCCAGTGGGTGCCGGACCACGAAAAGCTGATCCCGCGCCTGTTCGCTGCGCTGGCCCCGGGCGGCGTGCTCGCCGTCCAGATGCCCGACAACCGTGAAGAGCCCACGCACCGCCTGATGCGCGCCGTTGCGGCCGAGGCGCCCTGGGCCGAACCCATCGGCGACGCCGATCGCCTGCGCACGCTGCTGTTGCCGCTCGGCGGCTACTACGACCTGCTCGCGCCCGAGGCGGCCCGGGTCGATGTGTGGCACACCATCTATCAGCACCCGATGGCCAGCGCCGCGGCCATCGTCGAATGGGTGCGCGGCACCGGGCTGAAACCCTTCGTCGACCGGCTGCCGGCCGACCTGCAGGCCAGCTACCTGGCTGAATACGAGCGCCGCGTCGACCAGGCCTATCCGGCGCGGACCGACGGCAAGCGGCTGCTGGCGTTCCCGCGCATGTTCATCGTGGCGCAGAAAAAAGCATGACGACGAAATCCGTTCATCCTGCCGAAGTGCTGCTCGGCGCCCAGGCCGGCGCCGTCACGCTGCCGGTGTGCGACCACTACAGCGGCGTCGAGGCGCGCATGCGCAAGAGCCTCGCGCTGCAGGCCGAGATGGCCGACGAATTCGGCGCCTGCGTGTTCGACGTCACGCTCGACTGCGAGGACGGCGCACCCGTGGGCGGCGAGTCCGACCATGCCGCACTGGTGACCGAACTCGCGCTGGCCGCCAGGCCGGGCCTGCGGGTCGGCGTGCGGGTGCACCCGGTGGACCACCCCGCCTTTGCCGGCGACGTCGTCACCATCGCGGGCGGTGCGGGCCAGCGGCTCAGCCACCTGATGGTGCCGAAGGTCGAGACCGTTGCCGACGTGGTGCAGGCGGTCGAAGCGCTCCACGCGGCCGATGCCCCCGACCTGCCGCTGCACGTGCTGATCGAATCGCCGCTGGCCGTGCACAACGCCTTCGACATCGCAGCGCATCCGCGCGTGCAGTCGCTGAGCTTCGGCCTGATGGACTTCGTCTCGGCCCATGCGGGTGCGATTCCCGCCGAGGGCATGGGCGCCGTCGGGCAGTTCACGCATCCGCTCGTGGTGCGCGCGAAGCTCGCCATCGCCTCGGCCGCCCATGCGCATGGCAAGGTGCCTTCGCACTGCGTGGTCACCGAGTTCAACGACATGGCCGCCATGCGCACCGCGGCGCGCAGGGCGGCGGCCGAATTCGGCTACACGCGCATGTGGAGCATCCATCCGAACCAGATCCGACCGATCCTCGAGGCCTTCGCCCCAGACGAGGCGCAGATCCAGATTGCCACAAGAATCATTACAACTGCGGCGACCGCCGATTGGGCGCCGACGCAAATTGATGGCACATTGCACGACCGCGCGAGCTATCGCCATTTCTGGCAAGTGCTGACGCGCGCCCATGCCACCGGGCGCGCGCTGCCGCCAGAAGCCCAGGCCTGGTTTGCACTCGCGGCCTCTTGAAACCCGCTCCAGCCTCAAGGAACACACCCATGAAGAAAATCGCTCTGATCGCTGCCCTGGCCCTGGCGCTGCCGTTTGCGGCCGTGGCCCAGACCACCCCCGCCAAGCCCGCGGCCAAGGCAGAGGCCAAGCCGAAGGCCAAGAAGACCCCGCCCAAGAAGAAGGTCGCCCGCAGCGCCAAGAAGGCGGTCGAGGAAGTCACCCCCATTGCCGACGACGCCAACGTCGTGCTGACCGATGCCGACCTGGCCGTGGCCCAGCGCGTGTCCACCGGCCGGGCGCAATGCGAACTCGGCGCCGACGTGACGGTGAGCGCCGACGACAAGAAGCCCGGCTTCTTCAACGTGACCACCAAGGGCCTGAAGTACCGCATGCACCCGGTCGAAAGCCGCACCGGCGCGATCCGCCTCGAAGACCCGCGCGCCGGCGCCATGTGGCTGCAGCTCGGCAACAAGTCGATGCTGATGAACCAGAAGGCCGGTCTGCGCATTGCCGACGAATGCCAGACGGCGGAGCAGCTGGCCTTTGCCGAAGAAATGAAGAAGAACCCGCCGAAGAGTCTGTTCGAAGGCTCCGACGCGCCCAAGCAGTAGTAAGAGAGCCCTGTCGGGCTGCGGCGCGGCGCCTGCCTGGCCGCACCGCACGCCCGGCCCCCGTTTCCGGAGAAAAGAAGATGTTGCAAGCCTACGTTGACCATGTTGCCGAACGCGCCGCGCTCGGCATTCCACCGCTTCCCCTGAGTGCGAAGCAGACCGCCGAAGCCATCGAGCTCCTCAAGGGCGCGAACGCCGAGGACGGCGCTTTCCTGCTCGACCTGCTGACCCACCGCGTGCCTGCCGGCGTCGACGATGCCGCCAAGGTCAAGGCCAGCTACCTCGCGGCGGTGGCGCATGGCACCGAGAAGAGCCAATTCATCACGCGCGCCCGCGCCACCGAACTGCTCGGCACCATGCTCGGCGGCTACAACATCTCCCCGCTGATCGACCTGCTGGACGATGCCGAGGTCGGCAGCGTCGCGGCCGAGGGCCTCAAGAAGACCCTGCTGATGTTCGACCAGTTCCATGACGTCAAGGAAAAGGCCGACCAGGGCAACGCTCATGCCAAGGCCGTGCTGCAAAGCTGGGCCGACGCCGAGTGGTTCACCAGCCGCCCCGAAGTGCCGCAGAGCATCACGGTCAGCATCTTCAAGGTGGCCGGTGAAATCAACACCGATGACCTGTCCCCCGCACCCGACGCCACCACGCGTCCCGACATTCCGATGCACGCCCTGGCGATGCACAAGAACGCCCGCCCCGGCATCGTCCCTGAAGAAGACGGCAAGCGCGGCCCGGTGAAGTTCATCGAAGACCTGCGCGCGCGCGGCCACCTCGTGGCCTATGCCGGCGACGTGGTCGGCACCGGTTCTTCGCGCAAGAGCGCCACCAATTCGGTGCTCTGGTTCACCGGCGAAGACATTCCCTTCGTGCCCAACAAGCGCTTCGGCGGCGTCTGCCTCGGCGGCAAGATCGCCCCCATCTTCTATAACACCATGGAAGACTCGGGCGCGCTGCCCATCGAGCTCGACGTGAGCCAGATGAACATGGGTGACGTGGTCGAGCTGCGTCCCTACGAAGGCAAGGCGCTGAAGGACGGCAAGGTCATCGCCGAATTCACCGTCAAGAGCGACGTGCTCTTCGACGAAGTGCGCGCCGGCGGCCGCATTCCGCTGATCATCGGCCGCGGCCTCACGACCAAGGCGCGCGAGGCGCTGGGCCTGCCGGTCTCCACGCTGTTCCGCCTGCCGCAAAGCCCGGTCGACACCAAGAAGGGCTTCTCGCTCGCACAGAAGATGGTCGGCCGCGCCTGCGGCCTGCCCGAAGGCACCGGCGTTCGCCCGGGTACGTACTGCGAACCCAAGATGACCTCGGTCGGCTCGCAGGACACCACCGGCCCGATGACGCGCGACGAGCTCAAGGACCTGGCCTGCCTGGGCTTCTCGGCCGACCTCGTGATGCAGTCGTTCTGCCACACGGCGGCGTACCCGAAGAAGGTCGACGTCAAGATGCACCACGAACTCCCGGAGTTCATGGCCAACCGCGGCGGCGTTTCGCTGCGTCCCGGCGACGGTGTGATCCACAGCTGGCTCAACCGCCTGCTGACGCCCGACACCGTCGGCACCGGCGGCGACAGCCACACCCGTTTCCCCATCGGCATCAGCTTCCCGGCCGGCTCCGGCCTCGTGGCCTTCGCGGCCGCCACCGGCGTGATGCCGCTGGACATGCCCGAATCGGTGCTCGTGCGCTTCAAGGGCCAGATGCAGCCTGGCGTCACGCTGCGCGATCTGGTCAACGCGATTCCGCTGTACGCCATCAAGTCGGGGCTGCTCACGGTCGCCAAGCAAGGCAAGAAGAACATCTTCTCGGGCCGCATCCTCGAGATCGAGGGCCTGCCCGACCTGAAGGTGGAGCAGGCCTTCGAGCTCAGCGACGCCTCGGCCGAACGCTCTGCCGCCGGCTGCACGGTGCACCTGAACAAGGAACCGATCATCGAGTACATCAACAGCAACATCACGCTGATGAAGTGGATGATCGCGGAGGGCTATGCCGACGCCCGCACGCTCGAGCGCCGCATCGCGGCCCAGGAAGCCTGGCTCAAGGACCCGCAGCTGCTCAAGGGCGATGCCGACGCCGACTACGCCGCCGTCATCGAGATCGACCTGGCCGAGATCCACGAACCGATCGTCGCCTGCCCGAACGACCCCGACGACGTCAAGACGCTCAGCGACGTGGCCGGCGCCGTGATCGACGAAGTGTTCATCGGCTCGTGCATGACCAACATCGGCCACTTCCGCGCGGCATCGAAGCTGCTCGAAGGCAAGCGCGACATCCCGGTCAAGCTCTGGATCGCGCCGCCGACCAAGATGGACGCGCAGCAGCTCACCGAAGAAGGCCACTACGGCGTCTTCGGCAATGCCGGCGCACGCACCGAGATGCCCGGTTGCTCGCTGTGCATGGGCAACCAGGCGCAGGTGCGCGAAGGCGCCACGGTGATGTCGACCAGCACCCGCAACTTCCCGAACCGCCTGGGCAAGAACACCAACGTGTACCTGGGTTCGGCCGAACTCGCCGCCATCTGCTCGCGCCTCGGCCGCATCCCGACGCGCGAGGAGTACATGGAACAGGTGGGTGTGCTCGATGCCTCGAGCGCGCAGATCTACCAGTACCTGAACTTCGACAAGATCGACGACTACAAGACCGAGGACGCCAAGGTGGCGGCCGCCGTGTCCTGATCCTGTCTTCGGCCTCGACGACCAAGCCCCGCACTGCGGGGCTTTTTCATGGGCGCCGTTCGCCGTGCCGCGCCGGTCTCCGACAGCCGGGAGCGCCTTCGGCCGGCCCGCGCCGCGGGTGGTCGTGCACAAAATGGGGCAGGCGCGGGGCTTGCCGCGCAACAAGAAGGAGACCACCCCATGCCTCTGGCTTCTCTGATCGGCCGCTGGGCCATGCAGCCCTTCGCCAAGGCGCTGCCGCCGCTCGGCGACACCGAGCGTGCGGCGCTCGAGGCCGGCACCGTCGGGTTCGAAGGCCGGCTTTTTGCAGGGCGGCCCGACTTCGACGCGCTCGCGCAGATGGGCCCGAACCGCCTCACCGATCGCGAGCAGGCCTTCCTCGACCGCGAGGTGGCCGACCTCTGCCGCATGCTCGACGACCATGCCATCGACGAGGCGAAGGACCTGCCGCCCGAGGTCTGGCGCTTCCTTCGTGAGAAGCGCTTCTTCGGCATGATCATTCCCGAGGAGTTCGGCGGCCTCGGCTTCGGCCACTACGCGCATGCGACGGTGGTCGCGCGCATCGCCAGCGTCAACGTCGCCACGGCCGTCACCGTGATGGTGCCCAACTCGCTGGGGCCCGCCGAACTGCTGCTGCGCTACGGCACCGAGGCGCAGAAGGCGCACTACCTCCCGCGCCTGGCCGACGGCCGCGAGCTGCCGTGCTTCGGCCTGACCTCGCCCTACGCGGGTTCCGATGCGGCTGCCATTCCGGACCGCGGCGTGCTGGTCGAGCGCGACTTCGGCGGTCGCCGCACGCGCGGCTTCCTGGTCGACTTCGACAAGCGCTACATCACGCTCGCGCCCGTGGCCACGGTCGTGGGCCTGGCCTTCCATGCCGTGGACGAAAGCCGGCCCGAAGGCGAGCGCGAACTCGGCATCACCTGCGCGTTGATTCCCGTGCCGCACGAGGGCATGGAGATCGGCCGACGCCACCGTCCGATGGACAGCGCCTTCATGAACGGCCCGATCCGAGGCCGCCAGGTGTTCGTGCCGATGGACTGGGTGATCGGCGGCGAGCAGCAGGTGGGGCAGGGCTGGCGCATGCTGATGGAATGCCTGGCCGCGGGCCGTGCGATCTCGCTGCCCGCGCTCGGCTCGGCCATGCAGCAGACGGCGCTCTACGTGAGCAATGCCTACGGCCAGATCCGCGAGCAGTTCGGCCTGCCGGTGGGCAAGTTCCATGCGGTGGCGGGGCTGATCGCGCAGATGTCGGCCGAGCTCTATGCGAGCGATGCGGCGCGGCGCTTCACCGCGGCCGCGCTCGACAACGGCGAGCGGCCCAGCGTGGCGAGCGCGATCCTCAAGGTCCAGCTCACCGAGGCGGGCCGGCGCGCCGTGAACCACGGCATGGACATCCTCGGCGGCAAGGGCATCATCGCGGGCCCGTCGAACCTGCTCGGCGTGGCCTACCGCCAGGCGCCGATCGCGATCACCGTCGAGGGCGCCAACATCCTGACGCGCGCGCTGATCGTGTTCGGCCAGGGGGCGGTGCGTTGCCATCCGCATGTGCTCGACGAGATGGCGGCGGTGCAGGCCCGCGACGAAACCGCGCTGGGCCGCGCGCTCATCGCCCATGGCAGGCATGTGGCCCGCAACCTGTGGCACAGCCTGTTCGGCGCACCGGTGGTCGGTGAACCGCCCGAGGCACTGGCCCACGAGGCGCGGCTGATCGCGCGCATGAGCGCCAAGTACGCGCTCACGGCCGACCTCGCAATGGGCCTCCTGGGCGGCAAGCTCAAGCGCATGGAGCTGCTCTCGGCGCGCCTGGGCGACGTACTGGCGCACCTGTACCTCGCGAGCGCCTGCATCTGGCGCTGGCGCGTCGATGCCGCGCCGGAGATGCTGCCCTTCGCGCAGGCGGCGATACGCCTGCAGATCGATGCGGCCGGCGAGATCCTGCACGATCTCTATGCCAACCTGCCGACGCCGGGGCGCCGCCTCATCGGTGCGCTGGTGCTGCGCCGGACCGCACACCTGGCGCCGCTGCGCGACGTGCAGTTGATGGCGCTGGCCGAGCTGCTGCGCAGCCACCCGCGCACGGTCGCGCGGCTCGCGCCCGACCTCAGCGCGCCCGGCCCGGGCGGTCTGCGCGACCTGATGCACGCGATGGAACTCGCCGCACAGCTGGGCGATGCGACCGCGGCGCTCAACAAGAACCTGCGCCGCACCGGCTCGCTCGAGGAAGCTGCGGCTTCTGCGCCCGATCCCGCGCTGGCGCTGGCCTACCTGAAGGCCGCCGACAAGGTGATCCAGGTCGACGACTTCGAAGGCATTGCCACGCAGCGTCCCGGGCGCCCGGACCTCAGCCCGCCGCCGCCAGCGCCGTCAGCGCCGCAGCCGTCTGCGCATCCGCGGGAAAGAACGATTCCACCGCCAGTTCCTGCAGGGTGACGTCGACCGGCGTGCCGAAGATGGTGGTGGTGCTGATGAAGCTCAGCATGCCGTTCGGCGTCGCGAGCTGAAACGGCACCACCACGTTCGACAACTCTGCGGCCGCGGGCGGTGCGTCGTGGCCGACCTGCGGCATGGGGTAGGCCTCGAGCTCGTCGTGCAGCGCCTGCAGCACCGCATCGCCAGTGGCGGCGATCTGCTGCTGCAGCCGCTCGAGCAGGTGCGCGCGCCATTGGGCGAGGTTGGCGATGCGCGGGGCCAGGCCATCGGGATGCAGGCTCAGCCGCAGCACGTTGATCGGCGCACGCACCAGTTCGGGCGCCGCGCCGGCCATGAGCATCGGCACCAGCGCGTTGTGGGCCACGAGGTTCCAGTGCCGGTCGACCGCGAGCGCGGGAAAGGGCTCGTGGCCCTTGAGCACGAGGTCCACCGCGCGCCGCGCCGCGGCCATCGCAGGGTCGTCGAGCGAACGCTGCCGGTACATCGGCGCGAAGCCGGCGGCCACCAGCAGCGCATTGCGCTCGCGCAGCGGCACGTCCAGGCGCTCGGCCAGGCGCAGCACCATCTCGCGGCTCGGCGCGGCGCGGCCGGTTTCCACGTAGCTCAGGTGCCGCGTCGAGACCTCGGCCTCCTGCGCCAGGTCGAGCTGGCTGAGCCGGCGGCGCGTTCGCCAGTGCCGCAGATGGGCGCCGAAGGGATCGCGCGCGCCGGGTTGGGCGACGGCGGACGAAGGGGGGCGGGGCGTGTTCATCATGCCGCGCATTCTGGCGCGGCCGCGGCGCCGCGCCATGACCTGCGAGGTTATCGACCGTGCGCGGGCGCTTCGGGATCATTGGCTCCAACGCGGCAGGACAGGCTTGCCGTACAACCCGAAGGAGAAAGTCATGTCCGTCTTTGCGTCCCCCCGTTTCCTGCCCCGCGTGATGTGGGCCGATGCCGCCTCCTGCGCCGCGACCGGTGCGCTCCAGGTCGCGCTGACCGACACGCTCGCGCGGCTCACCGGCCTGCCGGCGCCGCTGCTCATGGCCACGGGCGTGTTCCTGCTCGGCTATGCGGCGGCCGCGGTCTGGATGGCCAGCCGCAAGACCCCGCCGCGCACGCTGATCGGACTGGTGGTGGCCGGGAACTTCGGCTGGGCCGCGGGCTGCGTCGCGCTGCTGATGAGCGGCATGCTCGCGGTCACAGCGCTCGGCGTGGCCTGGGTGCTGGCGCAGGCGCTGTGCGTGGTGGTGCTGGCCGAGCTGCAGTGGACCGGCCTGCGCCGCACGCGCGCCGGCGCCGGCATGGCGATCGCCTGAAAAAGACCCTCGGTGCGGACCATGGTCATCGTTCCCTGCTATCTTTGAGGTGCTTCCACGAACAGACCGAACGAACAGGAGTTTCCTCAATGGCCCAAGCACCGGCGCATGCCTTTGCCTCTACCCTCAAGACCTTCAAGACCGACTCGGGCAAGGCCGGCAAATACTGGTCACTGAAGGAGCTGGCGAAGCAGTATCCGTCGATCGAGCGCCTGCCGGTCTCCATCCGCATCGTGCTCGAGTCGGTGCTGCGCAACTGCGACGGCAAGAAGGTCTCGCCCAAGCACGTCGAGGAACTGGCCCGGTGGACGCCCAACTCGGACCGCACCGACGAGATTCCCTTCGTCGTCACGCGCGTGGTGCTGCAGGACTTCACCGGCGTGCCGCTGCTCGCCGACCTGGCCGCCATGCGCAGCGTGGCCGCCAAGCTCGGCAAGTCGCCCAAGACCATCGAGCCGCTGGTGCCCGTCGACCTGGTGGTCGACCATTCGGTGATGGTCGACCACTACGGCACGCCGAAGGCGCTCGACCTCAACATGAAGCTCGAGTTCCAGCGCAACAACGAGCGCTACCAGTTCATGAAGTGGGGCATGCAGGCCTTCGACACCTTTGGCGTCGTGCCGCCCGGCTTCGGCATCGTGCACCAGGTCAACCTCGAGTACTTTGCGCGCGGCGTCTACAAGAGCGCGAGCGACACGGCCGAGGTGCCGGTGTACTACCCCGACTCGCTCGTAGGCACCGACAGCCACACAACCATGATCAACGGCGTCGGGGTGGTCGGCTGGGGCGTCGGCGGCATCGAGGCCGAAGCCGCCATGCTGGGCCAGCCGGTCTACATGCTCACGCCCGACGTCGTCGGCTTCGAGCTCACGGGCAAGCTGCGCGAAGGCGTCACGGCCACCGACCTGGTGCTGTATGTCACCGCGATCCTGCGCGCCGAGAAGGTGGTGGGCAAGTTCGTCGAGTTCTTCGGCCCCGGCGCCGCCTCGATCGCGGTGCCCGACCGCGCCACCATCGGCAACATGGCGCCCGAATACGGCGCGACCATGGGCTTCTTCCCGGTCGACGAGATGACCGTGGCCTATTTCAAGGGCACCGGCCGCACCCAGGAGGAAGTCGAACGCTTCGAGGCCTACTACAAGGCCCAGGGCCTGTTCGGCATGCCGGCGCCGGGCGACATCGACTACACCAAGATCGTCAAGCTCGACCTGGGCACCGTGTCGCCGAGCCTCGCCGGACCGAAGCGCCCGCAGGACCGCATCGACCTCGGCCAGCTGTCGACCAAGTTCTCCGAGCTCTTCAGCAAGCCCAACAATGCCAACGGCTTCAACCAGCCGCCCGAGCGGCTCAAGCAGCGCCATCCGCTGCCGGCCGGCGACGTCGCCATCGGCAACGGCGACGTGCTGATCGCGGCCATCACCTCGTGCACCAACACGTCGAACCCGAGCGTGATGCTCGCGGCCGGGCTGCTGGCCAAGAAGGCGGTGGAGGCGGGCCTCACGGTCAAGCCGCACGTCAAGACCTCGCTGGCCCCGGGTTCGCGCATCGTCACCGAATACCTCGAGAAGGCCGGCCTGCTGCCGTACCTCGAGAAGCTCGGCTTCTATCTCGCGGGCTACGGCTGCACCACCTGCATTGGCAACGCCGGCGACCTCACGCCCGAGATCAACGACGTCATCGTCAAGAACGACCTCATCGGTGCGGCCGTGCTCTCGGGCAACCGCAACTTCGAGGCGCGCATCCATCCGAACCTCAAGGCCAACTTCCTCGCCTCGCCGCCGCTCGTCGTGGCGTTCGCGATCGCGGGCAACGTGATGGTCGACCTGATGACCGAACCCGTGGGCAAAGGCAACAATGGCAAGGACGTCTATCTCGGCGACATCTGGCCGACGCCGAAGGAGATCGACGAGAACCTGCGCCATGCGATGAACGCCAAGTCGTTCCGCGCCAACTACGACAAGGTCAAGACCGACCCAGGCAAGTTCTGGAGCAGCATCAAGGGCACCACGGGCCAGGTCTATGACTGGCCCGCTTCGACCTACATCGCCGAGCCGCCCTTCTTCGAAGGCTTCAAGATGGAGCCGCACGCGTCGGACGCGGGCTTCAAGGGCGCGCGCATCATGGCGCTCTTCGGCGACTCGATCACCACCGACCACATCTCTCCCGCCGGCGCCATCAAGGAAAGCTCGCCCGCAGGGATCTGGCTCAAGGCCAACGGCGTGGCCAAGGCCGACTTCAACAGCTACGGCTCGCGCCGCGGCAACCACGACGTGATGATGCGCGGCACCTTTGCCAACGTGCGCATCAAGAACCTCATGATCCCGCCGGACGTCAACGGCACGCAGGAAGAGGGCGGCCTCACGCTGTTCCAGCCCGGCGGCGAGAAGATGTTCATCTACGACGCGGCCATGAAGTACATGGCCCAGGGCGTGCCGACGGTCGTGTTCGGCGGCGAGGAGTACGGCACCGGCTCGTCGCGCGACTGGGCCGCCAAGGGCACGCAGCTGCTCGGCATCAAGGCCGTGGTGGCGCGCAGCTTCGAGCGCATCCACCGCGCCAACCTCGTCGGCATGGGCGTGCTGCCGCTGCAGTTCCGCGGTGCCGATTCCTGGCAGACGCTGGGGCTCAACGGCGACGAGAAGATCGACGTGGTGATCGGCGGCGAACTCAAGCCGCAGATGGACGTGAAGCTCGTCGTGCACCGCGCCGACGGCAGCCACCAGGAAGTGACGGTGCGCCTGCGCATCGACACGCCGATCGAGGTCGACTACTACAAGCACGGCGGCATCCTGCCGTTCGTGCTGCGGCAGCTGCTGGCCGCCTGAGCTTGGTCCGCGTCGGCCTGATCTCCGACACCCACGGCCTGCTGCGGCCGCAGGCCGTGGCGGCGCTGCAGGGCTGCCACCGCATCGTGCACGGCGGCGACATCGGCAGCGCGGCGATCCTCGAGGCGCTCGCGGCCATCGCGCCACTCACCGTGGTGCGCGGCAACAACGACCGCGAGGCCTGGGCCGACGGAATTCCCGAGACCGCGGAACTCTGCGTGGAGCAGGTGCGCATCCATGTGATCCACGACCTGTCGCAGATCGCGCCCCACCTTGCGGGGGGGCGCGTGGTCGTTTCGGGCCATTCGCACAAACCCAGGGTCGAAACGCGCGACGGCATCCTCTACGTCAATCCCGGCAGCGCCGGGCCGCGGCGCTTCAAACTGCCGGTTTCGGTAGCGGAACTCGCCATCGAGGGCGCTTCCGTCAGCGCGCGCATCGTCGAACTGGCGGTCTGAACACGGGCTGTGCGGCGCTATTCCGCACGCCAGCCAAAGGACTTTCTCTGCGACTGCAATTGAGAATTGATAGCATCTGGGTTTTGCTCCTTGGCGTGGCCGGTTTCCGGCGTGCTTTCTCACCGTGCAAACCTCTGACTCCGGCGCCGCCCTGGCGCCCACCGGCCTGCGGCTCGACCAGCTTCCCGACAACCAATGGGCCACCGTGCTCGACGTGGCGCGCCCCGACGGCGCGGACGATCGCGAGCTGGTGCTGCGCCTGACCGAGATCGGCTTCGTGCCGGGCGAGGCCGTGCGCATCGTTGCGACCGGCATGGCAGGGCGCGAGCCGCTCGCGGTCCGGCTTGGCCACACCACCTTTGCCCTGCGCCGCCACGAGGCCGCGCTGATCCGGGTGGCACCCGACACGCCGGAAGGAGCCCGCCATGGGTGAGGCCGTGATCCAGGGACCGGGCCGCCTCGCGGCCACCGCCCAGCCGGGGCGCGTCGCGCTGCTCGGCAACCCGAACTGCGGCAAGACCGCGCTCTTCAACCTGCTGACCGGCAGCCGCCAGAAGGTCGCCAACTACGCGGGCGTGACCGTCGAGCGCAAGGAAGGGCTGCTGCGCACCCCGTCGGGGCGCCGCGTTTTCGTGCTCGACCTGCCCGGCGCCTACAGCCTCAACGCGCTGAGCGCGGACGAGGCCGTGACGCGCGACGTCGTCACCGGCAAGAGCACCGAGGCCCTGCCCGACCTGCTGGTGTGCGTGACCGATGCCACCAACCTGCGGCTCAACCTGCGGCTGGTGCTCGAGGCCAAGCGCCTCGGCCTGCCGATGGTGGTGGCGCTCAACATGACCGACATGGCGCGCAAGCAGGGCATCGCGGTCGACACCGCCGTGCTCGCGCGCGAGCTCGGCGTGCCGGTGGTCGAGACCGTCGGCGTGCAGTCGGGTGGCGCCCACGACCTGCTCGCGGCGCTCGATGCGCCGGTGCCCGCGGCTTCGCCCAAGGCCTGGCAGGCACCGGGGCTCGACGACGTGCTGGCCACGCAGCGCGAGGTGCGCCGCATCCTCGGGCTCGCGGTCACCGAGCCCGCGACCAGCCTCGTTACCAGCGACCGCATCGACCGCGTGGTGATGCATCCGGTGTGGGGCATGCTGGTGCTCGCGGTCACGATGTTCCTGATGTTCCAGGCCGTGTTCAGCTGGGCCAGCGTGCCGATGGACGCGATCCTCGCTGCCACCGACGGCGCCGGCGGGCTGCTCAAGACCTACATGCCCGAAGGCATGCTGCAAAGCCTGCTGGTCGACGGCGTGATTGCTGGCGTGGGCGGCGTGATCGTCTTCCTGCCGCAGATCCTGATCCTGTTCCTTTTCATCCTCGCGCTCGAGGACTCGGGCTACCTGCCGCGCGCCGCGTTCCTGCTCGACCGCATGATGGGTTCGGTGGGGCTGTCGGGCCGCTCGTTCATTCCGCTGCTGTCGAGCTTTGCCTGCGCCATTCCCGGCGTGATGGCGACGCGCACCATCAGCAACTGGCGCGACCGCATCACGACGATCATGATCGCGCCGCTCATGACCTGTTCGGCGCGCCTGCCGGTGTATGCGCTGCTGATCGCGGCGTTCATCCCCGAGCGCTCGGTGGCCGGGGTGTTCAACCTGCAGGGCGTGGTGCTGTTCGCGCTCTACGTGTTCGGCATCGTCTCGGCGATGGCGGTGGCCTGGGTCATGAAGCGCTTCCGCGACAACAAGCAGCACTCGCCGTTGCTGATGGAACTGCCGGCGTACCGCTGGCCCAACCTGCGCAACCTGGCGCTCGGCCTCTACGAGCGCGCCTGGATCTTCCTGCGCCGCGTGGGCACCATCATCCTCACGCTCACGATCCTGCTGTGGTTCCTGTCGACCTTCCCGTCGCCGCCCGAGGGCGCCACGGGGCCCGCGATCCAGTACAGCCTGGCCGGCATCATCGGCCGCGGGCTCGAGCACATCTTTGCGCCAATCGGCTTCAACTGGCAGATCTCCATCGCGCTGGTGCCGGGCATGGCGGCGCGCGAAGTGGCGGTGGGCGCGCTCGGTACGGTGTATGCGCTGTCGGCCACGGGCGACGACGTCGCGGGCCAGCTCCAGCCGCTGATCGCGGGCACCTGGTCGCTCGCGACTGCGCTGTCGCTCCTGGTCTGGTTCGTGTTCGCGCCGCAATGCATCTCGACGCTCGCGGCGGTCAAGCGCGAAACCGGCGCATGGAAATACGTCTGGATCATGGCGGGCTACCTGTTCGCGCTCGCCTACGTGGCCTGCTTCATCACCTACCGGGTGGCGCTGGCTTTGGGGGCGGGGTAAAAAGCAGGCTTCGCAACAAGGGACGGACATGACACAGCAACTGATCGTCGGATTGATCGTCGCGGCCGCCGCGTTCTACGCGGTCTGGCGCTGGATGCCCGCCGGCTGGCGCCGCAGCGCCGCGCAGAAGTTCGCCGCCGGCACGCACCGGGCCGGCTGGGTCGACCGCGAGCGCGCCGATGCGCTGGCCGCCTCGCTGGCCAAGACCTCGGGCTGCGGCTCCTGCGACAGTTGCGGCAGCTGCGGCCCCAAGGTGCGTCCGGGCGCCGAGGCTGAAAGAACCGGCCAGGAACTTCGCGACACGCATCCCAGCCGCTGAGGATGCCCGCGCACATCCTCGTCGCCGGCGGCGGCATCGGGGGGCTTGCCGCCGCGCTGGCACTGTCGCGTGGCCGGCACCGGGTCGATGTCTTCGAGCAGGCGGCGGCCTTCGGCGAGATCGGCGCCGGCATCCAGCTCGGTCCCAACGTCACACGTCGCCTCGCAGGCCTCGGTCTGGTTGAAGGCCTCGACGCCATCGCTGCGCGCCCCACGATGCTGACTGTGCGCAGCGCCGGCAGCGGCAGTGAACTCGCGCGGCTGCCGCTCGGCGAAGCGATGCGCCGGCGCTACGGCGCACCCTACGTCTGCGTCCACCGTGCCGACCTGCACGCGTTGCTGCTCGATGCGGTGCGCGCCGCGGGCAGCGGCGTGCTGGTCACCGACGCGCGCATCGCCGACGTCGAGGCCGGCGAAGACCTGGTGTGCATCTCGAGCAGCGGTGCGAGGGCCTGGGAGGGCGAGGCGCTGGTCGGCGCCGACGGGCTCTGGAGCATCGCGCGGCAGCGGCTCGACGCGCCTTCGGCCGCAGAGGCGCCGCGTGTCACCGGCCACACGGCCTGGCGCGCGCTCGCCGCCCAGGCCGACCTGCCGCAGGCGCTGCGCCGCGACGGCATCGACGTCTGGCTCGGCCCCCGCCTGCATGCGGTGGCCTATCCGGTGCGCGGCGGCGACTGGCTCAACGTGGTGGTGATCGCCGAAGCGGCAGCCACCGGCAACGTGCACGACTGGGACCAGGCCAGCAGCCTGGCCGCGCTGCAGCAAGCCACGGGGCCGAGCGGGCGCAGCCTGCAGGCCCTGCTCGAGGCGATGCCGGGCTGGCGTGCCTGGTCGCTGAGCGACCGGCCCCCGATGCGCTCGGCCGCCGAGATGGCGCACGAACGCGTGGCACTGGTCGGCGACGCCGCGCATCCGATGGTGCCGTACCTCGCGCAGGGCGCAGGCATGGCCATCGAGGATGCGGTGGCGCTGGCCGACGCGCTCGGCGAGGGTTCCGCGGCCGAGGTGCCGTCCGCCTTCGCGCGCTATGCCGAGGCCCGGTGGCAGCGCAATGCGCTGGTGCAGGCGCGGGCGCGGCGCAACGGCCAGGTCTTCCACGCGACCGGTGCCACGCGCATCGGCCGCGACCTGGCAATGCGGGTGCTCGGCGCGCGGCTGCTCGACCAGCCCTGGCTGTACGCGGGCTGATCCCGGCGGGCTGCCGCGCTCAATCGAGGCTGAATGCCTGCAGGTGTTCGATGCGTTCGGCCAGGCCCTCGGGCCCGAGATAGTGGCCCTGCGTGTCCTCGCGCACCTCGAGCAGCGTGGCCTTGAGTTCGCCCAGCATGGCTTCGCGTTCCAGGGCGAACGCGGCCGGCACGTCGATGCCCGCCTTGGCGCAGGCCTCCGCGATCAGGTGCGCGCTCGCAGGCGCGCCGCAGGCCGCGCACTGCACGATCGCGACCACGCTAGGCTCGGCACCGTTCGCGAGCAGGGCGCTCGTGAGTTCGGGCGAGATCTGGCCGTCGATGTTGGCCAGCGCCTCGCGCGCCACCGGTGCGCCGGCGCGCACCAGTGCCATGGCGGCTGCGAACGCGCCGTGGCCGATCGCCACGTCGGTGGCCAGTGCGCTGCCCTGCTGTGGGCCCTGGAAGCTCACGCCCGCGGCCGCGAGCTCGGCCACCAGCGAGGCGTCGTCTGTGCCGATGGCGTGGCGCAATGCCGCGCGTGCGGTCGCCGGCTGGAGGCGCAGCGTGCCGTCGGCGAGCGGCGTGCGCCAGTCGCGCATCGCGCGGCGGTAGAAGGCCACGAGCTTGTCGACGAGGTCGATCGCGAGGCCGTGTTCCTCGTGCCGGTCGTCGAGGTATTCGAGTAGCGCCTGGCCCGAGAAGTAGTCGCCCGCGGGTGCGAGCGGATCCTCGTCGAGGTGCAGCGCCGCGAAGGCGCCGCGCAGGTCGGGCGCAATGGTGCTGACGCCGTCCTCGTGCAGCGCATGCGTCCAGGCGGGCGGCAGGCCGTGCTTCCACGCGACGATGCTGCCGTGCTCGCCGCCGGGTTCCACCACCGCATACACGCGGTCGAGGTACTCGAAGCCGCCGAGCGGCAGGTGCGTGAGCTTGCCGCTCCAGGTGCGGCCCTCGTCGTCGGCGGCTTCCTGGGCGATCTCCTGCTCGTGCGCGATCCAGCCCTGCAGGTCGTGGTAGCCGTCGCTGCCGTCCCAGAACAGCTCCGACCAGCTCACGGCCTCGATGTTGCCTTTCATCGGCAGCGAGAGGTCGTAGTCGAGGCGGCCGCCCGCGGTTTCGCGCCAGAGCGCGGCGAGCGCATCGGGAACCGGCCCGGCGCACAGGGCCTCGACCTCGGCGATGCGCGCCTCGGGCATCGGCGGCCGGGCTTCGAAGATCACGCGGTCCGCGAACAGCACCACGCCATGTGTGCGCAGCGTGGCGAGTTCGTCGGGAGAAAACTGGACGTCGTCTTTGTGCATGGCAGGTCTCCGTGAGGTGTCTGCCAATGTAGCGTGTCGGGGCGCGTCCTAGAGATCCGTTCGGATCTTCCAGATTTCAGGGAACAGAACCACGTCCAGCATCTTGCGCAGGTAGCTCACGCCACCCGTGCCGCCGGTGCCGCGCTTGAAGCCGATCACGCGCTCGACCGTGGTCACGTGGCGGAAGCGCCAGAGCCGGAAGGCATCTTCAAGGTCGGTGAGCTTCTCGCCGAGCTGGTAGAGATCCCAATGCGCATGCGGATCGCGGTACACCGTGAGCCATGCGGCCTCGACGCCGTCGCTCGCCTCGTACGGCTGCGTCCAGTCGCGCTCGAGCTTGTCGGCGGGCACTGGCAGTCCGTGGCGCGCCAGCAGGCGCAGCGACTCGTCGTAGAGCGAGGGCGAGCGGTAGGCGGCCTCGACCTGTACCAGCAGATCGGGGCGGTGCGCATGGGGCTTGAGCATCGCCGCGTTTTTGTTGCCCAGCGCAAATTCGATGCAGCGGTACTGCGCGCTCTGGAAGCCGCTCGAGTTCGCGAGGTAGGGGCGCATGGCCGTGTACTCGGGAGGCGTCATGGTCGAGAGCACGGTCCATGCGCTCACGAGCTGCTCCATGATCCGGCTCACTCGCGCGAGCATCTTGAAGGCGTCCGACAGCTTTTCACTGGCGATGCAGGCCGTGGCCGCGCGCAGTTCGTGCAGCATGAGCTTCATCCAGAGCTCGCTGGTCTGGTGCTGCACGATGAACAGCATCTCGTCGTGCGCGGGCGACAGCGGATGCTGCGCGTTGAGGATCTCGTCGAGGTGCAGGTAGTCGCCGTAGCTCATCGACTTGCTGAAGTCGAGCTGCGCGCCTTCCTCCCGGACGATGTGCTCGGGGTGGTTCGGCAAGGGCTTCCCGGTGCTCATGTCACTGCATTCTTCTGGTTGAACTCGGCGCGCCGCCATTCGCCCGTCTCGAGCACCTGCACCAGGTGCTCCACCGCATTCCACACATCCTCGAAGCCGAGGTAGAGCGGCGTGAAGCCGAAGCGCAGGATGTCGGGCATCTGCGCGTCGCCGGCACGGAAGTCGCCGATCACGCCGCGCGCGATCAGCGCCTGCACGATGGCGTAGGCACCCGAGCCGCCCTGCGGGTCTTGCGGGTCCGTGCGGCTCAGGCAGACTTGCGAGCCGCGGCGTGCCGGATCGCGCGGTGTGACGAGCGAGAGCCCGTGGCCCGCGCAGCGCGCCTCGACCAGCGCGATGAACAGGTCGGTCAGCGCGAGCGACTTGGCGCGCAGGGCCGCCATGCCGCCCCGGCCGTTGTCGAAGGTTTCGGCCGCGAGCACGGTGTCGATGCCGCATTCGAGCCCCGCGAGCGCAATGATCGGCTGCGTGCCGCAGAGGTAGCGGCCCACGCCGGGCGCTGGCCGATAGTGCGGCGTGAACTCGAACGGCGCCGCATGGCCCCACCAGCCCGCGAGCGGCTGCTCGAACTGGCCCGCGTGCCGGGTGTGCACCCACACGAACGCCGGCGCACCGGGGCCGCCGTTCAGGTACTTGTAGCCGCAGCCGATCGCGTAGTCGGCCTGACTGTCGTTGAGCGCGACCGGCACCGCGCCCGCGCTGTGGGCCAGGTCCCAGACGGTCAGCGCGCCGACCGCATGCGCGGCCGCGGTGACGGCCTTCATGTCGTGCATCGCACCGGTGCGGTAGTTGACGTGCGTGAGCATCAGCACGGCCACTTCGTCGGTCAGCACGGCGGGCAGCTCGCCCTCGTCGACGAGCTTGAGCGTGAAGCCGCGTTCGCGGCACAGCGACTCGGCGATGTAGAGGTCGGTCGGGAAGTTGCTGCGCTCGCTCACCACGAGCCTGCGGCCGGCATGCTGCTTCTGCTGCGAGAGCGCGGCGAACAGCACCTTGTAGAGATTGACCGAGGTGCTGTCGGTGCACACCACCTCGCCGGGCGCGGCGCCGATCAGCCGGGCCACCTTGTCGCCCAGGCGCTGCGGCAGGTCGAACCAGCCCGCCGTGTTCCAGGAGCGGATCAGGCCCTGGCCCCATTCGGCGGCCACCACTTCGGCAATGCG
Organism: Variovorax sp. Soil_C_19; assembly: GCF_057657255.1. Lineage (NCBI taxonomy): Bacteria > Pseudomonadati > Pseudomonadota > Betaproteobacteria > Burkholderiales > Comamonadaceae > Variovorax > Variovorax sp. Soil_C_19. The sequence continues at coordinate 38,180 of NZ_JBDGIV010000003.1, read as the reverse complement.
TGACGGTGCCGCCTTCGGCAGCACGCCGAGCGAGTTGCCGTCGAGGTAGATCACGCCGTCGGGCAGGATGAATTGGTCGCGCAACGCGCCGAGCGGGTCTTGCGCGTCGAGCGCGCGGCAGTCTTCGAGGGTGGTCATGGATGGGATGTCAGCGGGGAAGGTCGCGCAGCACGGCGCGCACGGGGGAGGCATCGGCACTCGCCAGCTTCAGCGGCAGCGCGATGAGTTCGTAGTCGCCTTCGGGCACCGCGTCGAGCACGAGGTTCTCGAGCACGCGCATGTCGAGCCGGCGGATGCGCTGGTGGCTGTCGAGCGTCTTGCTGTCGGCCGGGTCGATGCTTGCGGTGTCGATGCCGATGAGCTTCACGCCCATGGCCGCGAGGCGCTCGATCGTGTCGGGCGCATAGGCCGCGAGCTGCGGGTCCCAGCGGTCCACCGGCATGGCCGCATAGGTGCGCACCAGCACGCGCGGCGGCAACTGGCTGTCGACAGCGTGCGCGATGTGCGCCCATTCGACCAAGGGTCCCTTGGCAATGGCATGGATGACGCGGCAGGGCCCGAGAAAGGGCGCGAGATCGACCAGGCCGATGGGCAGGCCTTCGGCGTCGTAGTGAAGCGGTGCGTCGGCATGCGCGCCGGTGTGCGGCGAGAGCGTGATCTCGCTTACGTTGACGGGGCAGCCCGGCGAGATGGTGGCCGCCCAGCGTTGCCGGTAGGGCGTGTCGCCGGGGAACACCGGCGTGCCTTCATGGACCGGCGGCGAGATGTCCCAGACGCGGGGTTGGGGTTGCAGAGAGCGCATGGCGCGAAGGTAGCGCCGCGCGCGCGGTCGTGGTGTCGGTTATTTCCAACAACTGCGGTGACGAGTTGATGGGCGCGGGTTTCAGGACGCCGCGAGCGCCGGCAACCCGTGGCGCGCCCGGGCCCGTTCGCAGGCGTCGCTGCCGGCCTCGATCTCGTGGCAGGGGTTCGGACGCCATTCGTAGATGCCGCAGCCCACCGCCTCGCCGATCCGGCCGGTGAGCGCCGCGCAGCGCGGCCGAGCGTGGTCGGTGCCGCGCATGCGGGCGATCGCGTCGTTGACGTCCACCGCGAGTCTGGCCGGCACCGCGCCGCCATGCGTGTCGAGTTCGTGCACGCTGAAGTCGACGCGGTAGGCGGCGCAGCAGGCGCCGCATTGCTGGCAGGAAGAATAGCGGCTGCTCATGGCGGCGATGCTATCCGCCCGGCCGCGGCAGGCGCACGCGAAAGCCAACGCCACGGCCCCGCAGCCCCTCCACGATCTCGATGCTGCCGCCCAGGCGCGCGGCAGCTTGGCGGACGATGGCGAGCCCGAGGCCGGCGCCGGTCGCGCGCGGCTCGGTGCCGCGGTGGAAGCGCTCGAAGACCCTGTCGCGCTCGGCCGCTGCGATGCCGGGGCCATCGTCGCGCACGTCGAGCTGCAGCTCGCCGCCGGTATCGCAGAGGGTCACGGCCACCATGCTGCCGGGCACGCCATGGCGCAGCGCGTTGTCGACCAGGTTTTGCACGATCGACTCCAGCGTGCCGAGCTCGACCCTCCAGGGCAGCGTGTCGGGCGCGTCGAGCGAGAGTTCGCGGCCTTCGCGCAGCGCGGCCTGGGCGGCGGGCCCGAGCAGCGTGCGCAGCCAGTGCGCCAGGTCGATGCGGCTGGCGCTCGGCGCACCGGCGCGGTCGAGCGCGGCGAGTGCCAGCAGTTGCCGCGCCAGGTGCGAGGCGCGTGCGATGGCCTGGCTCAATTGCGCCTCGGCCGTGGCGCGCTCTGCCGGCTCGCGCGCATGCGCCAGCACATGGGCCTGCGCGCTGATGACGGCCAGCGGCGTGCGGATCTCGTGGGCCGCGTCCTGCACGAATGCACGCTCGCGCTCCACCGTGCCGCGCAGGCGCGACACCAGCGTGTCCAGCGCCTGCACCAGCGGCCTGAGTTCGCGGTAGTGCGCCGGCACGCCGACCGGGCTCAGGTCGTCGGCCGGACGCGCTTCGATCCGCTGCGCCAGCTGCTGCAGTGGCCGCAGGCTGGCGCGCACCGTGAGCCACACCGCCAGCAGCACGAAAGGGAACGCCACCAGCAGGTAGGGAGCGATGGTGCGGGCGTTGTAGCCGAGCCATGCGCCGCGGGTGCGGCGCGGGTTGAGGATCTGCAGGTGCCACTGCGCACTCGTGCCGTGGTAGCGCCAGTAGCGCTCGGTCCAGCGGCCGTCCGGCGGCGTGGCGGCTGCCCACGGCCACGCGTCGGACGCGTACACGCGGGCGCCGCCGCGGTCGCGCAGTTCGTAGAGCACGATGCCGCCGAGGCGCCTGTCCTGGGTGCGGCGGATGGCAGTCCAGCGTTCGGTGGCGGCCATCACCATGCGCGCCTGGGCCGGGTCCGGGGTTTCGTCGAGCGCGACGAGCAGCGCGTCGCCGAACTGCTGCAGCCCGGGTGCCTCGGCCAAGTACCTGCGGTTCTCGAGGTACATGTAGCCCAGCAGCACGGCCCAGATCAGCAGCAGGACCAGCAGCGTCGCCGCGGTGCCGCGCCGCACCAGCGAGGGCTCGCGCACGCGCTGCCACAAATTGCGAAGCGCAACGCTCATGGCTCGAGCAGATAGCCCACGCCGCGCACCGTGCGCACGCGTTCGGTGCCGATCTTCTTGCGCAGGTTCGAAACATGCACCTCGATCGCGGCAAAGTCGACCGGATCGCCCAAGGGCTCCAGGCGCTGTGCCAGCCGGTCCTTGGGCACCACGACGCCCGGTTCGCGCGCCAGTTCGAGCAGCAGCTGGAATTCGCGCGGCGAGAGCGCCAGCGGTGTGCCGTGCAGCCTGGCCTGGCGCCGGCCCGGTTCGATTTCGAGGGCGCCCACGGTCCAGTCTTCGCTCGCCTGGCGCGCGCTGCGCCGCACCACGGCGCGGATGCGCGCCACCAGTTCGGCGGTGTCGAAAGGCTTGATGACGAAATCGTCGGCACCGCCTTCGAAGCCGGCCAGCCGGTCGTCGATGGCCGAGCGCGCGGTGATCACGATCACCGGCACGCGAACGTCGCTGCGCCGCCAGCGCCGCAGCAGGTCGAAGCCGCTGGCATCGGGCAGGTTCAGGTCGAGCAGCACGCAGTCGACGCGCGCGGCATCGACGGCCGGCGGTGCATCGGCGGCGCGACGCACCCACTCGCTCGTGAAGTGCTCGACCTTGAGCGTGGCCTGCAGCGCACGCCCCAGGTCGAGATCGTCTTCGATGAGCAGGAGGTGCATGGCCGCATTGTGGCGCGCGCACCTTTGGGATCGCCAAAGGTCGGTCGGCCCACAATCCGGCCTCCAACAAGGAGGAGTCCCCGTGATGCTGGCAAGAATGTGGATCGCGCTCGGTCTGACGGTGCTGCTCGGCGGCTGCGCCATCGCGCCGACGCACCCGGCGCTGCAGGATGCGCCGCTGCCGCCGCTGATCCCGGTCCGCGAGTTCGTCGCGAACGTGGAAGGCACGAGCCTCTATCGGTTGTCGCCCGATGGCGCCTCGCTCGCATGGAAAGGCGTCAGCGGGCTGCGGCCGGCCGTCTGGGTGAAGAAGCTGGCCAGCGGCGACACGCGGGCGATCCCGGTGCGCGCGCGAGGCATCGTCTGGTCGGGCGACAGTCGCTTTCTCTTCCTCACGGTCGATCGCACAGGCGACGAGGACACCCATGTGCTGGCCGTTGACCTGATGCGCGCCGATTCGCAGCCCGTCGACCTGACACCGTTCAAGGGCACCCGCTCGCGCATCGTGCGACGCGTCGACGGCAGTGCCGAACTCCTTGTGATCTCCAACCTGCGCGACAAGAAGGTCTTCGACCTCTACCGCATCGATCCCGCCACCGGCGCGCGGACCTTGCTGGCGCAGAACCCGGGCAACGTCACCTCTTGGGTGGTGGACCGCGCGGGGCGCCTGCGCGTGCGTTCGGTGCTGGACGGGGACGCGCGCTACCTGCAGCTGCCCGATGGCGATGGATGGCGCACCACGTTGCGCTGGCAGAAGGGCGAGAACTGGTGGATCGCCGACTTCGTGCCCGGCACGAACATCGCGTGGGCGGTCTCGGGCCGCGGCCGTGACAAGGACGCTTTGGTGCGCCTCGACCTCGAATCGGGCGCCGAGGAAGTGGTGCACGCCGAGCGCGAGGTCGACGTCGAGCAGGTGCTCATCAGTCGCCGCAGCCATGCGCCGCTCGCGGCCTATGCGATGCCGGGCTACCCGCGCGTCAGGTACTTCGATACCGCGCTGGCGGCGCGGCTCGAACCGCTGGCGGGCGGCGCACCGGCTGCGGTGCACGTGACCAGCATGGCCGACGACGAGCACGCCATGACGGTCAGCGTCGGAACCGACAAGGGTTGGAAGCATTACCTGCTGCAGCGCGATGCGGGCACAGCGCCGCTGCTGCTCGGCGAAAGCAACACCAGCGGCCTCGCTGCCTCGCTGGCATCGACGCGGCCGATCGACTACGCCGCGCGTGACGGCTTGCGGATCCATGGCTACCTGACGCTGCCGCCGGGCGCGCAGGCGCGCGCGCTGCCGATGGTGCTGCTGGTGCACGGCGGGCCTTGGGCGCGCGATATCTGGACCTACCAGAGCAACTACAGCGTCCAGCAGTTTCTTGCCAACCGCGGCTATGCGGTGCTGCAGGTCAACTACCGCGGTTCCACCGGCTACGGCCGCGCGTTCATGGAAAAGGCCGTGGGCGAGTTCGCGGGCAAGATGCACGACGACCTCATCGACGGCGTGCGATGGGCCGTGGCCGAGGGCGTGGCCGATCCCGCGCGCGTGGCGATCTACGGCGCGAGCTACGGCGGCTATTCGGCGCTCGTGGGCGCCACGATGACGCCGGAGACCTTTGCCTGCGCGGTCGACGTGGTAGGCATGTCCGACCTCTCGCGGCTGATCGAGAACGCGCCCGCCTACTGGTCGCTCAACCTGCCTTGGTGGAAGCGCTATGTGGGCGATCCGGCCGATCCTGTGCAGCGCAAGCTGTTGGACGCCAAGTCACCGATCAATCACGTCGCCCAAGTGCGCGCGCCGCTGCTCGTCATGCATGGCGTGAACGATGCGCGCGTGAAGTTCGATCAGTCGGAGCGCATGGTGGCGGCGCTGCGCGCGGCCGGCAAGACGGTCGAGTTCGTCAGCTTCCAGGGTGACGGTCACGGCAACCAGAAGTGGCCCAACAACCTCGCCATGTACCGCCACGCCGAAGATTTCCTCGCCGGCTGCCTTGGCGGGCGCAGCAGCGGCTTCGACTATTACCAGTTGGGCGCGTGGGCGTTTTGAAGCCCGAGGCGCCAGGACTTACAGCCGCCCCAGCAGCAGAAACTCCATCAGCGCCTTCTGCGCATGGAGCCGGTTCTCGGCCTCGTCCCACACCACCGACTGCGGCCCGTCGATGACTTCGGCCTGCACCTCTTCGCCACGGTGCGCGGGCAGGCAGTGCATGAAGAGGGCGTCGGGCTGGGCGGCGCGCATCATGTCCTCGTCGACGCACCAGTCGGCAAAGGCCTTGCGGCGGGCCTCGTTCTCGGCTTCGTAACCCATGCTGGTCCAGACGTCGGTGGTCACGAGGTCGGCGCCGCGGCAGGCTTCCATCGGGTCCTTGAAGACCTTGTAGCTGTCGCCCGAGCGGATGCCGGCGATAGACTGGTCGACCTCGTAGCCGCTGGGCGTGCTCACGTGCACCGAGAAGCCGAGGATCTCGGCTGCCTGCAGCCAGGTGTTGGCCATGTTGTTGCCGTCGCCGACCCAGGCCACGGTCTTGCCCTGGATCGATCCACGGTGCTCGATGTAGGTGAAGATGTCCGCAAGGATCTGGCAGGGGTGAAACTCGTTGGTCAGGCCGTTGATCACGGGCACGCGCGAATGCGCGGCGAAGGTGTCGATCTTGGCCTGCTCGTAGGTGCGGATCATCACCAGGTCGACCATGCGGCTGATGACCTTGGCGCTGTCCTCGATCGGTTCGGCGCGGCCGAGCTGGCTGTCGCCGGTGGTCAGGTGCACCACGCTGCCGCCGAGCTGGTACATGCCGGCCTCGAAGCTCACGCGGGTGCGCGTGGAAGCCTTCTCGAAGATCATCGCCAGCGTGCGGTCGGTCAGCGGCTGGTGCTTCTCGTAGGTCTTGAACTTCTGCTTGATGACCGCCATGCGGTCGAACAGGTAGGTGTATTCGTCGGCCGTGAGGTCCGAGAACTGCAGGTAGTGGCGGATGGCGTTGGGCGTGGTGGCGGCGGTCGTCATTGCGCGGCAGGTTCCGAAAGGAAGTTCTTCACGATGGGCGCGAGGATGGCCACGATCTCGTCGGCCTCGGCAATGCTCAGGATGAGCGGCGGCACGAGGCGGATCACGCGGTCGGCGGTCACGCTCAACAGCAGGCCGGCGTCGCAGGCGCGGTTCAGAATCACGCCGCAGGGCCGGTCGAGCTCGATGCCGAGCATCAGGCCCTGGCCGCGGATGTCCTTCACGCCCCCCAGCCCGCCAAGCTCGCGCTCGAGCGCGGCCTTCAGGTGCGCGCCCACGGTGGCGGCATTCTCGAGCAGCTTGTGCTCTTCCATGATGCGGATGGTCTCGATGCCCGCACGCATCGCGAGCGGATTGCCGCCGAAGGTGGTGCCATGGTTGCCGGGCGCAAAGATGTTGGCGGCCTTGGGGCCGGCCACCACGGCGCCGATCGGCACGCCCGAGCCCAGCCCCTTGGCGAGCGGCATCACATCAGGTTTGATGTCCGCCCACTGGTGCGCGAACCACTTGCCCGTGCGGCCCATGCCGCACTGCACCTCGTCGATCATCATGAGCCAGTCGCGCTCGTCGCAGAGCGCCCGCACCTGCTTGAGGTAGTCGAGGCGCATCGGGTTGATGCCGCCTTCGCCCTGGATGGTCTCGAAGAACACCGCCACCACGTTCGGGTTGCCTTCGGCGGCCTCCTTGAGGGCATCGATGTCGTTGAGCGGCACGCGGATGAAGCCCTCGACCAGCGGGCCGAAGCCGGCCTGCACCTTCGGATTGCCGGTGGCAGACAGCGTGGCGATGCTGCGGCCGTGGAAGGCGGCCTCGTAGACCACGATCTCGGGGCGCTCGATGCCCTTGTCGTGGCCGAACTTGCGCGCGAGCTTCAGCGCGGCCTCGTTGGCCTCGAGGCCGGTGCAGCAGAAGAAGGCGTTGGTCAGGCCCGAGAGTTCGACCAGCTTGGCCGCGAGCTGCTCCTGGCCCGGCACGTGGTAGTAGTTGGAGCTGTGGATCAGCTTGGCGATCTGGTCCTGCAGCGCGGGCACCAGCTCGGGGTGGTTGTGGCCCAGCGTGTTGACGGCGATGCCGCCGAGACCGTCGAGGTAGGCCTTGCCCGCGGTGTCCCAGACTCGGCAGCCCTGGCCGTGCGACAGCGCGATCGGCAGTCGACCGTAGGTGTTCATGACGTGGGGCGAGGTGGGCTCGGCGGTGGCGCTCATTCGATTCTCCAGAAAGGGAAGGGGAATTCTAGGCGGGTGGTACGACGGCTTCGTTGACGATTCCGCATCACAGCAATGCCCCCGGCCATGGCCGCCAAAAGGGCGCGGATACAATTGCATGCTGCACCGCAGCACCTGCTTCGGTCGCCTCTTTCAACGATGATTTCCCCCACTGCCAAAGAAATCTTCATCCAGGGCATCACGCGCGATGGCCGGACTTTTCGCCCCAGCGACTGGGCCGAGCGGCTGGCCGGTGTGATGTGCTCCTTCCGCCCCGGAGGGGCCTACCCGGGGAGCCATCTGAGCTATTCGCCCTGGTGTGTTCCCACCACGATCAACGGGGTCAAATGCGTGGTGGTGAACAGGGCGCTGCGCGACGCGGAGCCCATGGCATGGGACTTCTGCGTGAACTTCGCGCGCGACAACGACCTGCAGGTGGCCGAGGCCTGTCTGGTGCCCGACGTACCCGAAGTGCCGCCCAAGGCCTGAGCCGCCGCCCCCGCGAATCGATCGCCCATGAAAAAACCGCCCGAAGGCGGTTTTTTACACTTTGCTGCAGCGCACCCCGATCAAACGGCGGACTGAAACATTTCAGTCCGGGCTTGCCTGACAGGTGTCAGGCGGCGGCCTTTTCAGGCGCGAGGGCGAGGGCCTTGACCTTCGCCGACAGGCGGCTCTTGTCGCGGGCAGCCTTGTTCTTGTGGAAGATGCCCTTGTCGGCGATGGCGTCGACGATGCTCTGGGCCTTCGCGAAGAGTTCGCTCGCCTTGGTCTTGTCGCCGGCCAGCACGGCCTTCTCGACATTCTTCACGGCGGTGCGGTATTTGGAGCGCAGCGAGGTGTTCGCAGCGTTGAGCTTGGTGTCCTGACGGACGCGCTTACGGCCCGACGCGAGGCGCGGGTTCTTTTTCTTGGGCTTGGCGGATGCCATGGTTTTGGTTCCTTAGGTGTCTGAGGATGATGCAGCAAAGCCCTCCATTATAGGCCGGGTTGCGTTTTCGGCCGAATCGGGGCTTTCCGGGCCCTACACTCGCCCCGTGTCCCTGCTCAAATCCGCCTCCACCGTATCCCTGCTGACGCTCGCCTCGCGGATCACGGGCCTCGTGCGCGACGTGCTTTTTGCCTCGGTCTTCGGCGTCAGCGCGCTGACCGACGCTTTCAATGTCGCATTCCGCATTCCCAACCTGTTCCGGCGGGTGTTCGGCGAGGGCGCCTTCAGCCAGGCCTTTGTGCCCGTGCTGGCCGCGCACAAGACCGAGGCCGGTGAGGAGGGCGCCAAGGCGCTGATCGACCATGTCGCGACGCTCCTGACCTGGGCGCTGGTGGTGGTGTGCGTGGCGGGCGTGGTCGGCGCACCGTGGTTGGTGTGGGCCATGGCCAGCGGCCTGCCGGGCTTCGACGCGGCCGTGGTGATGACGCGCTGGATGTTCCCCTACATCGGCTTCATGTCGCTCGTGGCGCTGGCCGGCGGGGTGCTCAATACCTGGCGCAGGTTCGCGGTGCCGGCCGCGTCGCCGGTGCTGCTCAATCTGTCGCTGATCCTTGCGATCGTGGTCGGCGCGCCGCTGTTCCGTCGCTGGGGCATCGAGCCGATCTATGCGCAGTGCGCCGGCGTGCTGGTCGGCGGCGTGCTGCAGCTGGCGCTGCAGGTGCCGGCACTGCGCAAGCTCGGGCTCGCGCCGCGCATCGGCGCGAGCCTGGGCGCGCTGCGCGCGGCCTGGCGCGACCCCACCACGCGCAAGGTGGCCAAGCTCATGGCGCCGGCGCTGCTGGGCGTCAGCGTGGCGCAGATCTCGCTGCTCATCAATACGCAGATCGCGTCGCACCTCGCGGTCGGCAGCGTGACCTGGATCGCCAATGCCGACCGCCTGATGGAATTTCCCACCGCAATGCTCGGTGTGGCGCTCGGCGTGGTGCTGATGCCGCAGCTGGCGGGCGCGCGCGCGGCCAAGGACGACGCGCGCTATTCGGCCCTGCTCGATTGGGGCCTGCGGCTCGTGGTGCTGCTTTCGGCGCCCTGCGCGGTGGCGCTGCTGCTCTTTTCGCAGCCGCTGGTGGCGGTGCTGTTCCACAACGGCGCCTACAGCGGCGAGGACGTCCGGCGCACCACGATGGCGCTGATGGGCTACGGCGTGGGGCTCGTCGGCATCGTGGCGATCAAGGTGCTGGCGCCGGGCTACTACGCCAAGCACGACATGCGCACGCCGGTGATCATCGCGGTGTCGGTGCTGGTGCTGATCCAACTTCTCAACCTCGTGCTGGTGCCGGTGCTCCAGCATGCGGCGCTGACGCTGACCATCGCGATCGGCGCGCTGGTCAATGCGGTCTGGCTGCTGGTCGGGCTGGTGCGCCGCGGCAACTACCAGCCGGCGCCCGGCTGGGGCCGGTTCGTGCTGCAGGTGGCCGCCGGCACGCTGGTACTGGCCGCCGTGCTGGCCTGGGGCGCACAGCATGTCGACTGGATCGCCTTGCGCGAGCAGCGGCTATTGCGCATCGGCTGGCTGGCGGCGCTGATCGCGGGCGCGGGGCTGTTGTATTTCGGCGTGCTCGCGGCCGTGGGCGTGCGGCTGCGCAGCTTCCTGCGGCGCTGAAGGCCCGCGGCCACCGCGACTGGCGCAAGCTGAAAACACCGCCTTGACGCACCCCTGGCGCTCCTCTACAAAGACACATGACGTTCAGCTTTCAGGTTCCCACCGCCCTCGCGTATTTCGAGTCGCTGGTGCAGAGCGACGACCATTTCCCGCTGCTCGAGGCTGCCGCCAGCCTGGCGCAGGACGAATACCCTGACCTCGACGTGCAGCAGGTGCTTGGCGACGTCGACCAATTGCTCGCGCGCCTGAAGCGCCGGCTGCCGGGCGACGCCGCGCCGCTGGCACGGCTGCGCGCACTCAACCAGTTCTTCTTCAGCGACCTGAGCTTCGGCGGCAACGTCAACGACTACTACGACCCCGACAACAGCTACCTCAATGCCGTGCTGCGCACGCGCCGCGGCATCCCCATTTCGCTCGCGGTGCTCTGGATGGAGCTGGCGCAGGGGCTCGGACTGCAGGCACGCGGCGTCGGGTTTCCGGGCCATTTCATGGTCAAGGTGACGCTGCCGAAGGGGCAGGTGGTGATCGATCCCTTCAGCGGCAAGTCGCTCTCGCGCGAGGAACTCAGCGAGCGGCTCGAGCCCTACAAACGCAGCAACGGCCTTGTGGGCGATTTCGACGTGCCTCTGGGCCTCTACCTGCAGCCCGCGAGCTCGCGCGAGATCATTGCGCGCATGCTGCGCAACCTCAAGGAAGTGCACCGCGCGCAAGAGGACTGGCAGCGCGCCATTCCCGTGCAGGACCGCCTCATCGCGCTGCTGCCGAATGCCTGGGGCGAGTACCGCGACCGCGGCATCGCCCATGCCGAGCAGGGCAACACCGCGGCGGCCGTGCGCGACCTCGAAACCTACCTCACGCATGCCGAAGATGCGCTCGATGTCGACGACATTGCCGAGCGCGTGGCCGCGCTGCGCCGCGCGTCGAACCGATGACCCCCGCGAGGCCCGGCGTCGCGCCCGCGGCCGACCTCGGGACGCTGCATCAGTTCCACGGCTTGCAGCCGGTGCTGCCGGTGTCCGACGTCGCGCGCGCGGCGCGCTGGTTCTGCGACGTGCTGGGCTTCGAGCTCGACTTCATCGCGGGCGAACCGCCGAGCTATGCCAGAGTCAAGAAGGGTGACGGCAGCCATGGCGACCCGGTCTACCTGCGCCTGTGGCAGTGCAGCACGCGCGACGCGCCGCCCTGGCGCGGCGAGATCGTGATCCACGTCGGCAAGGACATCGACGGCCTGCATGCCGCCTACCTCCGGCGCGGCGTCACCGTGGTCGAGCCGCCGGTGTCGCAGCCCTGGGGCCTGCGCGAGTTCGCGGTGCGGGAACCCGACGGACATGTGCTGCGCTTCTGCGGCTATCTGTGAGCGCGGGCGGGGGTGGCACTGCGCCCGGCCGGTTCGACGTTGAAGCACTAATTTACAAATTGTCAGTCGCCCGCGTGTCGATCCGGCGGCACGCTGCGCGACGTGTGAACAGGCGCGAGTGTTTTTTCCGCGCCGTTTCTTTCTTCATCCACCCTCCAGGAGAAACGACATGCGATTCATGGTTCTGGTCAAGGCCAGCAAGGATTCCGAAGCCGGCGTGATGCCGAGCACCGAGTTGCTCACCGCCATGGGCAAGTTCAACGAGGCGCTGGTCAACGCCGGTGTGCTGCTTGCCGGCGAAGGGCTGCATCCCTCGTCGAAGGGTGTGCGCGTGCGCTGCGAAGGCACGAAGCGCACCGTCATCGACGGCCCCTTCACCGAGACGAAGGAGCTGCTCGCGGGCTTCTGGCTGCTGCAGGTCAAGTCGAAGGAAGAGGCGATCGAGTGGATCAAGCGCAGCCCCTTCGAGGAGGGCGAGATCGAGATCCGCCAGGTGTTCGAAGCCGCCGATTTCGGCGAGGCGATGACGCCCGAACTGGTCGCGCAGGAAGACCGCCTGCGCGCCCAGACCAAGGCCGCCCACTGACCGCCCCGCAATAAAGGAGACCCGCCATGCGATTCATGCTGCTGATGATTCCCCACGGCTACGAGACGGCCGCGCCCGGCACCGTACCCGACGACATCGATGCGGTGTCGGCCATGATGGCCTACAACGAGTCGATGCAGCAGGCCGGCGTGCTGATCAGCTGCGACGGCCTGCACCCGCCTTCGATGGGTGCGCGCGTGAGCTTTCCGGGCCGCAAGCCCAAGGTCGTCGACGGCCCTTTCGCAGAAGCCAAGGAAGTGCTCGGCGGATTCTGGATCATCGACGTGCCCACGCGCGCCGACGCCATCGAATGGGCCACGCGCTGCCCCGGCGCCGAGAACGAGGTCATCGAGGTGCGCCAGATCCAGGAAGTGGCCGACTATCCGCCCGACGTGCAGGCCAGGACGAACGATTTCGCGTCGATGCAGACGCTGAAGAAGCCCCAGTGAGCGCCTCCGCCACGGCCGCCATCCACCGCAGCATCGAGGCGGTGTGGCGCATCGAGTCGGCGAAGATCGTGGCCACCGTCGCGCGCATGGTGCGCGACGTGGGCCGCGCCGAGGAACTGGCCCAGGACGCGCTGGTTTCGGCACTCGAGCAATGGCCCGCGGCCGGCGTGCCCGACAACCCCGCGGCGTGGCTCACGGCCGTCGCCAAGAACCGGGCGCTGGACCAACTGCGCCACGGCCAACTGGTCGAGCGCAAGGCGCCCGAGATCGGTCGCGAGCTCGACGCCCAACACGCGATCGCGCAGGCCGACTTCGCCGAGGCGCGCGATGCGGCGATCGACGACGACATCGGCGACGACCTGCTGCGGCTGGTGTTCACCGCCTGCCACCCGGTGCTGTCGACCGAGGCGCGCGTGGCGCTCACGCTGCGCCTGGTCGGCGGCCTCGCCACCGACGAGATCGCCCGTGCCTTCCTCGTGCCCGAAGCCACCATCGCGCAGCGCATCGTGCGCGCCAAGCGCACGCTGCGCGAGGCGCGCGTGCCTTTCGAGGTGCCGCGCCGGCACGAACTCGCGGCACGGCTCGCCTCTGTGCTCGAAGTGCTCTACCTGGTCTTCAACGAAGGCTATTCGGCCACGGCCGGCGACGACTGGATGCGGCCCGCGCTCTGCGACGAGGCGATGCGCCTGGGCCGCATCGTGGCCGGGCTGATGCCCGGGGAGGCCGAGGTGCACGGCCTGGTCGCGCTGATGGAGATCCAGGCCTCGCGCACGGCCGCGCGCGTGGGCGCCTCGGGCGAGCCGGTGCTGCTGCTCGAACAGAACCGCGCGCGCTGGGACCAGATGCTGATTCGCCGCGGCCTGGCCGGGCTGGCGCGCGCCGAAGCGCTGGGCGGCGCTCTCGGGCCCTATGCGCTGCAGGCCGCGATCGCCGCCTGCCACGCGCGCGCCCGCAGCGCGGCCGATACCGACTGGCCGCGCATCGCGGCGCTCTACGACGCGCTGGCCCAGCTGTCGCCGTCGCCCGTGGTCGAACTCAACCGCGCGGTGGCGCTGTCGATGGCCTTCGGGCCGGCCGCAGCGCTCGAGGTGGTGGATGCGCTCGTCGGAGAAACGGCCCTGCAGGGGTATCACCTGCTGCCGACGGTGCGCGGCGACCTGCTGTTCAAGCTTGGCCGCCACGACGAAGCGCGCCGGGAGTTCGACCGCGCCGCCTCGCTCACGCGCAACACGCGCGAACGCGCACTGCTGTTGGCGCGTGCGCGGGCGTGCCTGCCTCAGTGACCCGGCGCCGAGGGCGAGCCCGGCAGGCCGAACTGGTGCCAGGCGCGCCGCAATTGGGTGTCGGAGCCGAAGCCCGAGATCTCCGCGGCCCGCGTCACGCTCGCCCCCGAGGCCAGCGCGAGCTGCGCCGCCGCGAGCCGCAGCCGCCGCAGGTAGGCCAGTGGCGCGACGCCCCCATGCTCGACGAACAGCCGCGTCAGGTGCCGCGCCGAGGTGTGCGCCACTTCGGCCATGCGCGGCACGCTCCAGTCGGCCTGCGGCTGCTCGCTCACCGCGTCCTGCACGCGGTGCAGCGCGGCATGCAGGTGGTTGCGGTAGGCCAGAAACGGCGACAGCTCGGGATCGTGCGGACCGCGCCGTTGCGCCACCACCATCGTCTGCGCCACCTGTGCAGCCAGCGCTTCGCCGCAGACGTCGCCGATGCGGTGCAGCATCAGGTCGATGCCGGTGGTCACGCCCGCGCTGCTGTAGACCGGTGGATCGAGCACGAACACGCGGTTGGCCACCAATTCGCAGCGCGGCTCGGCTGCGCGCAGTTCGTCGAGGTGATGGTGGTGGGTGGTCACGCGCCGGCCCGCGAGCGCGCCGGCATGCGCGGCCAGCAGCGCGCCGGCGCAGATCGTGATCAGCTCTAGCCCGCCGCGTTCGAAGCGCAGCCCGCGCAGCCAGTGCAGCAGGTCCTGCGCCTCGGCGCTGTCGATCGGAATCGCATCGCCCGGCAGCCCGACCAGCACCACCCAGGCTGGCCCGTTCCACGCTGTTGGCAGCGGTGCGAGATCGGCGAGCGCGATGCCGACCGAGCCGATGGCGGTAGGCCGCGGACTCGCGAATTCGATCTCGAAGCGTGCCGGCCGTCCCGCGGCGCCCAGCCGCTGGTTGGCGATGCGCAGCGCTTCGGCGGGCCCGGCCCAGTCGAGCACGAGGCTGTCCGGAAGCAGCGCGAACACGACGCGGATGGGCGGCGCTGTGTGCTGCGGAGCCATCGGTCGTCCGTCTACCGCGCCGCGGCGGCCTCTACGGCGCCCGCGCGCTCGAGCGCCTGCGCCACGCTGCAGACCGTCGCGAAGCGCTCGTGAAGCACCGTGGCCGTGCGAGCACGGATGTCGGCCGCGGCGAGTGGCCGGCCATCGGGCTGCACCATGTCGAAGGTCAGCGTGGCCTCGGCCACGAAATCGACCTCCCAGCCCAGGTCGGAGGCGTGGCGCGTGGTGGTCTCGCAGCATTGCTCGGTGCGGATGCCGCTGACGATCAGCCGGCCGATGCCGTGCTGCGTGAGCCAGACCTCGAGCCCGCTTCCAACCAGCGCGCTGTGGCGGTGCTTGGTGAAGGTGGCGGCCGCCTCGAACGGCGCCAGGCCTTCGATCGGGCGCACGAAACCCGATTCAAGCGCGAACGGGTTGTCGGGCACTGCGGGCGCGTCGATGTGGAACACGCGAACGATCGGCACGCCCGCGTCGGCGCAGCCCTCGATGAGCGCGTTCTGCGCCGCGAGGTACGACGGCAGGCCGCCGGCGGACCAGTACGGCCGGTGCCGAAACGATTCCTGGGCGTCGATCACAATCAGACAGGATCTCATGGGTGGAGTGCTCGCACGGGCGGAGTGAATGATGCCGTCTATTCTTGGGCGCCGCCAGCGCAGGGTCCGTGCCGAAGCGGACCGGAATCGATCAGATCAGGACATCAAGAGCCGGAAGAGCGCACGCCCTAGACCAGCCCCGCCGCCTGCAGCTCTTTCTTGAGGTAGGCGTAGAACAGCGGCGCCGCCACCAGTCCGGCCGGCCCGAACACCGCCTCGGCCACGAACATCACCGCGAGCAGCTCCCACACGCTCATCTGCGTGCGGCGTCCGACCACCTTGGCATTGATCACGTACTCGGCCTTGTGGATGACGATCAGGAAGATCAGGCAGGCAAGCGCGGTGATCGGCGATACCGACAGCGCCACCAGCGTGATGACCGTGTTGCACACCAGGTTGCCGACGATTGGCACCAGCCCGGCCACGAAGGTGAGCGTGATCAGCGCCGGCGTGTAGGGCAGCAGCTGGCCCCAGAGCGGCATCAGGAACAGCAGGAAGATCGCGGTCAGCAGCGTGTTGAACGCCGCGATCCAGAACTGGGCCGCGACGATCTGGCCGAAGGCCTCGCCAAACATGCTGATGCGCCGGTGCAGTTCGGCCGCGAGCGGCGGCCGCTCCCGGTTCTGCACCGCCACCGCTGCGAGCGCGCCGATGACCAGGCCAACATAGGCGAAGAGCAGGGCGCCGAGCCAGGCGCGGCCCGTGAGTGCAAGCGCGCCGGCCTGCGTGCGCATGTAGTTGGCCGCCATGCGCTGGATCTCGGCCGCGCCCTCGGGCAGGTAGACGGCGATCTCGGGCGGCAGCTTCTGGCGCAGCTCGAGCACGGTGCGCGCGGTGTAGTCGACAAGTTCGCGGTACTGGTCGGGCGCATCGATGACATATTCGCGCGCCTCGGAAAAGCCCAGCGAGAGCAGCCCTACCGGCGCCAGCAGCACCAGGATGACCGAGAGAACACGCGCCAGCCCTTCGCCGCGGCCGCGAAGCACGCCGAGGCGGGCCAACTGGGGCGCGATGAGCCGGGTGAACCAGCGCGTGGCGAGAAACCCGATGCAGACGCACAGCAGGCCCGGCAGCAGGTGCTGCCACATCACGAGCAGCAGGCCCGCGAGCATCAGCAGATAGCTCGCGACCACCACCTGGCGCGACGCGGTGCGCGCAGGCGGGGTGGCGAGGGGTGTGGCGGGCAGCGGCTTGGTCATCCGTGGCGAGGGCTGCGCGTCGTACCGGAAGCCGCGGGCCTCAGGCCACCACCACGGCCGCGCCTTCGCCGCGTTCGGCGATGGTGCCGATCTCGTGCACCGTTTCGCCGGCCGCGCGCAGCGTGTCGGCGCAGGCCGCGGCCTCGGCCGCGTCGATCACCACCACCATGCCGATGCCGTTGTTGAAGGTGCGGTTCATTTCGATGTCGTCGATGCCGGCCACCTTCTGCAGCCAGGCGAAGAGTTCGGTCTGGGGCCAGCTGCCCTTCTTCAGGTGCGCGGCCATGCCTTCGGGCAGCACGCGCGGGATGTTCTCGAGCAGGCCGCCGCCCGTGATGTGGGCCAGCGCCTTGATCGGATGCTTCATCAGGGCCTCGAGCACGGGCTTCACGTAAAGGTGCGTGGGCGCCATGACCGCTTCGCGGAAGGGCATGCCGTCGAGCGTGGCGGGCAGTTCGGCGCCCGCGCGCTCGATCACCTTGCGCACCAGGCTGAAACCGTTGGAATGCACGCCGGCCGAGGCGAGGCCGAGCACCACGTCGCCGGGCTTCACGTTGAGGCCCGTGAGGATCTTCGATTTCTCGACCGCGCCAACGGCGAAGCCGGCCAGGTCGTATTCGCCGGCCGGGTACATGCCGGGCATCTCGGCCGTTTCGCCGCCGATCAGCGCGCAGCCCGAGAGTTCGCAGCCGCGGGCGATGCCGCCGATCACGGCCGCGGCCGTGTCCACGTCGAGCTTGCCGCAGGCGAAGTAGTCGAGGAAGAACAGCGGCTCGGCACCTTGCACCAGCACGTCGTTCACGCTCATGGCCACCAGGTCGATGCCGACCGTGTCGTGCATGTTCCATTCGAACGCCAGCTTGAGCTTGGTGCCCACGCCGTCGGTGCCGCTCACCAGCACCGGCTCCTTGTAGCGCTTGGGCACCTCGAACAGCGCGCCGAAGCCGCCGATGCCGGCCAGCACGCCTTCGCGCAGGGTCTTTTTTGCGAGCGGCTTGATCCGGTCGATCAGGGCGTCGCCGGCATCGATGTCGACGCCTGCGTCCTTGTAGCTGAGCGGGGTGGGCGTGGGGGAAGTCATGGTCGGACGGTGTCGGAAAAGGCGAAACGATGGGCCGAAAAGCAGGCGGGCGGTGGAGGCGCCGGCAACCGAAGCGGCCGGGCCGATAGAATTCCTGTTGATTTTAAGGGTCCCAGCGGCCCCCTCCATGAACCTTCCCGGGATGAAACAGCTCGCGCTCGATATCGGCATTGCGACGGGCCCCAGCTTCGACGCCTTTTTTGCCGGCCCCAACGAGGCGGCGCTGCGCCACCTTCAAGTATGGGCGGGCGGCGCCGGCGGCCCCGTGCCGCACTCGCCGGTGCCGACCTACCTGTGGGGCGAAAGCGCCAGTGGCAAGAGCCATCTGCTCGAATCGGTGCGCGTCGCACTGCGCGAGCAGGGCGCGAGCGTGGGCTGGCTGCATGCCGGCCTGCTCGAGCCGCCCGAGTTCGACGAGCGCTGGGGCGCGGTGCTGCTTGACGACGTGCACCTCTACACCGCGGTGCAGCAGCACGCGGCCTTCAACTGGTTCGTCAATGCGCAGACCCTTCAGCGCGGTGTGGTGGCAGCCGGCGCATTGCCGCCAGCCGACCTGCCGCTGCGCGAGGACCTGCGCACGCGCCTCGGGTGGGGCCATGTGTTCCACCTGCACGTGCTGAGCGAAAGCGAACGCCGCGCGGTGCTGCGCCAGGCGGCCGACACGCGCGGCGTGATGCTGTCGGACGACGTGCTCGACTACATGCTGCACCGCTTCAGCCGCGACCTCGGCAGCCTGATGGAGCTGCTGAACCAGCTCGACGGCTATGCGCTGCAGACGCAGCGCGCGATCACCATTCCCCTGATTCGATCCATGCTCGAAAACGAATAAGAAGAGCCTCAACCAACAATGATCAAGAAATTCATCGACAAGCTGCTCGGCAAATCGCCCGGCGGCGCACAGGGCAAGAGCCGCTTCGGCAAGCGTCAGGAGGTATCGGCGGAGGTTCACAAGATCGACCCGGCCCTGGTCGACGAACGTGCGAAGAACGTCGTCACCACGCTGCAGCAGGCGGGCTACGAGGCCTATGTGGTGGGCGGCGCGGTGCGCGACCTGCTGCTCGGCCTGCGCCCGAAAGATTTCGACGTGGCCACCAATGCCACGCCCGAACAGGTCAAGTCGCTCTTTCGCCGCGCCTTCATCATCGGGCGGCGCTTCCGCATCGTGCACGTCGTGTACGGGCGCGGCCGCGAGCACGAGGTGATCGAGGTCTCGACCTTCCGCGCCTACATGGACAGCGCCGCGGCCGGGCAGGTGACCGGCAACGAGCGCACCAGCAAGGGCGAGCTCGCGAGCATGACGCATGCGGTGGATGCGAGCGGCCGCGTGCTGCGCGACAACGTGTGGGGCCCGCAGGAAGAAGACGCGGCGCGCCGCGACTTCACCGTCAACGCCATGTACTACGACCCGGCCAACCAGGTCGTGGTCGACTACCACAACGGCATTCGCGACGCCCAGAAGCTCACGCTGCGCATGATCGGCGACCCGGCCACGCGCTACCGCGAGGATCCGGTGCGCATCATCCGCGCGATCCGCTTCTCGGCCAAGCTCGCGGCGCTCGGCTTCAAGATGGAGGCCAAGACGGCCGCGCCGCTGGTCGAATCGAGCCGGCTCCTGGCCGACGTGCCGCAGAGCCGCCTGTTCGACGAGATGCTCAAGCTGCTGCAGACCGGCCATGCGATCGCCACCGTCGAGCAACTGCGCAAGCTCGGCCTGGCCAAGGGCATTTATCCGCTGCTCGACGTGGTGGTGGAGCGCGCCGACCAGCCCTTCGTGCAGGCGGCGCTTCTGGACACCGACCGTCGCGTTGGCGAGGGCAAGCCCGTCGCGCCCAGCTTCCTGCTGGCCTGCGTGCTGTGGGCCGACGTGCGCGATGGCTGGTCCCAGCGCATCGAGGGCCAGCGCGGGCATCGGCCGCAGCCGCCGTTCCCGGCGCTGCAGGATGCGATCGACGATGTGTTCAACGCCCGCATCGGCGACGTGTCCGGCCGTGGCAAGCTCGCGGCCGACATGCGCGAGATCTGGATGATGCAGCCGCGCTTCGACAAGCGCACCGGCTCCACGCCCTATAGCCTGGTCGAGCAGGCGCGCTTTCGCGCTGCCTTCGACTTCATGCGCCTGCGCGCCGACGTGGGCGAGATCGGCGAAGCAATCGCCGAGTGGTGGCAGGAGTTCAGCACCGCCGACGACGTGCGCCGGCAGGACCTGCTAGAGCAGGTGCGCGAGGAGCAGAAGACCCGCCAGCGCGTGCGCACGCGCGACCCTGTGGCACCGAAGCCGCGCGCGGAGCCCGCCGGGCGCCAGCGCGAGGAAGGGCGCGAGCCGCAGCCCGACGAGGTGCTCGAGGCCGAAACCGTCGCGCCGTCCGGCGAAGGCGGTGGCGACCCCACGACGCCGCGCAAGCGCCGGCGCCGCCGCAAGCCCCGCACCGATGGCGCGGCCGGCAGTGAAGGCGGCGCAGGCGCCGCATCCGAATGACGCGGCCTTCCCAGCCGAAGGGCGGCAAGCCCCCTGGCCCCGCGCGGGCGAACGACAAGCGCGCGCCGTCGCGTCCGCGGCCGGCAGGCAAGGCGGCGCCCAGGCCGGCGCCCGCCGCCCGCCGCCCGCGCGAGGACTACCCGACCGTGCAGGCCTTCGTGGCCATCGGAGCCAACCTCGGCGACGCCCAGGCGGCCGTGACGGTGGCCATGGACGCGATCGCCGGCATCGAACGGACCCAGGTCACGGCGCGGTCGTCGCTCTACCGCAGTGCGCCGATCGATGCAGAAGGGCCCGATTACATCAACGCCGTGGTGGCGGTGCGCACCGGCCTCACGGCCGAGGCCTTCCTGGCCGAGTTGCAACTGCTCGAGACCCAGGCCGGGCGCGAGCGGCCGTTCCCGAATGCGCCGCGCACGCTCGACCTCGACCTCCTGATGCACGGCAACACGGTCAAGGACGCGCCCGCGCTGAGCCTGCCGCATCCGCGCATGCGCGACCGCGCCTTCGTGCTCAAGCCGCTTGCCGAGATCGCGCCCGACAAGGTGCCGCGCGCAGCCTTGGCGCGCGTTTCCTCGCAAGTGGTCGAGCGCATCCGCGACTGAAGCGGCGGAGCCGGGCCCCCCGATCGCCGGGGGGCTTGATCGCCCATTACACTCCTATGGTTTTTCATAACGCTGTCACATGCCTGTGGCAGACGCGAACCCAGGAGAGCGCCATGTTCGGCAAGCTGCTGCCCCGCGAGGGGAATTTTTTCGAGATGTTCAACCAGCACGCCGAGCGCATCGTCGAAGCGGCGCGCGCGTTCGAGCAACTCGTGGCCAACTACAGCGACGTGCACCTGCGCGAGCAGTACAACCGTGACGTCGATAACGCCGAGCGCGCGGCCGACCGTGTGACGCACGACGTCAATCGGCTGATCCACAAGACCTTCATCACGCCCATCGACCGCGAGCAGATCCACAAGCTCATCAACACGATGGACGACGTGGCCGACCTGATCCAGGACTCGGCCGAGACCATGGCGCTGTACGACGTGCGCCACATGACCGAAGAGATCGTGCGGCTCACGGCCTTGTGCGTGAAGTGCTGCGACCGCCTGAAGGATGCCGTCAAGTTTCTGAGCAAGATCGCCGATCCGGCGGTGGCCGAGGCCACCCTCAAGACCTGCGAGGAGATCGACCGCCTCGAGTCGGATGCCGACCGCGTGATGCGCAGCGCCATGAGCAAGCTGTTTCGCGAGGAGCCCGATGTGCGCGAGGTGATCAAGCTCAAGGCCATCTACGAGCTGCTCGAGACGATCACCGACAAATGCGAGGACGTGGCCAATGTGATCGAGGGCATCGTCCTCGAGAATTCTTGAGCGGCGGCTACCGATGGAAACGATGCAGGTCGCCCTCTGGGTGGTGATAGTGCTGGTCGCGCTTGCGATCCTGTTCGACTTCATGAACGGCTTCCACGACGCCGCCAACTCGATCGCGACGGTGGTGTCCACCGGCGTGCTCAAGCCGGGGCAGGCGGTGGTGTTCGCGGCGTTCTTCAACCTGATTGCCATCTTCGTGTTCCACCTGAGCGTGGCCGCGACGGTGGGCAAGGGGATCGCCCAGCCGGGCGTGGTGGACGTGCATGTCGTCTTCGGCGCACTCATCGGCGCCATCAGCTGGAACCTCGTCACCTGGTATTACGGCATTCCGAGCAGCTCGTCGCACGCGCTGATCGGCGGCATTGTCGGCGCGGTGATCGCCAAGACCGGGACCGGCGGCCTCGTGGCCTCGGGCATCTGGAAGACCCTGGCCTTCATCTTCGTGTCGCCGGTGCTCGGCTTCCTGCTCGGCACCCTGATGATGGTGGTGGTGGCCTGGGGCTTCCGGCGCGCCACGCCGTCGCGCGTGGACCGCTGGTTCCGGCGATTGCAGCTGGTCTCGGCCGGAGCCTACAGCCTGGGCCACGGCGGCAACGATGCGCAGAAGACCATCGGCATCATCTGGATGCTGCTGATCGCGACCGGCTACCACTCGGCGACCGAGAGCGCGCCGCCCGGCTGGGTGGTCGTGAGCTGCTACGCCGCCATTGCGCTGGGCACCATGTTCGGCGGCTGGCGCATCGTGAAGACCATGGGCCAGAAGATCACCAAGCTCAAGCCCGTGGGCGGCTTCTGCGCCGAGACAGGCGGCGCGATCACGCTGTTCCTGGCGACCGCGCTCGGCATTCCGGTGTCGACCACCCACACCATCACCGGCGCGATCGTCGGCGTGGGCGCCACCCAGCGCGCGAGCGCGGTGCGCTGGGGCGTGGCGGGGAACATCGTCTGGGCCTGGATCTTCACGATCCCGGCCTCGGCCTTCGTGGCCGCGATCGCCTACTGGGTCAGCTGGCAGATCTTCTGAGGCCCCGGCCGGCGGGCGGGGCTACTGCGAAATCTTCCGGCCCTCTTCGATCTGGTGCTCGAAGTAGCGCTGGAAGCTGAACACGATGCTCGACATGAGCACCGTGGTGCCGAAGAACAGCGCCAGCACCACGGCGCCGATCGTGGCCCAGTTCGTGCGGCCCGGTTCGGCGTCGGCCGGCGCGCCGGCGTTGAAGCGGGCATTCCACTTCTCGGGCGCCATGAGGCCATAGACGATGGCCATGAGCGCACAGCCCGCGATGGTGAAGCCCAGCATCGGAATCAGCACCCAGCTCCAGCCGTCGTCCACGCCGTACATGCGCACGCGCTCCATGCCATAGAGGCCGAGCGCGGTCGGAATGGGCAGCAGCCATCCGAGCCAGTCGCCGAATCCGCGCAGGTAGAAGCGGTGCAGCCCGAAGGGGCCGCCCAGGAAGGAGAGCCAGGCGGCAGTCGTCTTGTTTTTCATTCGGGTCGGGTGGTGCTGCCTTCGCCGAGCACCTTCTCCATCAGCACCACGTCGCGCCATTCGCCGAATTTCCAGCCGCAGTCCTTGAGCACGCCGACGTGCGTGAAGCCCTGGGCGCGATGCACGCCGACAGAGCCGGCATTGGCAGAATCGCCGATCACCGCGATGAGCTTGCGGATGCCCGCGGCTTCGGCGGCCTCCGACAACGCCGCCAGCAAGCGGCTGCCGAGCCCGCGACCGCGCGCGGCTTCGGCCAGGTAGATCGAGTCTTCGGCCGAGAAGCGGTAGGCGGGGCGCGGCTTGAACCAGTTGCAGTAGGCAAAGCCCAGCACTTCGCCGGCCTCTTCGGCGACGAGGTAGGGCAGGTTCTTGCCGAGCACGTCGGCGCGCCGCGCCGCCATGTCGGCAGCCGGGGGCGGCTCGGTCTCGAAGGTGCCGGTGCCGTTCAGCACGTGGTGCGCGTAGATCGCGGTGATGGCCGCGACGTCCTCGTCGCGGCTGGGTCGAATGGTGAGGGTCATGCAGGTGGAGAGCGGGAGACGCAGGGGGCCGAATTCTGTAAAAGCGGTTCGGGCTATAATCGCAGGCTTTTCAGCGTGTCGCTGGCCGGGTGGCCATGTCGCGTGTCTCGACGCTGAAAGAACTCTGTGGGCGGGCATTCAGGCTCGCTGCACCACCCAAGGATAAATCATGGTCGTCATTCGACTCTCCCGCGGCGGCTCGAAAGGCCGTCCGTTCTTCAACATCGTCGTGTCGGACAAGCGCGTTCGCCGCGATGGCCGTTTCATCGAGCGTCTGGGTTTCTACAACCCGACCGCGAAGGAAAACGAAGAAAGCATCCGCATCGCCCAGGACCGCCTGGCGTACTGGAAGAGCGTCGGCGCACAGGCTTCGCCCACGGTCCTGCGCCTGATCAAGCAAGCGGCAGCCGCAGCACCCCAGGCCGCGGCCTGAGCCTGCAGGCCTTTCGCACGGCCATGCTGCCCGCACTCGAAACCGCCGAATTGCCGGCGGACGCGATCGAGGTAGGACGCATCGCCGATGCCTGGGGCATCAAGGGGTGGTTCAAGGTCCTGCCCCACAGCGCCCAACCCGAGGCGCTTTTTTCTTCCAAACGCTGGTTCCTGCAGGCGCCCGGCGCCACCACCAGCGCTGCATTTCGGCTCGCGATCCGCGAAGCCAAGGAACATTCCGACTGCATCGTCGCCTCGTCCGAGGACGTGCCCGACCGCAATGCGGCCGAAGCGCTTCGCGGTGCGCGGGTGTTCGTGCCGCGTTCGAGCTTTCCCACCGCCGGCGATGACGAGTACTACTGGGTCGACCTGATCGGCCTCTCGGTCGTCAACCGCGAGGGCGTGGTGCTCGGCAACGTGCGCGAGCTGCTCGCGACCGGGCCGCAGACCACGCTGGTCCTGTCCGCGGAAGAAGACGGCAAGGCGATCGAGCGCATGGTGCCTTTCGTCTCGGCCTTCGTCGACAAGGTCGACCTGCCGGGCCGGCTCATCACGGTCGACTGGCAACCCGACTACTGATCGGGCTCGCGCGCATGCGCTTCGACGTTCTCACGCTCTTTCCCGAGCTGTTCGCGCCTTTCATGGCCGCGGGCGTGACGCGCCGTGCCTACGAGTCAAAACAGGTCGAAGTCGTGCTCTGGAACCCGCGCGATTTCGCGCAAGGCAACTACCGGCGGGTGGACGATCGTCCGTTCGGCGGCGGGCCGGGCATGGTCATGATGGCCGAGCCGCTCTCGGCCTGCCTCGATGCGGCGCTGGCCGCGCGCGGCACGCCGGCACCGGTCGTGCTGTTTTCGCCGATTGGCGACGTGCTGCGGCACGAGGCGGTCGAACGCTGGTCCGCGAGCGACGGCGCCGTGCTGGTCTGCGGGCGCTACGAGGGAATCGACCAGCGCTTCATCGACACGCGCGTGACCCACCAGGTGAGCCTCGGCGACTTCGTGCTGTCGGGCGGCGAGATCGCGGCCATGGCGCTGCTCGATGCGGTGGCACGGCTGCAGCCCGGCGTGCTGGGCGACGAGGCCAGTCATGTGCAGGACAGCTTCAATCCCTCGCTCGACGGCCTGCTCGACTGCCCTCACTACACGCGGCCCGAGCAGTGGAACGGGCAGGGCGTGCCGGCGCAGCTGTTGTCGGGCCATCATGTCCAGATCGAACGCTGGCGCCGCGACCAGCGGCTCGCGATCACCGCGGCCCGGCGTCCCGACCTGATCGACGCGGCGCGTGCCGCGGGCCGGCTGAGCAAGGCTGACGAGACAGCGCTCAAAAAAAAGCTATAATCCCGGGTTCCCCGATCCTCTGCCCGGCCGCGCCTGGATTTCGTCTTTGGCTTCTTTTGAAGCAGCTGACAAAACCCCAAGAGCGCCTTTTGTGTAGCGCGAGCACGATCGACTATCAGGAAATCATGAACCTCATCCAGACCCTCGAGCAGGAAGAAATTACCCGTCTCGGCAAGAAGATCCCCGACTTCATGCCCGGTGACACGGTCATCGTCAGCGTGAACGTCGTCGAAGGCAGCCGCAAGCGCGTGCAGGCCTACGAAGGCGTCGTGATCGCCAAGCGCAATCGCGGCCTCAACAGCGGCTTCACGGTGCGCAAGATCTCGAGCGGCGAAGGCGTGGAGCGTACGTTCCAGACCTACAGCCCGTTGATCGCCGGCATCGAAGTCAAGCGCCGTGGCGACGTTCGCCGCGCCAAGCTGTACTACCTGCGCGAGCGCAGCGGCCGCTCGGCACGCATCAAGGAAAAGCTGCCGGGCAAGCGCGCAGCAGTGGCTGCCAAGTAAGCCGTTCTTCTGCCGTGCAAAAAGCCGCCCTCTGGCGGCTTTTTGCGTTGTGCGCTGTGCAGGCCTTTCCGCGAAAAGACAGCACCGCAGTTTCGGGTTCTACTCCTTCACCAGACAGCCAGCTACCACTTGACCACCCCCGCCGACCCCTCCATGCAGCTCGAGCCCGCCGAACCCGTCAATGCCGTTGTGCCGCCCACGCTGCTCGTGGTCGACCCGCGCAAGGCGCCGGTGGTCGGCGGTCCGGATGGCCTGCCCGCGGTCGATGTGGCCGAGTTGACGGCCGAGGCGCTGCGCCGGCGATTCGCCACGCCCCCCGAGTGGATGCCCGAGCTGCGCCGCGAGCCACGCCTGAGCGACCGCACGCCGGCCCAGGCGGCGGTGCTGGTGCCAATCGTCCAGCGTCCGGAAGGCCCCACGGTGCTGCTGACCGAACGCACCGCGCACCTGTCGAACCATTCGGGCCAGGTAGCGTTCCCGGGCGGGCGCGTCGACCCCGAAGACGCGAACGTCGCGGCGGCGGCCCTGCGCGAGGCCTGGGAAGAGGTGGGCCTCTCGGCGCAGTTCATCGAGGTGCTCGGCAGCCTGCCGACCTACACGACGATCACCTCGTTCGTCGTGACGCCCGTGGTCGCGCTGGTGAAGCCGCCCTTCGAACTCACACTCAATCCCTACGAAGTAGCCGCCGCCTTCGAGGTGCCGCTGGCCTGGCTCATGGACCCCGCCAACCATCGCCGGCACACGGTGCCGGCACCCGACGGCACGCGCCGCGAGTGGTATTCGATGCCCTACCAGGATGGCGCCGAGGAGCGCTTCGTCTGGGGCGCCACGGCGGGCATGCTGCGCAACCTCTACCGCTTCCTGATCGCCTGATGGTGAGCGCCGGCGTGAAGCGCCGGGGCGCCCTCGCTATCATCGAAGGATGAGCTTCTTTGCCATCCTGTGTGCGTTGCTGATCGAGCAGGTGCGTCCGCTCGCGCCACACAACCCGGTGTACGGCGGCGTGCTTTCCTGGACCCGCTGGACCAGCCGCAACTTCGATGCCGGCAAACCGCACCACGGATGGGTCGCATGGGGGCTCGCGGTGCTCATGCCCACGTTTGCAACGCTGGGCATCCACTGGCTGCTGGTGCTCACGCTCGGACTGCCGTTCGCGGTGCTCTGGAGCGTCGCCGTGCTCTACGTCACGCTGGGCTTCAGGCAGTTCAGCCATCACTTCACCGGCATCCGCGATGCGCTCGACGAAGGCGACGAGCCGCTCGCGCGCTCGCTGCTCGCCCATTGGCAGGGCGTGGACGCGGCCGAGTTGCGGCGCAGCGAGATCGTCCGTCGCGTGATCGAGCATTCGGTGATCGCCGCGCATCGCCACGTGTTCGGCGTGCTGGCCTGGTTCTCTGTGCTCGCGGCGCTGGGCCTCGGTCCGGCCGGCGCGGTGTTCTACCGCATGAGCGAATTCGTCGCGCGCTACTGGGCCCACAAGGACGGCGCGGCGGTGCAGCCCTCGAGCGTCTCGGTGCAGCGTGCCGCCGAGGGCGCCTGGCATGCGATCGACTGGCTCCCGGCGCGCATCACCGCGCTGGGCTTTGCCGTCGTCGGCAGCTTCGAGGAGGCCATCGACTGCTGGCGCAACGACGCGCGACGCTTCGCGAGCGAGAACGACGGCGTGATCCTCGCGGCCACGTCTGGTGCGGTCAACGTGCGGCTCGGCGGGGGAGCGCTGCGGCCGATTCCGCTCGCTGATGCGCTCTCGCGCGCCCAGGCCGGCGATTCCTTGGCCGACGACCGCCGGACCGACAGCGGCAGCACGCCCGGGCGCGAGCCCGAGCCGGGTCACCTGCGCAGCGTGGTCGGCCTGGTCTGGCGCTCGGTGGTCATGTGGATGGTGCTGCTGGCCCTTCTCACGCTGGCCCGCCTGCTCGGTTGAGCGGGCTGCTCGCCACCACGACGCCATGGCGACCTCCGTGCCGACCTTCTGGAGCCCGCGCATCGGCGCGCTCCAGCCCTATGTGCCCGGCGAGCAGCCGCGCATCGCCGACCTCGTCAAGCTCAATACCAACGAGAACCCGTATCCGCCGTCGCCGCGCGCGGTCCACGCGATCCGCGAGGCGGCTGCCGAGGGACTGGAGCGCTACCCCGATCCAAGCTCGCTCGCGCTGCGCGAAGCCGTGGCCCGGCGGCATGGCCTGGACGTGGCGCAGGTCTTCGCGGGCAATGGTTCGGACGAGGTGCTGGCGCACGCCTTCTTCGCCTTCTTCCAGCAGGCCGAGCCGCTGCTCATGCCCGACGTGAGCTACAGCTTCTACCGCGTCTATGCGCAGCTCTACGGCATCGCCTGCGAGCTGCTGCCGGTCGACGCGCAGTTGCGCATCGACGCCGAGGCGATGGCGTCGCGCGCGGCCAGCGGCTGCGCCGGCCTGGTGATTGCGAACCCGAATGCGCCCACGGGGATCGGCCTTCCGCTCGAGCGCATCGAGCGGCTCGCCGCCGCCTGCCCCGAGCGCGTGGTGCTGGTCGACGAGGCCTACGTCGATTTCGGCGGCGAGAGCGCCATGCCGCTCATCGCCTGCCATCCGAACCTGCTCGTGGTCCACACCCTGTCGAAGTCGCGCTCGCTCGCGGGCCTGCGGGTCGGCTACGCCTGCGGCCAGTCGCACCTGGTCGATGCGCTGGTGCGCGTGAAGGACAGTTTCAATTCCTATCCGATCGACCGCCTCGCCTCGGCGGGCGCGGTGGCGGCGCTCGACGACGAGGCCTGGTTCGAGCGCACGCGCCGCCAGGTCATGGACGCGCGCGAAGGGCTGTGCCTGCAGCTCGAAGACCTGGGCTTCGAGGTGCTGCCTTCGCAGGCCAATTTCGTTTTCGCCCGCCACCCGGGGCGCGACGCGGCCGAACTCGCGGCGCTGTTGCGCGAGCGCGCGGTGCTGGTGCGGCATTTCAGGCAGCCGCGCATCGCGCAGCACCTGCGCATCAGCATCGGCACGCGCGACCAGTGCAGCCTGCTCGTGCAGCGTCTGCAGGAGATTCTCCAGGCGCCCTGAGCGGTTCAGTAGCGCGTCTGGCTCAGTTCGGCGAACAGCTCGCCGTAGATTCGGTAACGCGTGGCGCTGATCGGGGCCGGCTTCCCGGGCGCGTCGACATTCGCGATGACGCCGCACCCCGGCTCGTGCAGGTGCGTGCAGTTGTAGAACTTGCATTCCTGCGCATGCTCGGCGATGTCCGGCATCAGTCCCGCCAACTGCATCGGGGCAATGTGGTTGAGACCGAATTCCTGGAACCCCGGCGAATCGATGAGGCCTGTGGTGCGCGCCTCGTCGACCCAGTACCAGGTGGTGCTCGTCGTGGTGTGCTTGCCCGAATTGAGCGCCTGCGAGATTTCGTTCGTCAGCGCGGCGGCACCCGGCACGAGCAGGTTCACGAGCGTGCTCTTGCCTGCGCCCGAGGGGCCCAGCACCAGGGTGCGCTTGCCCGCGAGCAGTGCCATGAGCGTGGCGCGGTCGGCGTCGCCCGTGGCCGTGAGCGACAGCGGCAGCACGCCTTCATGCATGCGCCGGTACGGTGCGAGCCGGTTCCATGCGCGCTCGAACGGCACGGCCAGGTCGCGCTTGTTGAGCGCGATGATCGGCACGATGCGCTCGGCCTCGGCCGCGATCAGTGCGCGGGCCAACTGGTGCTCCGAAAACTCCGGTTCGGCCGCGATCAGGATCAGCACCTGGTCGAGGTTGGCCGCGAACGACTTGGTGCGGATCTCGTCCTGCCGGTAGAAGAGGTTGCGCCGCGGCACGACCTCTTCGATCGTGCCCTCGTCCTCGCTGGCCTGCCAGCGCACGCGGTCGCCGACCACGGCCTGGCTCTTCTTGCCGCGTGGATGGCAGATCAGCCGTTCGCCCGCAGGCGTCTCGACCAGGCAGTGGCGTCCGTGACTCGCGACGACCAGGCCATCGTGCAGGGTGCGGGCGGCGCCCGCGGCGCCCTTGGCGGGGGTGCGGGGCGGCTTAGCCAAAGGCGCGAGCCCTCGTCACGGCGCGGGCCCGGCCACCAGCGCGTCGGCCTGGCGTGCGCACTCGAAGTCGGTGCTCGAGATGCCGCCGACGTCGTGCGTGTTGAAGCGCACCACGCAGCGGTTGTAGTGCACCGACAGGTCGGGATGGTGGTCTTGCGTATGGGCGACGAAGGCCAGCGCATTCACGAAGGCCATGGTCTCGAAGTAGTTCGCGAAACTGAAGGTCTTCTCGATCGCAACGTTGGCGCCGTCGCCATTGAGCTTCCATCCGTCGAGCTTGGCGAGACCCGAGACGATCTCGGTGGCGCTCAGTGCCTGGCGGGTAACGCCCTTCCAGTCTTTGGGCTTGAACATGCTGCTCATGGTGTCGGCTTTTTCTTCGCGAGAGGTGGGAGTCATTCAGGCGGCCTGCATGCGCGCGAGGCGCTCGGAGGCCGGTGGGTGGGAGTAGTAAAACTTGACGAACACAGGGTCGGGCGTGAGCGTCGACGCGTTGTCCTGGTAGAGCTTCAGCAGCGCAGCGGAGAGATCGGCGCTGCTGGTCTGCGCCACCGCATAGGCGTCGGCCTCGAACTCGTGTTTGCGCGACAGCCGGGCCGCGAGCGGCGCGACGAAGAAGCCGAACACCGGCACCGCGAGCATGAAGAGCAGCAGCGCGAGCGCGTCGTTCGGCGCCGTGGGCGCCATGTTCGGCTGTACGCCGAGCCCGCCGTAGAACCAGGCCTGTGTCGACACCCAGCCCAGCAGCGCGAAGCCCGCCAGGCTCAGCGCGAACATCGAGGCGAGCCGCTTCACGATGTGGCGGTGCTTGAAATGGCCGAGCTCGTGCGCGAGCACCGCCTCCATCTCGGCCGCATTGAGCTGGCGCAGCAGCGTGTCGTAGAAGACCACGCGCTTGCTCGCGCCGAAGCCCGTGAAGTAGGCATTGGCATGCGCGCTGCGCCGGCTGCCGTCCATCACGAACAGCCCCTTGGCGCGAAAGCCGCAGCGCTTCATGAGCGCGGTGACGCGCTCCTTGACGGTGGGATCGTCGAGCGGCTTGAACTTGTTGTAGAGCGGTGCAATGAACATCGGATAGACGATCATCAGCAGCAGGTTGAAGCCCATCCATGCCGCCCAGGCCCAGAGCCACCACAGGGTGCCGGCCGCGCCCATGATCCACAGGATCAGCGCGGCGATCGGCAGCCCGATGGCTGCGCCGATCAGCGTGGAGACGGCCGTGTCGCGCAGCCAGAGGCGCCAGCTCATCTTGTTGAAGCCGAAGCGCTCCTCGAGCCGGAAGATCTGCCACAACGTGAACGGCAGCTCGAGCAGCGCGCCGATCGCCGCGAATGCTGCGAGTAGCGCGAGCTGCTGCACCATCCCGCCACCGAGCCACGCCACGAGCAGCTTGTTGAGCAGGTCGAGGCCGCCGAGCAGCGTCCAGCCGAGCAGCACCGCCGTGCCCCAAGCCATCTCGACCATGCCGAAGCGCGCCTTGGCCACGGTGTAGTCGGCGGCCTTCTGGTGGGCCTCGAGCGTGATCTTGTGCTCGAAGGCGGGCGGCACCGCGTTGCGGTGGCGCGCCACGTGGCGCACCTGGCGCGAGGCGAGCCAGAACTTCACGACGAGCCCCGCGACGAGTGCAGCGGCGAAGGCGACGGTGAAGATGAGTGAATAGGACATGACCGGCGAGTTTAGGGCGTGTTGCCGCCCGCCGGGTCCGCAGCGCGGAAGCCATCGGCGACAATCCGGGCATGCTCGAATCCCTGGACCCCACGACCGGCGGCGCACTGCCGGTGCTGAAGAAAAGCGACCAGAACCTGGTCTGGCTCGACTGCGAAATGAGCGGGCTCGACCCCGAGAAGGAGCGCCTGCTCGAGATCGCCGTGGTCGTGACCGGCCCCGACCTGAGCCCCCGCATCGACGGCCCCGTGCTCGTGATCCACCAGAGCGATGCCGTGCTCGACGCCATGGACGCCTGGAACAAGGGCACGCACGGCCGCAGCGGCCTGATCGACAAGGTGAAGGCCTCCACCCTCGACGAAGCCACGGCCGAACTGCAGCTGCTCGAGTTCATCGCGCGCTATGTGCCCAAGGCCGGCTCGCCGATGTGCGGCAACACCATCGGGCAGGACCGGCGCTTCCTGGTCAAGTTCATGCCCAGGCTCGAGGCCTATTTCCACTACCGGAACCTCGACGTCAGCACCCTCAAGGAGCTGGCCAAGCGCTGGAAGCCCTCGGCCTACAGCGCGTTCAAGAAGCAGCAGGCGCATACCGCGCTGGCCGACGTGCACGAATCCATCGAGGAGCTCGCGCACTACCGTGAAACCTTCTTGCGTTTGACGGATTAGGTAAAAACCCCGATCCGTGCCATAATCGTTGGCTTCGCTGGTCGACAGGTTTTTTTCGGCCAGCGTCTCTTGCATCTCCCTATCTTGCACACCGCGCCCGATCGCATCCGCTGATCAAAAAGGGCCGCAGCCTCCGGCGAAATCCGGAAGTTGAATGTCGTTGGATGGTTGATGTTTTTAACCACCAACGGGGCGCCGCCTACGGCAGCGCTCGCGTTTGAGATTGACAAATCACATGACCGACGCTTTTGAAGCGCAGGGCGAGTTCGCGCCTGTGCAATCCACCAACAACAACGAATTCATCGCCGCTCCGGACACCGCGTCCGAGTCGCCGATCCTCGAGGCACTCGACGCCGCGCTGCCCGAAGCGGCCGTGGCCGAGGCGCCCGTCGCACCGAACGGTTTCGTCCGGCTCGGTCTCGCGCCCGAACTCATCGCCGCCGTGGCCGACCTGGGTTTCACCCAGCCCACGACCGTGCAGGACAAGGTGATCCCGCTCGCCATGGGCGGTGAAGCCGGCCAGGACGGCAAGGCCCGCTTCGTCGACCTGATGGTCTCGAGCCAGACCGGCTCGGGCAAGACCGCAGCCTTCCTGCTGCCGGTGCTGCACACGCTGCTCAAGCGCCAGGCCGAAGCCGAAGAGGCCGCCAAGGCCGAATACCAGCGCCTGGCTGCCGAAGCCGCCGCGCGCGGCGAAGCCGTGCCCAAGAAGGCGAAGCGCAAGGACCCGACCAACGCGCGCCACTTCAAGGCCGCCACGCCCGGCGCCCTGATCCTGTGCCCGACGCGCGAGCTCGCGCAGCAGGTGGCGCACGACGCCATTGAGCTGGTGCGCCATTGCCGCGGCCTGCGCGTCGCCAACGTGGTGGGCGGCATGCCCTACCAGCTGCAGATCGCCAAGCTGCAGAACGCCGACCTCGTGGTTGCCACGCCGGGCCGCCTGCTCGACCTGCAGCGCTCGCAGCAGCTCAAGCTCGACCAGGTCAAGTTCCTGGTCGTCGACGAAGCCGACCGCATGCTCGACCTCGGCTTCTCCGACGACCTGGCCGAAGTCAACCAGCTCACGATCGAGCGTCAGCAAACGATGATGTTCAGCGCCACCTTCGCGCCGCGCATTCAGCAGCTGGCTCAGCGCGTCATGCGCGAGCCGCAGCGCATCACCATCGATAGCCCGCAAGAGAAGCACGCCAACATCAAGCAGTCGCTGTACTGGGCTGACAACAGCCAGCACAAGCGCAAGCTGCTCGACCATTGGCTGCGCGACACCAGCATCAACCAGGCGATCGTGTTCGCCAGCACGCAAGTCGAGTGCGACGGCCTCGCCAACGACCTGCAGCAAGAAGGCTTCAGCGCCGTCGCGTTGCACGGCGCCCTGAGCCAGGGCCTGCGCAACCGCCGCCTGATGGCACTGCGTCAAGGTCAGGTCCAGATCCTGGTGGCCACCGACGTTGCCGCCCGCGGCATCGACGTGCCGACCATCACGCACGTC
The DNA here is from genome assembly GCF_057657255.1 of Variovorax sp. Soil_C_19. NCBI lineage: Bacteria > Pseudomonadati > Pseudomonadota > Betaproteobacteria > Burkholderiales > Comamonadaceae > Variovorax > Variovorax sp. Soil_C_19. The sequence goes on along the minus strand of NZ_JBDGIV010000003.1, from coordinate 4,659 downwards.
TTCAACTTCGGCCTGCCGATGAAGGCCGAGGACTACACCCACCGCATCGGCCGCACCGGCCGTGCCGGCCGCGATGGCCTGGCCATCACGTTTGCCGAATTCCGCGATCGCCGCAAGATCATGGACATCGAGCAGTACAGCCGCCAGCAGTTCAAGGCGGAAGTGGTTGCCGGCCTCGAGCCGCAGCAGCGCATGCCGCAGTCGCGCCCGCAGGGCGACTTCGGCGGCCGTGGCCGCGACAACAACAGCGGCCCGCGTGGCGACCGCAAGTTCGGTGGCGGCGGCGGCAACGCAGGCGGCCCGCGCGGCGGCTATGCCGGCGCCAGCGGCTTCAACGACCGCCGCGGCGCCCCGGCCGGCCCGCGTGGCTTCCAGGGCCAGAACGCCGGCTTCGGCGGCGGCGGTGCCCGTGAAGAGGGCGGCGGTGGCGGCTACGGTCGCAAGCCGGGCTGGGGCGGCGACAACGCCGCACCGCGCGGCGGCCGTGGCGACGGCGGCTTTGCACCGCGTGAAGGCTTCGCACCCCGCGAGGGCTTCGCACCCCGCGGCAATGGCGCAGGCCATGGCGGCCCGGGCAAGGTCTTCGTGCCGCGCGACGCCCAGAAGCGCGCCTTCAAGCCCACGCGCTGATCCCCTCCAGGGCGGCCTACGAGCCGCCCGCACCCGAGAAAGCCCGGACTTCGCGAGAAGTCCGGGCTTTTCCTTTGCGGGTTTCCGCGGGGGCCGCAGTCACGGAAGTTGGTTGACACATGAAACGATGAAAAGTAATGTATTGAGGCATTTACTTCTCCGGTCCGCACCGCGGCTACCGGTTCATCGACATCTGCCTTCAAATTCCGAACATGAAAATTGCGATTCTTGGCGGCGGCCATGGGGCCTACGCGGCGGCCGCGGACCTCTCCGAAGCGGGCCATGAAGTGCGGCTGTGGCGCCGCGATGCGGCAGCGCTCGAGCCGGTGGTGCAGGCGGGCGCCATCACGCTGAAGGATGCCGATGGCGCGCGCGAGGTGCCGCTGGCCCTGGCCACCGGCGACATCGCCGCGGCATTGAAGGGCGCGGAACTCATCGTCGTTCCCACCCCGGCGATCGCGCAGCACGACATCGCGCTGGCCATGGCGCCGCACCTCGCCGACGGCCAGGTGGTGTTCCTGCCGCCCGGCACTTTCGGCAGCTACGTGATGGCGCGCACCGTGAAGGCGGCAGGCAGCCGTGCCGACGTGGCGTGGGCCGAGACCGGCACCCTGCCATACCTGGCGCGCAAGCACGGCGAGCGCGAAGTGAACGTCACCATCCGTGCGATCCGGCTGCCCACCGGCGTCTATCCTGCGCGGAAGGAAGCCGAGGCGATCGAGGTGATCCGCCAGGCCTACCCTGCGGTGCACGGCTGCGGCAATGCGCTCTCGGGCGCGCTGATGAATGCCGGCCCGGTGATCCATCCGCCACTCATGGTGATGAACGCCGCGCCGCTGCAGCACTTCGAGCGCTGGGACATCCACAACGAAGGCACGCAGCGCGCGGTGCGCGACGTGACCGACCGGCTCGACCTGGAGCGCGTGGCGGTGCGCGAAGCCTTCGGGCATGCGGCGCCGCACTATCCGCTGGCGGACCACTACAACAACGACCAGTGGATGTACGGCGATGCGCACAAGAAGCTCGTCAAGTCGGGCGACTGGCGCGAGCACATCGACCTGCACACCCACCGCTACATCACCGAGGACACCGAGCTCGGCCTGGCCTTCCTGGCCTCGGCCGCGCGCCATGCGGGCGTGGATGCGCCGATCGCGCACGGCCTGCTGGCCATCGTGGGCGGCTTTCTCGGCCGCGACCTGCGCCGCGGCGCGCGCACCTTCGAAAGCCTGGGGCTGGCCGACCTGAGCGCGGCCGACCTCCAGCAAAGGCTGCACGATGGCGAATGAAGCCGCGCTGCCCCGCTTTGCGGCCGTCGGCGCGGGCCGCATGGGGCGCGGCATCGCGATCGCGTTCGCCTATGCGGGTCACCGCATCGCATTGATCGACCTGCGCCCGCGCAGCGACGAAGCCTGGCAGCGGCTGCAGGCCGAGGCCCGGGCCGAGATCGAGGCCAGCCTCTCAGGGCTGGCGCAGCTCGGCGTGATCGACGCCGCGCAGGCCGAGGCCATCGCGGCGCGCGTGCACCTCGTGAATGCGGCCGACGCGCCGCAGGCCCTGGCGGCCGCCGAGCTGGTATTCGAGGGCGTGCCCGAGACGCTCGAGGCCAAGCGCGAGGCCTTCGAGCAGCTCAACCGGCATTGCCGCGACGATGCGATCCTCACGTCGACCACGAGCAGCATCCTCGTCACGCAGCTCGCGGCGCTCGTGCGGCGGCCCGAGCGCTTCCTCAACATGCACTGGCTCAATCCGGCCTATGTGATCCCGGTGGTCGAGCTCAGTTGCCACCCGGGCACCGACGCCGCCGTGCTCGCGCGCACCAAGGCGCTGATGGAGGCCATCGGCAAGCTGCCGGTGGTCTGCGGCGCATCGCCGGGCTACATCGTGCCGCGCCTGCAGGCGCTGGTCATGAACGAGGCCGCACGCATGATCGAGGAGGGCGCCGCCACCGCCGAGGAGATCGACAAGGCCACGCGCTACGGCCTCGGCCTGCGCTTCGCGGCGCTCGGCGTGGTGGAGTTCATCGACTTCGGCGGCTGCGACATCCTGCACCACGCGAGCCGCGAGATGTCGGCCTCGCTCGATGCGGGGCGCTACACCGCGCCGGCCATCGTCGGGCGCATGGTCGAAGAGGGGCGGCTCGGCCTCAAGAGCGGCAGCGGCTTCTACGACTATGAAGGCCGCGACGTGGCCGCCTACCGGCGCGACGTGCTCTCGCGCACGCTCGGCGAACTGAAGCACGCGGGCCTCTGGCGCGCGCCCGCCGCCGACACCCTGCCATGACGATCCGCCGCGCCTTCGCCGATCTGTCGGTGGGACAGGTGCACTACGCGGCGTGTGGCGACATTTACGCGCCACCCGTGCTGCTGCTGCACCAGTCGCCGCGCAGCTGGGCCGAATACCGCGCGGTGCTGCCGCTGCTGGGTGCGCGCTACCGCGCCATTGCGATGGACACCGCGGGTTTCGGCGACTCCGACGACGGCGGCGCGCCTGCGAGCATCGCGCAATGGGCGCGCGTGGCCTGCGAGTTGCTCGACGCGCTGGGCATCCTGCGCGCCGACGTGGTCGGCCACCACACGGGTGGGGTCGTGGCGCTGGAAATGGCGGCTGCGTTTCCCGAGCGCGTGCGCAGCCTCGTGTTGTCGTCGACGCCTTTCACCGACGAAGCCTTTCGCCGCGCGCGGGCCGAACGTCCGCCCATCGACGAAGTCGCGCCCAGCGAAGACGGCATGCATCTCGCGGCGCTCTGGCAGAAGCGCCAGGGCTTCTATCCGCCGGGCCGCCCCGACCTGCTCGAAGCCTTCGTGCGCGATGCCATGAAGGTCGGCCATCGGCTCGAGGAAGGGCACCGCGCCGTGGCGTCGTACCGCATGGAGACGCGCATCGCCCGCGTGACGCAGCCTGCGCTCATCGTGCGCGCCACGGCCGATCCGTTCGCCGCGCCGCATGCGGCGGAGCTGCAGCAGCACCTGCCGCAGGCGCGCATCGTCGACATCGAAGGCGGCATGGTGCCGCTGCCCGACCAGATGCCCGAAGCCTTCGCGCGCACGGTCGCCGACTTCCTGTCGACGCTGCCATGAAGGCCGTGCGCATCCATGGCTTCCATGCCGCGCCGGTGCTCGAAGAAGCCGCCGATCCACTGCCGCGCGCCGGACGCACCCTCGTGCGCATGCAGGCGGCCACGGTCGGCCACATCGACCGCACCGTGTGGCGCGGCAGCTTCCTGCGCCATCCGCCGATGCCGTACATACCGGGCGTGGAGGCCGCGGGCATCGTGGTCGCGAGCCAGCGCTACGCGGCGGGCCAGCGCGTGTGGCTGCGCGGCGGCGGGCTCGGCACGCTCTTCGATGGCACCTGGTGCGAACTCATCGACGCGCCCGACGAAACCCTGGGCCTGCTGCCCGATGCCGTGCCGATGGCGCTGGGCGCGGCTTTCTTCTCGCCGTGCACCTCGGCCTGGGTCGCGCTGCACGAGGTCGCGAAGCTGCAGCCGGGCGAGCGCGTGCTCGTGACCGGCGCGAGCGGTGCGGTCGGATCGCTCGCAATGCAATTGGCGCGCGATGCCGGCTGCACCGCGTCGCCGGTCGATCCCGATGGGCCGCCGCCGGGCGAGGGCACAGCCGACCTGCTCGTCGACACCGTCGGCGGCGACGTGCTCGCGAAGGTATTGCCGGCGGTGCGTCCCGGTGGCCGCGCGGTGCTGGTCGGCTACACCGCGGGGCCGTTGCTGCAGCTCGACATCGCTCATTTCCTGCAGCGCGACGTGGCGCTGCTGCCGCTCAACATGTTCCGGCGCGAAGCCGCGGGCCGTGCGGCGGCGCCTGACCTGCTCGCGCGACTGGCCGACGGGCGGCTGCAGCTTGATGTGAAGCCGTTCGCGCTGGCCGATGCGGGTGCGGCGCTCGACTGGATCGCGCAGCGCGGACACCGCGGCCGCGCGGTGCTGGTGCCCTAGCAGGCTGTTGAATTTCGGCCTTGGACGCCGATGCTGGTACTGGCGACGTGGTTCGTGGGGATGTTTACCGGCTGTTT